>NZ_JAOZPV010000002.1:0-56565 GCF_029932565.1 Hydrogenimonas sp.
CGGTGGATGCCGTTTTCGACCTTCAGGTAGCCGTAGGCATTTTCGCCCTTGATGATGAAACTGACATCCTTGATGCCCGCCTCGTCCCCCTCCTGGTAATCGAGCACTTCGACCTTGAAGCCGTGGCGCTCCGCCCAGCGCAGATACATCCGGTAGAGGATGCTCGCCCAGTCCTGGCTCTCGGTGCCGCCGGCGCCCGGGTGGATCGAGACGATGGCGTTGTTGGCGTCGTGGGGGCCGGAGAGCATCACTTCGATCTCCACCTTGTTGACCCGCTCCTCGATCTCCGGCGCTTCGGAGAAGAGCTGTTCCAGCGTCTCTTCGTCCTTCTCCTCCGTCGCCATCTCGAAGAGATCCAACGCGTCGTTCACCGCACTTTCCGCCTCTTCGTAGCGTTTGAGGATCCGTTCGAGGCGGTTTTTCTCTTTCTGGATGTCGCCAGCCTTCTTGGCGTCGCTCCAGAAATCCTCCTGCATCTCCATTTTTGCGATTTCGTCGAGCCGTTTTTTGATCTCGTCGGGTTTGATGATGTTTTTGATGTTTTCGATTTTGGTCTGAAGTTTTTTCATCAGTTCGGAAAATTCGTAACTGTCCACTCTCTGTCCTTGCTATAATTGTTATAAAATTTATTGGAATTATACCCAAAAGGCTTCCAGTGCAAATTATCAAAAATATTGAAGAAATTCAAGCCCTCAGAGAGAAAATGGAAGGGAGTGTCGGTTTCGTTCCGACGATGGGTGCGTTGCATCAGGGCCATCTGACGCTGATACAGAGAGCCCGTACCGAAAACGACCGTGTCGTCGTCTCCATCTTCGTCAATCCGACCCAGTTTCTTCCGGGCGAAGATCTCGACAAGTATCCCCGGCGCGAAGAGGCAGACCGGAAAATCTGCGAACTGGCCGGTGTCGACGTACTCTTCATGCCCGACATCGAAACGATGTATCATGGCGACGAGGTGAAACTCAAAGCTCCGGCCTATCTCGGGTACGTGCTGGAGGGGAACAGGCGTCCGGGACATTTCGACGGGGTCGTGCAGGTGGTGATGAAACTCTTCAACATCGTACAGCCGACACGGGCCTATTTCGGAAAGAAGGATGCCCAGCAACTGAGGATTCTCCAGAAGATGGTCGAAGATTTTTTTATGCCGCTGGAGATCGTTCCCGTCGATACGGTACGCGAAGAGGATGGTTTGGCGCTCAGCAGCCGCAACATCTATCTGAAGCCCGAAGAGCGGAAGAGGGCGCTCAGCATATCGCGTTCGCTCAAACGGGCGTCCCGCCTGATCATGGCGGGAGAGACCGATGCGGATGCGATCGAAATGGCGATGAAGGATATAATGAAAGAGATCGATGTGGAGTATATCGCCATCGTCGACCGCGACTTCCGGCCGCTTCGGAAGGTGGAGATAAAGAAGACGATCATTCTTGTGGCCGCCAGAGTGGGAGCGACACGCCTGATCGATAATATCTGGATTTAAGGGCTTTTAGAGGTGCCCTTAATGGGTTCTTTTTCGAAGTTTCGGATAGATGCCGAGTGACGGATCGGGCACCAGTTCACCCTGTTCGATCAACAGTTCGACGACCTGACGGAACACAGGAACGGCTGACATCGCCGCAAAATAGTGGTAGGGTTTTTTCGCCTCCCTGACCAGAACACCGATCGTGTAGCGATGGGTTTTGTCGTTGGCGAAGCCGATGAACGAGCTGTTGTAGAGTTTCGCGTAACCGCCCCGTCTGGATGCGATGTGTGCCGTCCCCGTTTTGCCGCCGACCTGGATGCCGGGAACCTGCGCTTTGGTACCGGTTCCCTTGATGACGACCTTTTCCAGAATCCTCTGCATTTTGTAGGCGGTGGCCGGCGGAATCACCTGCCGCTCTTCTTCGTTCTGGACTACAGAATAGTGTTTTCCCATCGGATCGACGATATCGGCGACAATTTTTGGTTCGACGAGTCGACCCCGGTTGTTGAAGACGTTGTAGGCGCGTATCAACTGAAGCAGAGTGGCGCGCATGCCGTACCCGTATCCGACGGTCGCTTTGTAGATTTCACTCTCCATCTGGGTGACGTGCGGCATGATGCCGGTATGTTCGTAGGGAAGGTCGATGCCGGTTTTCTGAGTAAAGCCGAAATCTTTGAGCCCTTCGACGAAATCGATGCCGTCGAGGCGTTGGGCAAGCTGGGCGATACCGATGTTGGAAGAGTAGACGATGACGTTTTCGGCACTCATCCACGCCTCTTTGTGTTCGTCCGTGATGATTTTTCTGCCGAGTTTGTAACGGCCGTTCCAGGTTCGAACTATTTCCATCGGATTGACTTTGTGCTGTTTCAGAAGGAGTGCGAAGGTGATCGGTTTCATGACCGAACCGGGCTCGTAGGTATATTCGGCTGCGGCGACATTGAGCGAAGGGTAATCTTTTTTGCGGATGCTGTCCGGATTGTAGCGGTTGGATGTCGCGATCGAAACGATATGGCCGGTTTTCGATTCCATGATGCAGGCGATCACCTCCTTGGCGTTGTGCTCTTTTTTTGCACTGTCCAGTAGTGCTTCAAGTACTTTTTGGAGGCCGATGGAAATGTTCAGATGAATTGTCATGCCGTCGATGGCGGGACGGACGAAACTGTTCGCGTTCAGGATGATCGTATTGCCGATGTCGCGTTCACCTTTGACAAAGCCGTTCTGGATGGGACGAAGCTCCTCTTCATAATATTTTTCGAGACCCTTGACGCCCGCGGGTCGGGTAAATCCATCTTCCTCTTTTTTGCGCATGTATCCCAACACAGGTGTCAGGATGTCTTTATAGGCAAATATGCGTGATTCACCGCTCTCCGTGATGCTGAGTCCATATTTGATGATGCGCCCGTTTTTGGTCTGATAGGGGATGAAAACATTCAGGAGACGAAGTTTGCGTGCGAGCTCTTTGAGATATTTCGCACGGTTTGCGTCGATCGAGTAGGAGAGTACGACATTTCCCCTCTTTTTCAACCTTTTTTCGATGGTTCTGGCAGGTATGCCGCTGTAGATGCTGAAAAGCTTGATGAAGAGCTCTTTTTTGTCGGGATCGATGTTTTTGGTATTGATCATCGCCTTGTAGAGTTTTTGGCTGAAAGCGAGTTTGAATCCCTCTTTGCTGACGATGCTTCCGCGCAATGCCCGGTTGGTTTCGCTGATAATGAGTTTTGGAATATGTCTGTTGTCGACGGAGGTATGAAAAATCGAGCCGATAAAGACCAATACGCCAACGGAAAGCAGAAGCAGAAGAATGAGAAGCTTGGTCTTTTTCCCGATTCGTTTGTCGAGTTCGCTGTTGGATGTAAAAAGTGGCGACACGTCAGTTTGGGTTTATGATGAAATCAGATCTGGGTTCGTAAAATTTCTTTGTACGCATTGATCGCCTTGTTGCGTACTTCGAGCATCATTTTCATACTGAGTTCGGCTTTGTCGATCGCGATGGCGGCCTGATGAAGATCTTTGACCTGTCCCGTCGCGATATCGCTCATCGCTTTCTGGCCCTCTTTCTGCAGTTCGTTCACTTCGTTCAACGTCTCTTTGAGCACGTCGCCAAACTCGGACCCTTCTACTTTGGCACTGCTTTTTTTGTTGAGAAGATCACTGGTCGAAAGCTGGTTGACACCCTGCACATTCTTATCCATTCTCTTCACATCCTTACGCTCTTAGAATATCGATGGCGCTGGTCGCCATCGCTTTGACGCTCTGAAACGCCGCTACATTGGCCTGATAGGCTCGTGTTGCTTCTATAAGATCGGCCATTTCGATCACCGGGTTGATATTTGGATAGGCAACATACCCTTCCGCATTCGCATCGGGATGGGACGGATCGTATTTCATTCTCGGCTCGCTGTCATCCCGAACCACCTTGTCGACAACGACACCCAGTACGGAAGGTTTGACACGTTTCCCTTCCACCCCTTCATCCAGCGGATCGGAATAGGGCAGAAACTCTGAATCATTTTCTATTTTACTCTGTAAAACTTTATCGAAATTGAAAGCTTTAAAAACCACTTCGCGCCGTCGGTATGGACCTCCTTCGTCGGTTCGCGTTGTGTTGGCGTTGGCGATATTCGAACTGATGATATTGACACGAAAGCGCTGGGCGGAGAGGCCGTATCCGTTGATATCGAAACTGCTGAGAAATGCCATGTTGATACCCTTTTATCTCTTACGTTTTGGCCGATGCGTCGATGACGCTGCGAAAGATTGCACTATCTTTTTTGAGTGCGGCAACCAATGCATTGTACATGACGGTATTTTTGGCCATTTCGGTTGTTTCCACATCCAGGTCCACCGTGTTGCCATCGTTGCGGACCATGTGGCCGTCACGGAAAAACAGTTGTGCTTTTTCCGCATCCGCCGACTCTGCCGGATGCAGATGTTTTTCGTTCGTCACTGCCATCTCGAGATGGGAGCGGATCGCAGGAAAGAGATGGTTTCGCTCTTTTTCCAGTATGTTTTCAAACGAGATGTCGCGTGCCCTGTAGTAGGGTGTATCGACATTGGCGATATTGGAACTGATCATATCCTGCCGTGCGGCCCGGTAATCGAGTGCATCTTTCATCAATCCGTGAACGCGGCTGATTTCCATCGATGTGTCCTTGAACGAAATATTGCCATACTGCAAGCAAAAATCGTTCCCTATCGGAGTGTGGGGCTATGCGTCCGGATGGATGATGATTGGAGAGTTGTCGCCAAGCTTTGCCCGATCCAGCCAGGCGAGATTGTTTATGCGAATGACACTCAGCAGCTCATCGATATAGTCTTTGCCACGTTCGGAGTAGCTTTCGAGCGTCTCCGCCAGTACGGGACCGCTCAGAAGTTTGCCTTCATCGCGGAGTTTTTTCCGCAAATTGCGGAAACTCCTGTAAGCGGGATGGGTATTGAGATTGAGAAGATAGGATCGAATCGAATCGAGCGGTGTTTTAAATGTTGCCAGACCGTAATTGCCAAGCTGTCTCCTCTGCTCTTTGGGTTTGAGAGCCGTTTTGCTGAAACTCCATTGGCCGAAGAGGGCATTTCCCCGGATTGCGAAACGGGACGTGCCCCATCCGCTTTCGACCGCTCCCTGGGCGAGGATCAAAGAGGGCGGTACGATATCGACGCGTTTTTTCAGCTCTTCCAGTTTTTCCGGAGTCAGAATATCGCTTCTCTTTTTGATAACCTTGTATTTTTTTGCCAGTTTTCGTAACCAGTGGCTCTCTTTACGGGAAATCGGGGCTTTGGAGATTTTTTGAAGGATATCGAGCAGCCTGGTGCGTTCCTCTTTGATCTCTTCAAGAGCCTGAAGCGCCCCCGATGCCAGTAAACGGAGAAAAAGACTTTTTTTCTCTTCGATCGGGATGTTTTTCGACTCATTCGACCAGCGGCTGGAAATACGCGTAAGTTCAACCCGTGGAATCTTTTTCATTCCCTTTTTGAAGCGTTCCTGCGTATAACCCAGGTTGTTCAGAATCTGCATCGTCTGCTGATAGGATTTGACGGTATAGCGGATGAATTTCGGCTCTTCCAGCGTTTTTTTCTCTTTGTGGACATGGGATTCACATCCTGCCGCAAGAAGCAATAAAAAGGAGTATACGAAAATTCGAAAAAAGTATGAAAAACAAACCTTAGTATCAGTTAACATTACATATAATAACAAATATTTTATGACGACACAATATTTCAAAAGATACACTGAATGATCGATCGCCCTCTTTTCCTAGCCGCTGTAACCCTGATTGTCATAGGCATCGTTTTCAGTTATTCACTTTCGGCATATACTGTACTCCTTTACAATGCGGCACCCTACCATTTCCTTTTGCGCCAGTTTGCCGCCGGCATGGTGGGAATTGTTCTGATGTGGCTTATCGCCCGACAGAATCCCGACAGAATCGTTATATGGCTTGGCTTCATATTGCTTGTCACCTCCGCTTTGCTGATGATTGCCATCCCGTTTCTGCCGGAACAGATTGCCAAAGAGATTGGCGGGGCGAAACGGTGGATCCGGCTTGGGCCCGTCTCTCTCGCGCCTGTCGAGTTTTTCAAAGTGGGATTCGTCTTTTTCCTGGCATGGAGTTTTTCCCGCAGGGTTCTTCCCAAACATGCCGCCCGTTCGAAAGATACACGCTATACCCTCAAGGAAGAGCTGCTGCTTTTGCTGCCATACATCATCGTGTTCGCCGCCATCATGTTCATCATCGCCATTTTCCAGAACGATCTGGGCCAGGTGGTCGTTCTCGCCGCGACCCTGCTTTTCATGATGATTTTCGCCGGAAGCAGCATCCGTATCTTCGGCTTCTCCATTCTTCTTGGCATTCTTGCGATCGCGGCATTCGTCGTTACATCCCCCCACCGGATCGAACGATTCAAAGGGTGGTGGTTCATGCTGCAGAACAGTATTGCGAAACTCTTTCCCCAATGGGCCCATGCCGTTCCAAAAGTCAATCTCGTCGAAGAGCCCTATCAGGTGAGCAATTCCCTGCATGCCATCCATCATGGCGGACTTTTCGGTGTAGGTCTCGGCAACGGTGTCCTGAAACTCGGCTTTCTCAGTGAAGTCCATACCGACTTCGTCCTGGCCGGTATGACAGAGGAGATCGGGGTGGTCGGTGTGACTGCGGTTGTCATGCTGCTGATGTTTGTCATCTACCGGCTTCTCAAAATCGCTGGAAGGGTCGGCAATACCATCTACTACCTCTACTGTTCGGGGTTGGCGATGATTATCGGCTTTGCATTTCTGATCAATGCGCTGGGAATCAGCGGTGTCATTCCCCTCAAGGGTATCGCGGTGCCGTTTCTCAGTTACGGGGGGTCCCAGATTGTAGCGCTTTCGATCGGGATAGGACTGGCGCTTTCGATGAGCAAGAAGGCGAGACTATGAAAATTGAGTGAGGAGTAAGAAGTGGGAAGCAGGAAGTATGAAAAGATGCTGGAGATGTTCGTTTTGCAGAATCGGCTCAACGACGATACCAACGGGCCGAAATGGCGCGAAGGGGTGACGAAGCAGGGGAAGGTGATCAACTGGAAACGGTGCATCGTCATGGAGAGTGCGGAGCTGATCGACAGCTTCAGCTGGAAGCACTGGAAAAATATCGCCGGTGGCATCGATCTGGAAAATATCAAGATCGAAATGGTCGATATCTGGCATTTTGTCATGAGCTACATTCTGCGGTTCCGCTCTCCGGAGGCGGCGGCGAAGCTGGCACTGGCGACGATGAGAGAGGGCGCCGTCAGGCTTCCGAACTCCTGGAGCGAAGCGGACAATGCCCGCATCGAAACGCTGCTGGAGCCATTCGAAAACCTGATGGCTCTGGCACTGATCAAAACCGACGACGATGCCTACCACGAAGAGCTGCTGGAACAATTCTGGGAGTGTGTGGATGCAGTGGGCATGAATTTCGATGAGCTCTACCGTCTCTATATCGGAAAAAACGCCCTGAACCAGTTCAGACAGATGCACGGATACAAAGAGGGTATCTACAGAAAGGTGTGGGACGGCAGAGAGGACAATGTGGTGATGCAGGAGATTCTTGCCCGAAACCCCGACATCACTTACGAAAAATTGCTGGAATCGCTGGAAGAGCGGTATGCCACGCTCAAATAGAGAGAAGTGGGAAGTGGGAAGTGAGAAACCGATAGATCCGCAAAGCGGATCCACTCAACACTCGATCTTGTTGACCGGTGGCGGTACAGGCGGACACCTTGCGATCGTACGTGCCGTCAAGGAGGAACTTCTCAGGCGCGGTATCCGGCCCTTTTATATCGGCAGCGAAAGCGGACAGGACAGGAGTTGGTTCGGTGAGGATGGGGAGTTTGCCGGGAAGCTCTTTCTGCCGACACGGGGTGTCGTCAATCAAAAGGGTTTTGGCAAAATCGCATCGTTGCTACAGGTTTTGAAAGCAGTGATGCAGGCCCGACATTTTATCAAAGAGCACCAAATCGACGCCGTGTTGAGCGTCGGTGGCTTTTCGGCAGCACCGGCATCGTTCGCCGCACTCTTTGGCGGTATTCCCTTTTACATTCATGAACAGAATGCCGTCAGCGGGCGCCTCAACCGGCTTCTGAAACCGTTTGCCAGACGATTTTTCTCATCCTACGGGGATGATCGGATCGACTATCCGGTTGCCGATATCTTTTTCGAGACTGCCCGGCTCCGCAGAGAGGTGCAGAGCGTCATATTCCTCGGCGGCAGCCAGGGTGCCAGAGCCATCAACGCGTTCGCGTTGGAGATAGCTCCGCACCTGCAGCAACGTGGTATTGCCATCATGCATCAGACAGGCCGTCTCGACTATGATCGCATCAGGAAAGGGTATGCATCACTCGGCATCGATGCCGATGTGTTCGCCTTCGACAAAGCACTCCATACAAAGATTGCGGATGCCGATTTTGCCATAAGCCGTGCCGGTGCCAGTACGCTTTGGGAGCTGGCCGCCAACCGGATACCGACACTGTTCGTTCCCTACCCCTATGCTGCCGGTGACCATCAGTACCACAATGCAAGCTACCTTGTGGAACGTCATGCCGGCTGGGTTGTTCGGCAGGAAGCATTGGAAGTTGATGCGGTCTTGAAGATCCTCGAAAGCGATATTGCATCCGTATCCAAAAATCTCATATCTCTCATTAAACCGAACGGTGCACAGATTATCGTCGATGCGATTGTCGGATCGGACGGATTATGAGGATTTTCGAGTATGTGGTCGCCGCACTCCTGCTGATCATCGGTCTGGGTATCACCCAGCTGCTGAACGATGCTGTCCAGACATTCCGTTTACGTCATAAAATCCAACTTCACTGGATACCGCTGGTATGGGCCGGTCTGGTGTTTCTCTGGCAGATGCAGTTTATCTGGGCCAGTTTCGAACTCGATCTTCTGATCAAATCCTGGACGGCATTCAAATTTGCGATGCTGCTCTTTATGGCGCTTCTTCTTTTTGTTTCGGGAGCTTTGATCGTGCCGAAGACGTCGGACGATCAGGGCGGCGATGCATGGGAGCAATTCCTGGACGACGGGCGCTGGGCACTCGTGGCACTCGCCTCTTTCTTTTTCCTCGCCTTTTTCAGCAATCCGCTCCTTTTCAATGTCCCGCTCTGGATACCGGGGAATGTACTGGAATTCTTTATGGGGCTTTTTCTGATTCTCGTGCAGTTTTCGACGAATGAAAAAATCTGGAAATGGGCCACCGTGGCATATACGATCGTTTCTCTCGTCGCGATAGGACTGCTCTCTCCGGTGGAGTATCAGTAGATGATGAAATCTCTCTGGCTCGCGATTTTTTTCGCTCTTCTCATCTGGTCGGGGTATGAACCGAAAGATCGTCTGACATGGGTGCTGGAAGTCGCACCGGCGCTCATCGGGTTTCTCGTGCTTGCAGGAACGTATCGTTCATTCAGGCTGACACCGCTGCTCTACTGGCTCATCCTGATCCATATGGCTGTTCTGATGATCGGCGGCCACTATACCTACGCGGAAGTCCCCTTTTTCGACCATCTTTTCGGCACTACCCGCAACAATTACGACAAACTGGGGCATTTTGTCCAGGGATTCGTGCCGGCGCTGATTGCGAGGGAAATCATCATCCGTCTGAAGATCATTCCAAAAAGAGGATGGATGAACTTTTTTGTCGTCTGTTTCGCTCTCGCACTCAGTGCCTTTTACGAGTTGATCGAATGGTGGGTGGCGCTGGTCAGCGGCAAGGCGGCGGAAGCGTTTCTGGCGATGCAGGGGTATGAGTGGGATACCCAGTCCGATATGATGTTCGCACTGATCGGCGCGATCGTGGCACTGCTCTTTTTCAGTGGCTGGCACGATCGGCAAATCAAAAAGATTGCCAACGTCTGAAAGGGCAAACTCTCCGTTGCCCTTAGCGTTCGATCTCCCCGTTGAACGCGATAATACCGTAGGTCAGGTTGCCGATCTGTCTGAAACCCTGTGCCTGCAACACATGCTGAACCTGGTAGCTTCGGCTGCCGGTATGGCAGTAGAGAATCATGCGCTCCTCTTTCTTGTTCTGAATCTTCTCGAACCAGTCATAGAACTGCGAGGTCGGCCAGAGTGCGTCGGTTCCTTTGATATGACCCATCTGGAACTCCATCGGTTCGCGGACGTCGATCAGCTCGAAATCAACCATGCCCAGATCCCTGGCTTCCAGTAGCGCTTCGAGTTCGTCGCCGTCGAGCTGACTCTTTTCGACGAGTATCTGCGCCTCCTCCCGGGTCAGGCCGCGCGAATGCAGATGCACCGCCTCTTCGATCGCCTCCTCTTTGGCGTGCCGGTCGGCATACTCCGGCGTGCAGAAGATGCCGCAGTGGCAGTAGCCCTGTTCGGGGATCTCTTTTTCGAGCGCCGGTTTGCACGGGCAGATGCGGTTGTCGGCGCTCTTGCGCTCTTCCGGCGTCTCGCCGATCACCATGAAGCAGGGACAGTAACGCTTTCCGTAGATCAGTTTGTTGCGGGCGAGTCCCATCGCGACGCCCTCGTTGATCTCCTGGTCGGGGTTCTGGACGAAACCGAACTGCTTGTTGACCTTGTCGACGAATTTCCAGGTCTTTTCGAGTTCAGCCTGAAATTCGTCGGAGTTGACATCGATTGCCTGCACGCTCTTCTCCTGAAAAAAATTTGTCGTCATTGTAACAAAATCTTCGTCTTGGGCTATAATAATGGAAAACATGAAAAGAAGGAGGATGCCATGCCACAGAAAGCGACAGACGCACCGCAGGCGGATAAAGATGTCGAAGCCCTCAGAAAAGAGATCGAAACATTGAAAAAAGATCTGCTCAAACTGACCGAGACGCTTGGAAAGATCGGGGAGGAGAAGATCAGAAGCTCGGTCGATGAGGTGAAAGAAAAGGTTGTCTCGCAAATTCCGAAAGAACAGCTCGAGCAGCTCGAAGCGGTGAAGGCGCAGGGTGAAGAAGCGATTGAAATGATCAAACAGCAACAGAAAGAGCATCCGGTCGGAACCCTTCTCGTGGCCGCCGGAATCGGCTTTTTGCTGGGCAAGGTTCTGGGCGGTAAGAGCGGATGAGCAAGGTAACCATATCCGACTTCGTTATCGCGCTGATGGATCTTCTGGAGGCGGAGAGCCGCGCGCTCCAGGAGTCAGCGGCGCGATTCATGGAGGAGCAACGTAACGCATTGCGGCACACTCTCTATCGTGGCGGCTGGATGGTCGGCTGGATCGTGGGCGCAGTCGCAGCACTTCTGGGAGCGCTCGGTTTTGCGATATGGGGTGTTTACCGGGTTGTTGCCATCTACCTCTCCGAAACGTCGGCCCCTTTTGTCGCCGCCACGATGCTTCTGATCTGTGCAATCCTCTTCGCCCTTGCCGCTTTGAAGATGAGGCCATAGCAATGGATAGCCGTGCCGAAGCGAGAAGGCGGTTCGATGCGATCGTAAAAGGGCGGTACGCCCCCAGAACCCTCTCTCTCGAGGAGGCGAAAGCGAGAGTCCGGGAGACCGATCCCGGGATCGACATGTCGGAACTTCTGCGCGCATTGAACGAAGGAGATCTCAAGCGGGCAGGCTCCTCGCTTTTCTGGCAGACGGTCGCACCGGAAACCATCGCCTACTTCACGCCATTGATCGTGGGTGTGATCGAATCCTTTGCAGCGGCATCGAAAAGCGGGCCGAAAAAAGCGTAATAACTCTCTTCTTTTCTCCAGTAACCGAAATTTCAAAAGTTTTTGGATAAAATCTATCCACTATAAAAACTGCGTAACATCAGTTTATCAAAACAAGGTTATTTTCGATGGATATTCGACAGGCTTTTTTGGACTATTTCGCCTCCAAGGGGCACACGATTTACGAAAGCTCGCCGCTGGTTCCGGACGATCCGACACTCCTCTTCACCAATGCGGGGATGGTGCCGTTCAAAAACATCTTTACCGGCGAAGTGCCGGTTCCCAACCCTCCGAGAGCCGCAAGCTGCCAGACCTGTATCCGTGCGGGCGGCAAGCACAACGATCTCGAAAACGTCGGCCACACGGCGCGCCATCACACCTTTTTCGAAATGTTGGGAAACTTCAGCTTCGGGGACTACTTCAAGGAGGATGCCATCGCCTACGCGTGGGAGTTCGTCACCGATATCCTGGGGCTTCCGGTCGACAAACTCTGGGTTACCGTGCACGAGAGCGACGACGAAGCGGAGGCTATCTGGGCGAAACATATCGCCAGAGAGCGGATTTTGCGCATGGGAGACAAGGACAACTTCTGGCAGATGGGCGACACGGGGCCCTGCGGGCCCTGCAGCGAAATCTTCTTCGACCAGGGCGAAGAGCATTTCAGCGGCCCGGAAGACTACCTGGGGGGAGACGGTGACCGCTTCCTGGAGATATGGAACCTCGTCTTCATGCAGTACGAACGCGACAAGGAGGGAAACCTGACGCCGCTTCCGAAGCCCTCCATCGATACCGGCATGGGGTTGGAGCGGGTAGTTGCGGTGAAAGAGGGGAAACGGAGCAACTACGACACCGAACTCTTCATGCCGATCATCCGTGCCGTCGAAGAACTGGTGGGCAGACCCTACATATACGAAAGCGGTGCAAGCTACCGTGTCATCGCCGACCACCTGCGTTCGACGACCTTTCTGCTGGCGCAGGGGGTCAACTTCTCCAACGAAGGGCGCGGATATGTGCTGCGGCGCATTCTGCGCCGCGCTGTCCGTCACGGCTATATGCTGGGCCTGCGCGAGCCCTTCATGTTCAGACTTGTCGATACACTGGTCACCATCATGGGCGGCCACTACACCTATCTGAACGAGAAGAGGGAGAGGGTCAGGCAGATGATGCAGCTCGAAGAGGAGCGGTTTTTCGCGACGATCGCGGCAGGCATCGAACTCTTCGAAAAAGAGCTCGCCAACACCGAACGGCTTTTCAGCGGGGCTGTCGCTTTCAAGCTCTACGACACCTATGGGTTCCCTCTCGACCTGACGCAGGACATGCTCAAAGAGAAAGGCCTTGACGTCGATACTGCCGAATTCGAGCGGCTGATGCAGGAGCAGCGCGAACGCGCCAAAGCGGCGTGGAAAGGGAGCGGCGACACGAGGGTCGAGGGTGATTTCAAAGCGTTGCTGGACGAATTCGGCCATAACACTTTCGTGGGATACGATAACCTGAAAGCCGAGAGCCGGGTGCTGGCGGTACTGAATGACGGTTTCGCCCGGGTCAAATGTCTCGAACCGGGTGAGAAGGGCTGGGTGATGCTCGATATCACGCCGTTCTATGCCGAAAGCGGCGGCCAGACCGGCGATGCGGGTATGATTCGGAATATGGAGGATGGCGCGACGGTCGCCGACGTGGTCGATACGAAAAAATTCTTTGAGATCAATCTCTCCGAAATCGAAGCGAAAACGAAGATCTGCGAAAACGATCTCGTCGAAACGGTCGTCGACACGGCGCGCCACGAGATCGCCAAACACCACAGTGCCACCCACCTGCTCCACAGTGCATTGCGTGAAATTCTGGGCGACCATGTCACGCAGGCGGGCTCGCTTGTCGAAGCGGACCGGCTCCGTTTCGATTTCAGCCATCCCAAAGCGATGAGCGCGGAAGAGATCGCGGCGGTCGAAGCGTGGGTCAACGAGAAGATCGAGCGCGGCATCGAAGGCGAAGTGGAGGAGATGGATATCGAATCGGCCAAAGCGAAAGGGGCGATGGCGCTTTTCGGCGAAAAGTACGGCGACAGGGTGCGCGTCGTCACGTTTGGGGAGAAAAGCATCGAACTCTGCGGGGGGACGCATGTCCGAAATACGGCGGAAATCGGTATGTTTCTGATTACCAAGGAGAGCGGCGTCAGTGCCGGGGTACGCCGTATCGAGGCAGTTTGCGGCCATGCCGCCTACGAACAGGTCAGAGAGGTGCGAGGCACACTTGCGCATATCACGACCGAGCTCAAGGCCAAAGATCCGCTGCAGGGTATTGCGAAGCTTCAGGAACAGGTGAGGCAACTCAAAAACGAGCTCAAGGAGGCGCAGAAAGCCAAAACGAGCGATGTGAAAAGCGAGAAGATCGGCGATATCACCGTCGTCGTCGACGAGGTGGAGGGCGGCGACATCAAGGCGATGATCGACGATCTGAAAAACGCCCACGA
The DNA here is from genome assembly GCF_029932565.1 of Hydrogenimonas sp. Classification (GTDB taxonomy): domain Bacteria; phylum Campylobacterota; class Campylobacteria; order Campylobacterales; family Hydrogenimonadaceae; genus Hydrogenimonas. Next base: position 14,079 of record NZ_JAOZPV010000002.1, read on the forward strand.
GAAAGTGGCTGTGATGCTTTTCCAGAAGAGAGGGGAGAAGGTACTGATCGCCGCCGGGCAGAAGAACACCTCCGTCAAGGCCGGTGCGTGGGTCAAAGCGATCGCTCCGATTCTTGGCGGTGGAGGTGGTGGCCGCGACGACTTCGCCCAGGCGGGGGGAAAAGAGCCCTCCAAAATCGCCGAAGCGAAAATCAGGGCGATGGAATATCTGAAAGAGACATTGTAGCGGGATGAACAGAATGTGTCCGTTTACCGTGCACCGTTCACGACAGGAAAAAGGAGGAGACGATGAAAGAGATTGCCGTTGAGATCTTCAACAACTACGCCTTTTTCCTTGTTTTTCTCCATGTACTGGGCGCGATCGTCTGGGTCGGGGGCATGATCGGCATGCGGCTGGCAGTCCATCCCGGACTGCAGCATATCGAAGATGACAAGATCCGGCTGGCCCGTACGCTGGAGATTGTCCGCAACCTCTTCGCACTGGTGTTTCCCTTCGTCGTTCTGATTCTTCTGACGGGAGGCGTGATGGGTGTGGCGATCTGGGCACCGGGTACGGGACTGGCGACTGTCCTCTATCTGAAAGCGGGTGTCTGGCTGGTTATGACGGCCAACTACGCCCTCATGGTCTATCGGCGCAACGTGGCCGAGCGCCGTTTCGTCTCCGGTGATCTCGCAGGGGCTAGGGCGATGATGGCGCCGATTCCCAATCTGATGCTTCCGGTCAATATCGCGCTGGGGGTACTGGCGTTGGTGCTGGGCATCTATCTGAGGGGCTTTTAGGATGTTACTTCTGGGTTCCGGTTCCGAAACGCGGGCGAAGATTTTGCGAAGCCATGGGATCGCATTCCGACAGGCCGGATGCGATTTCGACGAAGAGGCGCTGGATCATGCGGTACCGAAAAACTTCGTCTATCATGCCGCAATGGGAAAGATGCAGGCCTGCGAAACAGAATATGGGCTCGATACGCCGATTCTCTGTGCCGATACGGTGGTGACGGCGCACGGAGAGATACTTCGCAAAGCGAGAGACGAAGAGGATGCACGCCGGATTCTCCGGATGCAGAGCGGCAGTGACGTGGCCATCATCACCTGCATGGTCTACAAGTCGAAAGAAAAAATGTTTATCGATCTCTCCGATACGGTCTATACCTTCGCACCGTTCGACGAAACGGATATGGTGCGATATATCGCAAGCGGGGAGTGGCGCGGAAAGGCGGGCGCCTGCATGGTGGAAGGTTTCTGCAAACCCTATATCCGAAGCGTGCGGGGTTACGAGAGCTGTGCCATGGGATTGACGGTGGAAAAACTGCTGCCGTGGCTGGAGGAGTAGTCGATGGTCGATAATTTTCAGCCCGAAAGGGTGGTCGCATGTATGAAAAAGAACTGAAAGCGCTGGAGCGTTCGGGACGCTTTCGCCGTCCGATCATGGCGGATCCGGATGCCGTCGATATGGCCAGCAACGACTATCTCGGTCTCGCCCACAAAAAAAAGCTCTTCAGACGTGCCTGCAAGCGGGTTTCGGAATATCCGTGGCACGCTCCGAAGTCCTCGCTGTTTGTCGGCGGCTATCATCCCATCCACCGCAATTTCGAATACCGGCTCTGCGAAGCGAACGGATTCGAGGCCGGGGTGGTGGCCGGCAGCGGGTTTCTCGCCAATCTCGGATTGATCGAGGCATTGGTGCGGCGCGGCGATGTGCTCTTTGTCGATGAACGGTATCATGCGAGCGGTATGATGGCGACGAAGCTGGTTCAGGGCGAGATCGTCACGTTCCGGCACAACGATCCGGCCGATCTGATTGAAAGGCTTTCCGATACCCCGGTGGAAGGGAGACGCATCATCGCGGTCGAGGGAGTCTATTCGATGGAGGGTGACCTGGTCAAACGGGAATTTTTCGATATTGCCGAATGGTTCGATGCGCTGATGATCGTCGACGAAGCGCACAGCAGCGGGACGGTGGGCCCCAATCTGCTGGGGGTTTTCGACCATTACGGCATTGTCCCGAATGGGCGGCATATCAAAATGGGCACACTCGGAAAAGCCTACGGCAGTTACGGTGCCTACATCCTCGCCTCCGACGAGATCGTATCGTTTCTTCACAACCGGGCCAAACCACTGATCTACGCCACCGCTCCATCGCTTTTCGATATCGCACTTGCGCATGAAGGGTTCAATTTCATAGCCGAAAAGCGTAACAAACTGTTCGACAGAATCGCACGGCTCCGAAACGTGGCGGAGGAGTTTGCGAAATGGCGTCCCGAAGGGATGATCGTACCGGTACCGATGCCCGATATCGAAACGACACTGCGTCTGCGCGATCAACTCGGAGAATTGGGTTACGAGATCGGAGCGATCCGTCCACCGACTGTTGCGAAGCCGATGTTGCGGATCATATTGCGTGCTTCGGTCAAACCGAAGCGGTACCGTCAACTCTTCGAAACACTCGACGGACTGCTGCATGCGTGAGTTCCGGTGCAGCTCTTTGAAAATACGCAAAGAGGAGAGAGTTTTTGTCGATATCGCCTTTACGATCCGGCGCTCTCTCGCGCTCGTCGGCGAGAGTGGCAGCGGCAAAAGTCTGACGCTCAAGGCGCTACTGGGCATGCTGCCGAAGGGTTTCGAGGCGCATCTGGCATGTGAAAGCGATTTCGCACTCGAACGCGGCAGAACGGTCGCATATGTGCCGCAGAATCCTTTTACCGCGCTGTCGCCGTTGACGACAATAAAGGATCAGTGGATCGTGGCGGAAGAGAAAGCACCGGAGATGATGGAACAGGTTGGGCTCGAAAAGGCGCTGATCGACCGTTTCCCGCCGGAGCTTTCCGGTGGACAGCTGCAACGTGTCGTCATCGCGATGGCGCTTTCGTCCGAACCGAAACTGTTGCTGCTCGATGAGCCGACGACGGCGCTCGATGCCGAGCTTCGCAGCGTGATCGTAGAGCTTCTGCTGGATCTTCAGCGTGAACTCGGCTTTAAAATGCTCTTCGTGACCCATGACATTTCGACAGCGGCGAAACTCTGCAGTGACATTACGGTTATCCGTGAGGGTCGCGTGATGGAAAGCGGCAAAACGGAAAAGGTTCTCGGCAACCCTGTTTCGCCCTATACAAGCGCGCTGATCGAAGCCAATTTTGCAAATCGGGAGTTTAGAAGTTGATTAGATTTTTTACGAAGTGGTCGATTCGTTTCGGGATAATCGGAGGGACTCTGCTGTTTGGGTACCTCGTCTATCTCTATTTCGAAATCGGGCATCAGGTCGAACCGCTTGTGCGGTACAATCCTCCGAAAACGACACAGATATTCGATCGTAACGGCAAACTGCTCGCCAATGTTTTCGACAGAGAACACCGTATCTATGTCCCCTATAACGAAATTCCCGGACGGGTTGTCGAAGCGCTTGTCGCGATCGAAGACACTCTCTTTTTCGAGCATCATGGAGTCAATCCGGAAGCGATATTCCGTGCGATCATCAAAGATATCAAAGCGAGAAAGATGGTGGAGGGAGCGTCGACATTGACGCAGCAGCTGGTCAAATCGACACTGCTGACACGCGAAAAGAAACTCGAACGAAAGATCAAGGAGGCACTCCTTTCGATACGCCTCGAGCAGGAGTTGACAAAGGAAGAGATTCTGGAACGCTATCTGAACGCCATATTTTTCGGGCATGGATATTATGGTATCCGGACGGCCGCATTTGGTTATTTCCACAAGGATCTCGACAAATTGGGTCTAAAGGAGATCGCGATTCTGGTCGGTCTCCCGAAGGCACCCAGCGCGTACGATCCGACGCGCCATTATGCCAATGCGATGGCCCGGGCCAACCGGGTCCTGGAACGCATGAAGAGACTCGGTTGGATTGATGAGGCCACCTACATGCGGGAGATCAAGGCAGCTCCGAAAGTCTATGACGACACCCTGACCCAGAACAAGGCACCCTATATCGTCGATGCCGTCGTCAATCAGCTCCAGGCGAAATATCCCGATATCCGGTCCGGGGGGTACAGAATCGATACGGCGGTGGATCTCGAGTACCAGGCGATGGCGCGCAAAGCGCTCAAATTCGGCTACGATGCCTACTGGAAGAGACACGCATCGGATGATAACATCTCCGAAACCTTCAATGGCGCCATGGTGGTCCTTGATGGACGGAGCGGTGATATTCTCGCCATGCTGGGCGGTGTGGACTATACACAGAGCCCGTTTAACCGTGCCGTTTCATCGCGTCGTCAGCCGGGTTCCGCTTTCAAGCCTTTCATCTATGAAACGGCACTCAATCTGGGATACAACCCGGAAAGCAGGGTTCCGGATATCGCGAGGACCTACCGTTTCGATGAAGGAGACACCGAAAAACTGTGGCAACCGAAAAATTATGAAAAAGATTACAAAGGGATGATTACTCTGCGGGAAGCGCTGATCCATTCACGCAACCTGGCGACGATCAATCTGGCCAGTGAAATCGGCATCTCGACACTGCACAAAAAACTGGAGATTTTCGGAATCCGGGATCTTCCCTACAACCTTTCCATTGCACTCGGCAATATCGCACTCTCGCCATTGCAGATGGCGAGACTCTATACAGTGTTCGCCGATATGGGAACGTTGCATGAACCCCGGCTGGTTGTAGCGGTATACGACGACAGCGGTAAAATGGTGGAGCACATCGAGAGCAGAAGCAAAGAGGTTTATGCCAAACCCCAGGCCTATCTGCTTGTCGATATGCTTCGGGATGTCGTCAAACGCGGTACAGGACGCAATGCCAGGGTTCCCGGATTGGATGTGGCGGGTAAGACGGGAACCACCAACAACAGCGTGGATACCTGGTTCTGCTCTTTTACACCGGATATTGAAACGATTGTCTGGTTCGGTAACGACGACAATACACCGCTTCCGAAGCGTGAAACGGGCGGCCGTACCGCCGCACCGGTAACACGGGTCTTCTACCAGGCACTGGTCAGGAAGCATCCGGAGTACAAGCGCAAATTCGAAGAGCCCGAAGGAGTCTACCATGCCGAACGCAACGGGCGTGACGCCCTCTATACCGACCTGTCACCGCTGCCTGCAGAAGAGGCCGCTCCGGTCGACGAAGAGATCATTTTCTAAACGAGGATAACCCATGACACCCAAAGAACGATACAAAAAACTGAAGCAGCACCTGAGCGAAGAGAATCCCGTCCTGCTCGATGTCATCAAACAGTATGAAGAGTTGGACAAAACTGCCCATGCACTGGGATTTTTGACTCCCGAAGAGAGTTACACCGCCAATATTTCCTGGTGGCCACTCATTTCGGTGCTCGGAACCTTTTCCGCGGGCAAGTCGACATTCATCAACAGCTATCTGGGTGTGAAAGTCCAGGAGAGCGGCAACCAGGCGGTCGATGACAAGTTTACCGTCATCACCTACGGCACCAATGAAAAACCGATGACGCTGCCGGGCCTCGCCCTCGACGCCGATCCGCGTTTCCCCTTCTACAATATCAGCGAAGAGGTCGAGAAGGTGGAGAAAGGGGAAGGCAACCGCGTCAACCTCTATCTTCAGCTCAAAACGGTCAAATCGGATGCGATCAAAGGAGAGATTCTTATCGATTCACCGGGTTTCGACGCCGATGCACAACGCGATTCGATATTGCGCATTACCGACCATATTATCGGGATGAGTGATCTGGTACTGATTTTCTTCGATGCACGCCATCCAGAACCGGGCGCCATGCGTGATACACTGCAGCATCTGGTGGGGGCGACGGTAGGCAAACGCGACAGCGACAAGATCCTCTATATCCTGAATCAGATCGATACGACGGCACGTGAAGACAACCTCGAAGATGTCATCGGAGCGTGGCAGAGGGCGCTTTCGCAGCAGGGGCTGATTTCGGGGAACTTTTTTGCCATCTACAACGAAGAGGTGGCCAATCCGATCGAGGATCAGGCTGTGGAGGAGCGGCTGAGACGAAAGAGAGACGAGGATATGGAGAAGATCATCGGACGAATGGAGGGGGTCAAAATCGAGCGGGCCTATCGTATCTCCAAAGCACTGGAGGATTTCGCCAAAGAGATCGTCAACGACAAACTGCCGTTGTTGCAAGATTCACTCAATCGTTGGGGACGGCGCGTAATGATGGCCGATATCGTCACTGTCGCCCTTCTCGCCGGTGGCGCAGGGGGATTGCTTGCGTCAGGCATCATTCCCCCCTCGTCGGCCATGATCGGTGTGGTTTATGGTGTTCTCATTGCGGTGGTTCTGTTTCTTCATTTCCGATACCGGAAACTTTTTGCGAAGAAGGAGTTGAAACGTTGGCTGGAAAAAGATGAAAAGATTGCCAGAGCGATCAAACAGAATACCAAGTGGTATCGCCCGATTCTGCGTATCTGGCTCAAAGGCTGGAGCCGCCGTGCCGCCGAGAAACTCGAACATATTATGGATTACAGCAAAGCGGCTATCAGAAAACTGAATGACCAGTTCGTCAGTCCGGCAGGGGAGTTGAAGGAAGAATGATGGAAGCGGTTTTGCCGCTTCCATTCAAAAATGAGCTGGCCCGTGCCAGCTGTCTCGGACAGATAACGCTCAAACCTTAATTAAGCTCGTCGTCTTTCCAGTACTTGGTGCCCTGAATCGTTGCCTGCAGTGCCAGACCGTTTTTGGTCAGTTTGTAGATATGTACACCGGGTGCTACCGTGACGGCACCGCTTGCCGCACCGCCCTTCTCTTCCGCCTTTGCCGCGGCATCGGCCTGCGCATTCGCTTCCCATCCGCTGTTGATGAATTCATCGAAAACCTTTTTGTTGTCAAAGATAAAGACGATACGGAAATCTTTGACACCGAGTCCGAGTCCGACGCCACCCGAAAACATCTTCATATAGATATCTTTGCCGGTTTTGTTGTTGTGCGCCAGTCCGGAACCGTTTTCTGTGGATAACAGGAATACGTTGATGCCGACATTCGAAAAAGTGGCATATCCATAGGCGTGTTTGATCCGGCTGCGTGCTTCCGGTGCATGTTTGTAGAGCAACTGAAGTGTTTCGCGGCTCATTTTTTGAATCTCTTGTCGCGCTTTTTTAATCTCCTCTTTGCTCTTGTCCCCACCGAAAAAACCGGAAAACATCAATACCACCGCCAAAAGAGCTGTCAGCAGTTTCAACCGTTCTCTCATGAGCCACCTCCTGAAAATTTGTACATGATAACAAATTAATGCGGAGTAATCGCTGATAAAAGAGAACAGGATGCCATATCTTCTGTTGTGCTCCAACATTGAATTGTTGAGCATGACAAAACTTGACATTGTTAATATCAACATTGTAAAATTCCATCAAAAAAACGAGGAGTTTTGCCATGTCGAAACACGAATTTCAGACGGAAGTGAACCAGCTGCTTCACCTGATGGTCCATTCGCTCTATTCGAACAAAGAGATCTTTTTGAGGGAGCTCATCTCCAACGCCAGCGATGCACTGGACAAACTCGAATTCCTGAAACTGACCGACGAGAGATACAAAGAGCTCGATCTGCCGTCGAAAATCGTCGTCTCCTACGACAAGGAGAAGAAGATTCTGACGGTCAGCGACACGGGAATCGGCATGAATGACGAGGAGATGGTCGAAAACCTGGGGACCATCGCCAAAAGCGGTACGAAGAGTTTCATCGAGAGCCTGACGGGCGACGCGAAAAAGGACAGCCATCTGATCGGGCAGTTCGGCGTCGGGTTCTACAGCTCCTTCATGGTTGCCGAGAAGGTCGAAGTCGTCAGCCGCAAGCCGCTCGAAGAGAAGGCGTGGAGATGGGTCAGCGAAGGGCATGGCGAATATGAGATAGAGGAGACAGCGAAAGAGGGGTACGGCACCGATATCACGCTCCATCTACGTGACGATGCCGACGAGTTCGCCAGTGACTGGCGCATCAAAAGTATCGTGGAGAAATACAGCAACCATATCCCCTTTCCGATCTACCTGAAAAACGAAAAGGGGGAAGAGGAGCAGATCAACAAAGCCTCGGCGCTCTGGCGCCTTTCCAAGAGCGAACTCAAAGAGGAGGACTACAAAGAGTTCTACAAACAAATCAGCCACGACAGCGAAGATCCTCTGCTATGGATCCATACCCGTGCGGAAGGAACGCTGGAGTACTACACGCTCTTCTATATTCCGAAAAAAGCGCCGATCGATCTCTTCCGGGTCGACTATCAGCCGGGCGTGAAACTCTATGTCAAACGGGTTTTCATCACCGACGAGGATCGCGAGCTTCTGCCGACCTATCTCCGTTTTGTCCGGGGCATCATCGATGCCGAGGATCTGCCGCTCAACGTCAGCCGGGAGATTCTCCAGGAGAACATCATTCTCTCGAAGATCAGAAAAGCGAGCATCAAAAAGATTCTTGGCGAACTCAAAAAGCTGCTCGAAAAAGATCGAGAAGCCTACGAAAACTTCTTCATGGAGATGGGAAAAGCGCTCAAAGAGGGAATCTACAGCGATTTCGAAAACCGTGACGCACTGCTCGATCTGATGCTCTTCAAGTCGAGCAAACGCGACGGATATGTCACGCTCAAAGAGTACAAGGAGACGATGAAAGAGGGGCAGGAGAAGATCTACTTCATTATGGGAGAGGATGAAAACCTGCTCCGCCACTCCCCGCTGCTGGAGAAATATAAAGAAGAAGATATCGAGGTGCTTCTCTTCGACGACGAAGTCGACGCGATCGTCATGCCGACGGTGACGGAGTATGATGGTACGCCGCTCGAGAATATCGCCAATGTCGAAGAGGAGGGAGAAGTCAGCGACGAAACGAAAGAGAAGTATGCCTCCATCATAGCGGCGATGAAAGCGGAGCTGGGCGAGAGTGTCAAGGATATCCGCCTGACCAGTCGATTGAAAGATTCACCCGCTTGTGTGGTGTTCGACAAGAGTGACCCCGATATCGCGATGCAGCAGATTCTGCGTCAGATGGGTCAGGAGGTGCCGACACCCAAGCCGATTATGGAGATCAATCCGGAGAACGAGATCTTCAAAAAGCTTCTCGAAAAAAACGACGAAACGGTTACACGCGACATTGCGCATGTTGTGCTTGACGAGGCGAAGATGGCGGCAGGTATCGAGGTCGACGATATTGCCGATTTCAATGCCCGCCTCAACAGGCTGATCGCCAGAGCGATCGGGTAGAATCACCGGCTCCGTTTCAGGCCGGTGATGATGAAGTGGTGCCGTCCCTTTTTGTATCGGTACGTCAGTTCGGCACCATGGGCATCGAGAATCGATTTGACGATGTAGAGGCCCAGACCGAAACTCTCTTTGGAGTGGTCCGGTCCCCCTTTTGCAAAGGGTTCGATAATCTCTTCGAAGTTTTTGGAAAGGGGTTCGCCACGGTTGATCACTTCGATCCTGCCGTTCTTACAGCATAGATCGACCCGTTTGTCCATTGAGTATTTGATGGCATTGTCGATCAGGTTTTTAAGAACGATTGTCAGCATTTTGCAGTCGGCTTTCACGTTACAGGGCGGACAGGCAAAATTGATGGTGTGTATCTCCTGAATGAAAAGCAGTTTCGCAACATCCTCGACAATCCGTTTCAAATCACAGCTTTCAAAAACCAGATCGAGCGACTGGGAGGTGATCATCTCCACTTCCGCCATCTCCTGAATCAGGTGTTCCATGCGGTCGAAAGCACGCCGCAGTACCTGTTCTTCTTCCCCGGCATCCATCAGTGCGACACTCAGTTTTCCCTTCGTGATCGGTGTTTTGAGTTCGTGCATGATGTTGCGCATGAAGAGTGTACGGGCCTCTTTCATTGCGCGGATTTTTTTGACTGCCGCATCGAACTGGTTGGCGACGAAGGCGATTTCGTCCCGTTTTTCCGAGCGTGTCGAAATGTTCATGTTCCCTTCGCCGAAGCGCCGGATCTGTTCCGCCAGTGTTTTGAGCGGCTTGAGACTGCGGAGCATCGTCCAGTAGAGCAGAATCAGTATGGTGATCATGCTTCCGAAAAGGAGAGGTATCCATTTGGGGCGATAGATGTCAATGGGGGATGCGATCATCGTGGAGTGTTTTGGGCCGACCAGTTCAAAATAGAGATTTTCATCATCACGATAGATTCTGAGCCGCCCATCCTGAATTCGCTCCGAGACGATCAGCGGAAACGAACCGGGCGGATTGACGAAAATCGGCTTGAGGTCGGGCTTGATCGCCTCCGGATATTCGACAAGTTTGTATTTGCGTGCCTTGAATCTTCTTTCGGGATCCCCCTCTTCGAGAATGATTTTTCGTATTTCGGCTTCATCGTGCAGCACCTTTTTTTCGATGAGATGGAGTTCCTGTGCCCGAAACTCCCGTATCGTCATGATGAAAAACGCAATAAGGGCGACGACGCTGAAAAGAAAGAAGAGGTTGAGCTTGAAAAATATCGATTGGCGGTTCACGGCGTAAATTTGTATCCTGCACCGCGTATGGAGTGAATGTAGCGAGGTTGTTTGGGGTTGTCTCCCAGTTTGTTGCGGATACGGCTGATGATCACGTCGATCGTTCGTTCACTGCTCTCCCAGGAGATCGATTCGGCATTGTTGGCCAGGTAGTCACGTGTCAGGACAGTACCGGGATTGAGCAGAAAGAGTCGTAAAATCTCATATTCGGCTGTCGTCAGATCGAGTTTTTCTCCCTTGAAAAAGATCTGCATTTTGCCTTCGTCGAGCTCGAAATCGCTCGTTTCGGTCTGGAGAGTCGGGCGGTAGCGGCGCAGGACCGTTTGGATCCGTGCGACGAGCTCCCTGGGCTCGTAGGGCTTGGGAAGATAGTCGTCGGCGCCATACTCGAGTCCGATGATTTTGTCGGTCAGATCGCTGCGCGCACTCGATATGATAATGGGTATGTCGTAATCTTTTCGGATCAGTTTGCAGAGTTCCAAGCCGTCCATCTGCGGAAGTGTCAGGTCGAGTATGATGAGGTCGTAATGGTCGAGTTCCAGGGCATTCAGTGCTGCTTTCGGTGTTTCGACACTTTCGACGTTCATGCCGTATTGCGATAGAAATTTTGTCAAAAGCGAACTGATATCGATATCGTCTTCAATCATAAGTACATTGATCATGCGTGACCTTTTTGGTGAATGCTCTGCGTTAATTATACGCTATTTTATAGTGACGCTTTTCTCGAGCCGGTTTTGACTGGCATTGTTCTCATCATATTTCGCCTGCTGCATGGCCGAACCAATCGTCAGAATGATGGCGGAAAGCATGGCGATAACTCTCAATAACATAGAGGACTCCCGCATCGAAATGAATGGGAGAATTATAGACGAGCATCATCAATCCTCTATCAATAGAATGTTAACGAAAATAAATTGAAATTGGAGACTCCCGCGCCGGAAAAGGCGCGGAAGAGGTTAGCAGGAGTAGGTCGTTTTGAATTCGAATGCTGTCGGGCGTGCTTCATCCGGCCAGATCTGTGTTTCGAATTTGTAGTGCTGATATGCGTCGACGAATTTGTCGGTAATGACCGGTTTCAGGAAGTCGTTGTCTCTGAGCAGCGCTTCAACCGCTTCGCGCAGAGTGTGTGGCATCTGCTCGATACCTTTTTCCCGGATTTCGTCGAGGGTGAGTTCGAAGAGATCGATATCCATCGGGCCGACCGGCTCGTACTGGTTCTTGATGCCGTCGATTCCCGCCATCAGCAGGGCCGTGAAGGCGAGATAGGGGCATGCGGAGCTGTCGGGGAAACGGGTTTCGATACGTGTCGCTTTTTCGCCGGCTCCGTAGGGAATACGGATCGAGGCGGAGCGGTTCTGGCTGGAGTAGGTCAGAATCGACGGGGCTTCGAAACCGGGAATCAGACGCTTGTAGGAGTTGGTCGAGGGGTTGGTGAAGGCCGCGACCGCCTGGGCGTGCTTGAGGATGCCGCCCATATAGTGGCGCGCTGTTTCGCTCAGGTTGCCGTATTCGCCCTCCTTGTAGAAGAGGTTTTTGCCGTCTTTCCAGATCGATTGGTGGACATGCATACCGTTTCCGTTGTCGCCAAAAAGAGGTTTGGGCATGAAGGTGGCCGTTTTACCGTTGAGGTGGGCGACCATGCGGACGACATATTTATATTTCTGGACATTGTCGGCCGCTTCGAGGAGCGTTCCGAACTTGACGCCGATCTCGCCCTGCGCCTGCGCCACTTCGTGGTGTCCGAGCATCACTTCCAGCCCTACCTCTTCGAGGACCTGCATCATCTCGGCGCGCAGGTCGACCATGCTGTCGGTCGGGGCGACGGGGAAGTAGCCGCCTTTCGTGCGGGGGCGGTGGCCGATGTTGCCGAAATCGTCGTTGCGGCTCGGGTCGTTCCACTCGCCCTCTTCGCTGTCGACACGATAGAACGATTCGTTGATCTCGTCTTTGATCTGCACATCTTCGAAAATGAAAAACTCGTTTTCCGGTCCGAAGAAGGCGACGTCGCCGACACCGCTCTCTTCCAGATACTTGAGCGCTTTCTTCGCGATGGAACGCGGGCACTTTTCGTAAAGTTCCCCTTTGTAGATGTCGAAGACGTCACAGAAGACGATGATCGTCGGATCGGCCGTGAAGGGATCGAGAAACGCCGTTTCGATATCCGGCTTGAGGATCATGTCGGATTTGTTGATCGGCTGCCACGCTTCGATGGAGCTTCCGTCGAACGGAAGGCCGTTGGTCAGCATATCTTTGTCGAGAGCGCTCAGAAGGTAGGTCAGGTGATGCCATGCGCCTTTGATATCCGTGAAGCGCAGATCCACGAACTTGACGTCGTTTTGTTCGCAAAAGCGGTAGAACTCGTCGACATTGTTGACAAATTTGCCCATTTTCTCTCCTTGGAAAATTTAAAATATCGGGTATTGTAACAAAATAAAGGTAAGAGGCAGGTGAAAGAGTTGATTAAAATTTAGGCACTGCAAAAAATATTTCGAAAGGCAAAAAACAAGCTTGATTTGACCCCAAACCTGTTATGATTGAATATGGAAAAAACGGGATGGATTGTATCGATCGGCCGGCTTCTCTTTCTCGCTCTTCTCACGCTACACCTTTCGGCCGATTCCAATACGACGGATGAAAACGCCACATTCATAGACGAGTACCACGATAGCTTCTCCGATCAGGTTGTCAAATGGTCGGACAAAATAGATCAAACCCTTGTCAATCTGCTTGGCGAGGAGGTGAATGCAACGAAACGGAGTGATGAAACTCCTCTGGAAAAGGAGAGGGAGAGCAGCGACAGATTCTTTCAGACGCAGAAATATCTCAACGAAACATCCCAAACCTATATTCGGCTGCGCGTCGATACGTCGGTCCGGTCCCTGGAGTCCGACGAAACCAATTTCCATGTCCGGGTCCACCTCCCTCTGTCACGGACAAAAAAACGATTGCGCCTTTTTATCGAAGATTTGAATGAAGACAATGCAGAAAATCTTGTCAAAAAAAGTTCCGACGACCCGGAAAAGGAAGAGGTTTCCCCAAAGATCGGAATCAACTATTTCGCTCCCCGCGCTTTCGGAATCCATTCGAAATACTCTCTCGGCTTGAGCGGCCTTCATCCTTATGTACGGGCGAGATACAGCATGGTGTTCGAACCCGGAAACTGGGTCGTCGAACCGGTTCAAACCTTCCAATACTCGGAAAAATACGACCTCTCCGAACGGACCAACCTCTATCTCGATACAGAACCGTGGGAGAATACACTGTTCAGGATCCAGCTCAGTCGCGGAACGCGTGCGCACAGGAAAGGGATGTATTACGGCCTGGGTTTCACTTACAACTGGGGTATGACGAGACACAGCGGTATGCGTATCGTCCAGACGTTCGCAGGGAATACGAAATATGAGTATACGCCGGAAGAGTCGACGAAAACGGAAACCTTTCCGGGCATCTATAACTACACCACGGCATTCGGCTATCGGCGGAGTGTCTGGCGCAAATGGCTCTATGTCGAGATGATTCCGGCCGTCAATTTCCATCGTCAGTACGATTACCGGCCCAACTATTCGTTCCGGATATTTTTCGATCTCTTTTTCGGAAATTACCACTAAAACGCGGCAAACGCCCGGTCGCGGTTTCTGAAATGGGCCGCTTTGGTGTAGCCGACCGACTTGGCGAGTTTGTGAAGCTCCTCTTTCTTGTATCCCACCTGTTCGGGATTGTGGGCATCGGATCCGAAAGTGATCGGAATTTCCCGTTCGTAGGCCATGATCAGCAGTTCCCTGCTCGGGTAGGCTTCGCCGATCGGTTTCCTGTATCCCGCCGCGTTGATTTCGATGACCATATCGGCTGATTTGATGGCATCCATCGCGCGTTCGGCGATCAGCCGAACGTCGGTTTTCGGTACATACTTGAAAACTTTGATGAGGTCCAGGTGCCCCACGATGTCGAACTTCCCTTCCTTCGCCATCGCTTCGACCAGGTCGAAGTAATCCTGCCAGATACCGTCGATGTCGGCACCTTCATATTTTCCGATGAATTCCGGATTGTCGAATCCCCACTTGTCGATGAAGTGGACCGAACCGATCAGATAGTCGACATCGGAGGCGAGCACTCTCCTGTCCATATGGCCCGGCAGCCAGTCGACCTCGTAGCCGAGCCGGATGTCGATCGTGCCGGTGTACTTTTCGCGCGCCCGTTTGACGTCGGTTTCGTAAGCGGACATCTCGTCGAAGCCCATACGGTAGCGTGGATCGAAATCCATCGGTGCATGGTCGGAAAAACCGAAAATATCGATCCCCTCTTCGATCGCTTTTTCGATGTAGTCATCGATCGAACCCTCTGCGTGATTGCAGCGTGCCGTGTGGTTGTGCAGGTCGATGACGAGGGCGCCCGTTCGGGCGCCGGGTGTTGAGTGCTGAGTGTTGAGCGTTGAGTTTTTCTCTTTTTGAAAAAGGCTCATCGTAATTCCTTCAACCAATGGAAGCGGCGCAGCCGCGTCCGAAATTCTTCATTCTTCACTTTCCATTCTTCATTCGTAGATAGGTGCCGTTCTCTTTGACCTCGATTTTTCCTGCCTCTATCAGCTTTGTCAGAGCGCGTTTGAAGTTTTTTCGGCTGAGTCCCAGCAACTCCTTGATGCGCTCCGGATCGCTTTTGTAATTGAGCGGCAGCATTCCGTTGTGGTCGTGCAGCCAGGCCATCACCTTGTCGGCGGCCAGATTGTCACTCTTTTTGCCGATGGGGCGGGTCAGGAGGTCGATTTTGCCGTCGTCGCGAACCTGCTTGACATAAGCAGTGACAGTGTCGCCAACGGCAAGGGGACCGAAGACCTCCGAATGGAAAATGAGCCCTTCGTAGCGCCGGTTCACCACCGCCTTGTAGCCGAGTTCCGTTTTGCCGAAGATGTAGGCGTCAACCGCCTCGTTCCGTTTCAGCGTTTTGGATGAGGCTTTGGCGAGCTGCCGGTCGAATTTCTGTGTACCTGCCAGCCTGTGACTCTTTTCGTCGTACGTCACCAGAATCGCGTGGCATTCTCCTCTGTGCATCGGCTCTTTTTGGAGCATTCTGGGGACGAAGAGGTCTTTTGGCAATCCCCAGTCTACAAAGGCGCCATGGGGAGTGAGATCCACCACTTCCATCTCGGCCACTTCGCCCAGCATCGCACGGGGACGCTCCGTCGTTGCGACGATTCTCTCTTCACTGTCGGTATAGAGGAAGACATCAAGTGTATCTCCTATTTTCATCGTTTCCGTAACGTAACGCTTCGGAAGCAGGACCTCTTTCTCCTTTTCGCTTGCGAGAACGAGACCGTGTGGCGTTTCACGGACGATTTTCAGACGATTGACGGTTCCAAGTTCCAGATATGCATTCATGCCGCGATTATAGCGGAATTTTCAGATGGGTTCTAGAACCTATCCCAACAATCCCCATAGGCGGGAATGGCACGCAAAAAGTGCGATGGCGAGGCGAAAAGTGCAGGGTGTAGCCGAAGCTACATTCAAGCTTTTCAACGAAACCAGTGTGCTTTTTGCGTGCCACCCTTCGGGCAGCGTGTTTTTGTCCCGATTCGTCGTTGGTTCTCCCCGATGTGGCTTTGGCCACATCTTCGTCGTACCGCCTCGACCTGGAACAAAATCATTGCTGTTACCACCTATAGGGATGTTTGAGATGGGTTCTGGTCATTTTCGATACAGAAAAGCATTCGAAAATGCTATTACGTTTTTCACTGGAAATGCTTACAATGATTTGTGAAGAACCAACGCATATCCACCTTTCGGAAAAGAAGAGGTTCGATGGTTTTACCTTTCCAGAAGGAGTCCAGATGGAGCAGAACGGCAATGACAACGGCATGCGGAACGAGAAGAAAAAAAGAGAAAAGAGAGACGGAGCAGATGTAACGCTTGAAAAAGTGGAAGAGAGGATCCGGGCTCTTTATGCACGATACAGGGCCGGTGATATGAGCGAAAGCGAATATTTCGGAAATCTGAGTCGACTTGACGACCTGCTTCAGAAACTCGAGAAAAAGGAGGGCGATCAGGAGTGAGAGGTCATGCGATTTCGCATGTCGTCACCCAGTTTTTTATAGATGTAGAAAAATTTGAGAAGATAGATTTCAAGCCCCTCTTTATCGGTAAAGGGGTCAACTTCGAACTCACTGATGAGATGTCCATTGGTGCCGTCGACCAATCTGGCTCGGCTTGGATTCAGTGAGGAGTCGGTTTTCGGATCGAGTGGCAGGATCGGGATGCCGATCACTTCCGATATCTCGTCACGAACCTGTTTGAAACGGGGAATGAAATAGTCGTCGTCGGAATGGATGAGGCGGTCGATCTCTTCACCGATGTAAAGCTCCAGCTGATTGATCGGCAGAATACCGCTGAAAAGAATGGTTACGGGAAATTCGGAAAGAGAGTCGACCCGTTTGATCCCGAAAACAAAATTCTGTTTTTCATCGACCAGATCATGGATATACTTGATGGAATTTTCGATATCATCCAGAGAGTGACCCGCATCTTCGTAGACTGCGACGATACTGAGCGACTGTGTGATTTTGCGTCGGATTTTCTGTTCCTTCAGCTCTTGTCTGACATCGTCGTACGTAAGTTTGAGGACGAGAAACTCTCCTTTCAGCGCCAATGCCTCGTAAAGTGTTTTCTCGGAGAGTGGCATCGGCTGGTTTTCGTTGCATACCATACTGCTGATCGTCTCCTGCATCTCTCCGATATATTCGGACGGCGTTTTTTCTGCGACGATTTCGAGGATTTCCCGGCTATCCATCCGTTATGCTTCCAATGCATTTTCCTGATAGGCTGCATACGCCTTGACGACATTGTTCTGTTTTTGAATATCCCGAAGTGTCTGATAGAACTCGATGCCGCTTGGTGCGTCTGAATCCATGTCGGCCTCGGTGGTGACACTCATATAGATCTCCCATTGTGTCTTTTTCGATTGCGTTCCGATATACCCGACCGTCAATTCCCGTAAAGCATCTCTCTGTTCCTGCAGACCCGTTTTGACGTCATCGATCTTTTCAGCGATACGATCCTGTAGCTTGAGTCTGTTTTCCGGCGAAAGTTCCGGCTTTTCGAATTCGGGTATGGTTATGAGATCCGGTTTTCCCGGAATGGCCACCGGCTGTTGATACTGGGCCAGATGCTGATAGGCACTTTGGGATGATATGTTCATGTCCGCATCCTTCATAATCATAATGCGTTAAATTATATCACGTTTCGTGCCGAACCTCTTTTCATAACAGATTGCTCTTCCTCTCTGCTACAATAATGGCATCAAATTCCGGAGCGTAACGGGCAGATGCGAATCATTGAATATTTCCTTACCAACAAACGGCTCAACTATGTTCTTCTGCTTTTTATTCTCCTTGCCGGTATCAATGCCTATCGGGAGATTCCGAAAGAGCTCTTTCCCGATGTTACGCTCAATATGATCGACGTCTCCGGCGGGTATCCCGGTTCGAGTGCGAAGATTCTCGACAAGATGGCAGTCCGGGATATCGAGGATGCCATCGAAGGGATCAGCGGCATCGAAACGACCGAGACGATCATCGTTCCGGGACGGTTCGATATCATTCTGACTCTGACGGACGATGCCGATCCGATCGATCTGTTGAGCAAGGTCAAGGATGCCATTGCGGCGAATCGCCAGTATCTTCCGGCCGATATGGTCGAACCGGTGGCGACATTGCTGATACGCAAGCAGGATCTGCTTTCGCTCTCCCTCTCGTCCAAAACGTT
Source organism: Hydrogenimonas sp. (assembly GCF_029932565.1). Lineage (GTDB taxonomy): Bacteria > Campylobacterota > Campylobacteria > Campylobacterales > Hydrogenimonadaceae > Hydrogenimonas. The sequence continues at coordinate 32,222 of NZ_JAOZPV010000002.1, forward strand.
GAATCGTGAAGAGTTGATCGATGTGGCGAAGAGTGTAAAAAGCAAAATCATGCATATGGACGGTATCGCCGAGGTGAAAATCTATGGCGATTCCGACGAAGAGATCCTGATACGGATCGATTCCGAGGCCGTCGCAGCATACGGTATCAGCCAGAGAACGCTGCTCAACGCCATTTCGAATCTCTCATACATCTATCCGGTCGGCAATATCGAACAGCCGGGCAACTATATTTTTCTCTCGACTGTCCATGGCCGGCAAGGGGAGAAGGCATGGGAAAACGCGCTGCTTCGTGTCGATGGCAAAACGATCCGCCTGGGGGATGTGGCGGAGGTGACACGCCGGCTCTCCCAGACGGCGACACTCTCCTCTTTCAATACACTCGACAATGTGACACTGAAAGTCTACAAAGCATCCGAGGGCGATGCGATTGTCCTCTCCAAAGAGCTCGGACGTTTTGTCGAAACACTGGAAAAGGAGTATCCGGAACTTATATTCAATATCTACCACGACTCGTCGGTTCCGATCAAAAAACGACTCGACGTCATCATTTCGAATATCATGTTCGGGCTGATACTCATTTTTATCACGATGGCACTGCTTGTCAACTTCCGAATCGCGGCGATCGTGACGATGGGTATTCCCTTTTCGTTCGCCATCGGTCTGCTTTTTATCTACTATATGGGATATACGATCAATATCGTATCCCTTCTTGGTGCATTGATCGTGATCGGAATCGTCGTCGATGATGCGGTGGTCGTTGCGGAGAATATCCAGCGATATCTCGACGAAGGGATGGAGCGTCACGCTGCCGTGCTGCGCGGAGTACGTGAAATGATGCTGCCTGTTACATTGGCGACGGTAACGACGGTGGTCGCCTTCCTGCCCCTTTTCCTCCTCTCCGGTGAGATATCCCATTTCATCATTCTGATTCCGATTGTCGTCATCATGGTGCTCCTGGGTTCACTGATCGAAAGCTTCCTTTTTCTTCCCCTGCATACCAAAGAGTTCCTGAAAAAGGGCGGAAGCATGGTCGAGTGGAGACCGCTTCAGAAGCAGTATGAACGATCGCTCATGTTCATTGTCCGCCACAAAAAGAGTTTTCTGGCGCTCTTTGTGCTCGGTATTCCGCTGGCGACGGTCATGATGCTCAAACAGACCCATTTCCAGTTTTTCCCTTCATTCGACAGCCGCTACATTTACGTTACGGGGCGTACCGACCTCAATACCCCGATCGAAACGACACACAAAGTGGCCAGGGAGATCGAAGCGGCGCTGCTGAAGCACAGGAAGGAACTGGGTATGAAATCGGTCTCCGCCGTCGCCGGTTCTCGTACGACGATGGGTGGTGAAAACGAAAAGGACAACGGATCGTTCTACATCACCCTGGAGCTCTACGATCTGGTCGATACCGACTGGATCAACCAATATCTGAACCCCATTCTCAATCTTTCGTTCGATTTTCGCGATCCCGAAAAACGGCGTACACTCAAGACCTACGAGCTCGCCGGGAAGATCGAAACGATCATCGCACCCTTTCGAACACGCTATCGTCTCGAGGAACTGGGAGTCCGTCAGCGCCACATCGGTGTCATACGCAACGACATCAAAATCAACTTTTCCGGCAACGATGACGAGAAAATCATCAAGGCGATGGAACGGGTCAAAAAGGCGCTCGCCGCAACCGCCGGTGTAACAGGTGTCAGCGACAATCTGCAATATGGCAAGATGGAGTGGCAGATGCGCATCAATGATTACGGCGAGAAGCTTGGGCTGACAGAAGGGGAAGTGGCGCGGCTGCTTTCGGGCTATTTTCTCGAACGGCGCCAGGCGATGACATTCGGCAAAGAGGGGGTCGTCGAAATACGCACCGAAGAGATCGGAAAAGACAATATTTCGCGTCTGGAGCATTTCGACTATCCGCTTTCCGACAGCCGGTTCGTAAAACTTCGTGACATTGTCGACTTTGTGAAGTCACGTGATTTCATGCAGATCAAGAAACGTGACGGCGAAGTCGTCAAAACCGTTTTCGCAACAGTCGACAAACGTCAAACGACGGCCAACGATGTGCTCGACGCGATCGCTCCTCTGCTGAAAACCATCGAAACCGAAGGGGTAAAAATCCGGCTGATGGGTGAAAAAGAGAAGAACAGGCAGCTCGCCAAAGAGATGAAACACGCCGTCGCCATCGCACTCTTTCTGATTCTGATTACACTGCTGCTGATCTTTTCGAAAATCAAATATGCACTGATGGTGATGTCGGTGATCCCCTTTTCGATTCTGGGGGCGCTTGCAGGGCACCTGCTGCTGGAGATCAACCTTTCGATGCCTTCGCTTATCGGTATTCTTGGCCTTGCCGGTGTTGTCGTGAACGACGGTATCATCATGCTCGACTTTCTGCATGGCACACACGATACCCATGCCTTTTTTCAGAGAGCCGCGCTTCGTCTGCGCCCGATTCTCATCACCTCGATCACGACCTTTCTCGGTCTCTTCACGCTGATATTCTTTGCGACGGGCCAGGCGGTCATTCTCCAGCCCATTGCCGTTGCGATCGGTTTCGGACTCATCTGGGGAACGATTTTGAACCTCTTCTATCTACCGACACTCTACGCGGTTGTCAACCGGATTGAAATTAAATGAATAAATCTATATAATCTGACAGATTTATGCGAAAAGGGATAGGATGACACAAGAAGAGCTTGATGCGTTGATGGCCGGCGACCTCGACCTGGAGTCGGAGGCACTTTCTGACGATGTCTCTCCGGTCGAAAAAAAACTCGATCTCTCTTCTGCTGACGAACAGGAGGAAGAGGATGGCGGCGAAGAAGAGGTTATTACGCCGCCACCGGCGACAAAAGAGCATCGTGTTGTCAGCCAGCTTGACGATGTCACACGCGATTCGGAAGAGAAGGCGAGCGAGATTTTCGATGCGCTCGATGTGGTGCTCAACGATGTCGAGGGTGCGATCGGTGCGATCGGAAAGATGCAGAGCATCGCCGACGACTTCGAAAATCTTTTTACCACTTTACAGAAAAAGTTTCCCCATATCACCCGATTCGCGCAGGCCGGTGACCAGGCGGCCGAACTGAGAAAACTGGGTGACGAGGCGGTGGAGATGCTTCAGAGCGCCGATACGCAGATTCTGGGTGCGATGGATACGATGCAGTACCAGGATATCCACCGCCAGAAGATCGAGCGTGTCATCAATATCATGCGGGCGCTCAGCCGCTACATGAGTGCACTCTTCGAAGGCAATATCGAAGATGAAAAGCGTGTCAAATCGGCACGTCATATCGAGGGGGACACCGGCACGGAAGAGGTGATCTCCAATGACGATATCGAAGCGTTGATCGCTCAGTTCGGAGGCAAATAGATTGGTGGAACTTCTCTCGCCGGCCGGCAATCTCGAGAAACTGAAAATCGCATTCGCCTATGGTGCCGATGCCGTCTATGGCGGGGTGAGCCACTTTTCGCTGCGGATTCGGAGCGGCAAAGAATTCACCTACGAGACGTTTCAGGAGGGAATTGACTACGCCCATGCCTTGGGCAAAAAGGTCTATGTGACGATCAACGGCTTTCCGTTCAATTCACAGCTCGAACTCTACCGCAACCATATGGAGAGGATGGCGGCGATGGGGCCGGACGCTTTCATCATCGCGACACCGGGACTCGTGAAAATGTCCAAAGAGGTGGCACCCGACATTCCGATCCACCTTTCGACCCAGGCGAATGTCATGAATGTGCTCGATGCGCAGTTCTATTACGATCTGGGTGTCAGCCGCATCATCGCGGCGCGGGAGATCAGTCTGCGCGATCTGGAGGCGATCAAACAGGAGCTGCCGGATCTCGAACTCGAAGTCTTCGTGCATGGCTCGATGTGTTTCGCCTACAGCGGACGATGTCTCATCAGCTCCCTGCAGAGTGGGCGTGTGCCCAACCGCGGAAGCTGTGCCAACGATTGTCGCTTTCCCTATGTACTCTATGCCGAAAATCCGGAAACGGGTGTGACGTTCCGGCTTGAAGAGGAAGAGGGGCTGGGGACCTATATCATGAATGCCAGGGATATGAATCTGGCCTCCCATATCGACGAGATTCTCGCATCGGGTGTCATCGATTCGCTCAAGATCGAGGGGCGGACGAAGAGCCCCTACTACGTGGCGGTGACGGCCCATGCCTACCGGCAGGCGATCGACGATTTCTACGCCGGTAGATTCGATGCCGAAAAATACCAGAAAGAGCTCCATACGACGAAGCATCGCGGGTTCACCGACGCCTATCTGATCCACCGTCCGTTCGAACGTGAGGGGACGCAGAGTCTGGAGAGCTCGATCAGCGAGGGAACCCACCAGGTCGAAGCACTGGTAGACGAAGCGGGACTCGCATTTCTGGTCAAGGACAGGGTCTGTGAAGGTGACGAAATGGAGATCCTGTCGCCTGCGCCGATTCTTGAACAGGTCGAGAACGAGCGCGGCTCGATATTCCGAAAAACGGATGGGAGCTGGTGGCTGAAGATGGAAAAACTGGAGACCCCGACGGGCAAAACCTACGAGTGTATTCACAGCGGCAACGAAAATCCGATTCTGCTGCCGACACCTCTTCCGCCATTTACATTTTTGCGAAAGCCTCTCCATGGATGAGACGTTGACACGGAACCGGCTGATCCGCATCTGGTGGGCATGGCAGTGGCGCACGGTTGTTGCCACCTTCATCGGTTCTCTTGTCCTGATTACGGTCTTTGCCTTTTTCGCCGGATTTTTCGGTATGGACAAACAGCTCATTACCTTGATCGGCAATCTGATCTACATGGGGGTCGGCATATTTGCCTCCATCTGGTTTCTGGGGTTTGTTCTCAAAAAAGATTTCGGAGATTTCAGGCTGACGATTGAGGAGAGAAGATATTGTGAGAGGCCGCCGAAGGAGGAGAAGGAAAAAACAGATGAATTGAAAACCGAAGATCAAATTGTTTGATTTTCGGTTTTCAATCCAACAATCAGGAGAGAGCATGAGATTTGTATCGATCATCATCGGAAGCAAGAGCGATTATGAGGTCATGAAGGAGTGCGGCAAGACGCTGGAAAAATTCGGTGTTCCGTATGAACTGATCATCTCGTCGGCCCATCGGAGCCCCGACCGAACGAAAACCTATATCAAAGAGGCGGAAGAGCGCGGCGCCGTCGTTTTCATTGCTGCAGCGGGCATGGCGGCCCATCTGGCGGGTGCCGTGGCGGCAACGACGATCAAGCCGGTCATCGGTGTACCGATGAGTTCGTCCGATCTTCGCGGCGAGGATGCTCTGCTCAGTACCGTTATGATGCCGGCCGGCATGCCGGTCGCGACGCTCGCTATCGGAAAAGCGGGTGCCATCAACAGTGCCTATCTGGCAATGCAGATTCTGGCTATCGACGACGATGAACTGAAGGTGAAACTGACGGAGGATCGTCTGGCGAAGGCGAAGAAGGTGGAGACCGATTCGGCGGAGATCGAGGTGTTGATTTCAAAGTGACACTTCCGGCGATGCCCCCTGTTGTGAGGGTCTCGCGTCCAACCTTCCGCCCCGCTTTCACGCCGGTTCCCGAAATGCCGTTTCGGCATTTCTGTGGGGATTTCGGACGATTTTTCTCTCTTGAAAAATCGTCTCCCGGTATTCGTTTTGAAAGTCGGGCAGATTGAATGCTTCATGGTCGAGAAATTGGAATGGTAGTTGCATTTGATTGGCATCAGTAGCTTTGAGCAAAAGGAAAAATAGATGAGTACCTGGCTGAATATCAGAGCCTATGCGAAACTGACGGGCAAGGATTTCGACGAAGTGCTGGAGATGGTAGACAGCGGCCTGGTGGAGTCGAAAGAGGAGGATGGCGATATTTTTATCAAAGCCGATGCCCAGGAGACACTGCCGGCGGCGCAGCCTTCCCGGGGAGAGGTACTGAAGGTCGACATGCAGTCCGGCGAGGGGCTTCAGTTTGTCGAAAAGACAATCGGTACGATCCTTTCGATGCACGAGAAGGTGGTCGATGCGAAAGAGGAGACTCTCGACGCGCTCAAAAATGAAAACCAGTTCCTCAAAGAGGCGCTGATGTCGATGCAGGAGCTCTATGACGAGGATCGCAGAACGATCGAAACATTGACCAACGAGCTCAATGCGACGCGCGAGGAGCTGGAGTTTGTCAAACGCAAATACAAATTGATGTGGGGAAAAATGGTCGAGAAGCATGCGGAGGAGAAACGATGAAGATGACACCGGAGTGTGTTACCTGTATCTTTTCGCAGGCGCTTCGAGTCTGTGAAACCCTGCATGTCGATGAAAAAACGACAAAAGAGGTGCTCGATGCAGTCGGCTGCATGATACCCGAATGGTCGTTCGAAGAGACACCGCCCCAGGTGGCGTCGCGTGTCTATCCGCTTATTGCGAAGATACTGCATACCGACGATATCTATGGCGATTTCAAGCGGGAAGCGACGGAGCATGCGAGGGCGTTTCTGCCCTACATCGAATCGATGATCGATAAGAGTGTCGACATGTTCCATGCCTCTTTGAAAGCGGCCGTGGCCGGCAATGTGATCGACCTGGCTGCGACGGAGCGGTTCGATCTTGAAGAGGAGGTGGCCAAAGTTTTCGAAACCCCTTTTGCCATCGATGACAGTGCCCGGTTGCGGGAACATCTGGCGCAGGCCCGGAATGTACTGGTCATCGGGGACAATGCGGGCGAGCACCTGTTCGACAAAGTGATGATGCGAAGATTCAACACGATCTTTCCTCATGTTCGGTTCGGCTATGTCGTACGGGGTGTTCCGATCATCAACGATGTGACGGTGAAAGAAGCCAGCGAGGCGGGAATAGACGAGGTGGCCGAAATTATCGACAGTGGCGTTACGACGCCGGGACTCGATTTGTCGCAAGTCAACGAAACAATGAGAAAACATTATGAAGAGGCCGATCTGATTATCTCAAAAGGAATGGGCAATTACGAATCGCTCAACGACAAGTCGACTCGACCGACATTCTATCTGCTCAAAGTCAAATGTCATGTCGTGGCCTCTTCGCTGGGTAGAGCGGTGGGCGATATCATCTGTTACGAAGGGGAGTACCATGTGTGAAAAAGTGATAGACGAAAAACTGTTACCGTTTCTCTTTACGCAGCCGAAACATCCGATGCGGTTCAACGAGCTGATGAAGGCGAACAAGCTCTTGGTGGACAATATGCCACTGGAGGGGCAGATTCCCGGCATGAAACTACGTCTTGGGCGAGCCTATCTCTTTATGATAGTCGTCTGGAACCTCGTTCTGATTCCTCTCGCGCTCATTTTCCACAAACTGCTTGCCAAGATAGACTGTCACATCGCGATCGTCATGGCCGTGGTGTTTACCCTTTTCTTTTTCGGTGTGCTGCAGATTTTCAAGCAGTGGTCGACCGAAAAGATGGCCGAAAAGATGATCAGGAAAGCGTGGGAGATCCATTTCCCCTATTACGACTTCGAGACGTTTCATGCGAAGGTGGCGAAGTTTTACGACGATGCGGTCGAGCGCGGCGTAACCGGAGCCAATCTGGAGATGTATATTATGAACGCGCTCTCTTTGGAGTCTTGAGCCGAAAGCCGTTCGTCTCTTGTATTACCCATTGATAGCGGGAAAGCCTCAATCGCCGGCCCATAGCGCCAAATGACGGCGAAGCAGACGACAATGAATGACAAATCATATTTGTTATAATTCCGCGAAAAGATTTTGATAAAAGGAGGTTCAAATGGCTGAAACCAAACCGAAGAAACGACAGAAGCAGGTGGTTCTGTTTACATCGCCGGGATGCGTCTGGTGTACGCGGGCCAAAACCTTCTTCAAGAAAAACGGCATCAAATTCAAAACGATCGATATCAGTACCAACCGGCAGGCAGCCAAAGACTGCGAACGGCATGGATGTCGCGGTGTACCCGTTGTGCTGATCGGCAGCCAGTGGATCTGCGGATTCGACGAACCGAAAATCAAGAAAGCATTGGACCTTACATGATCACATTCACCGACCTTCTTCTGAAACTTCAGACTTTCTGGGCCCAGCAGGGCTGCAACATCGTCCAGCCCTACGACATTCCCTCCGGTGCGGGAACCTTCCATCCGGCGACACTGCTTCGAAGTCTGGACAGCAAACCGTGGAGGGCCGCCTACGTGGCCCCCAGCCGACGTCCAACCGACGGCCGCTATGGGGAAAACCCGAACCGTCTTGGCGCCTATTACCAGTTTCAGGTGCTCATCAAGCCGAGTCCCGACGACATTCAGGATCTCTACCTCAAGAGCCTCGAATACCTGGGGCTGGACCTCTCCAGACACGACATCCGCTTCGTTGAAGACAACTGGGAGTCTCCGACACTTGGCGCGTGGGGGCTCGGCTGGGAAGTGTGGCTGGACGGGATGGAAGTGACGCAGTTCACCTATTTTCAGCAGGTCGGCGGCATCATATGCAACCCGGTCGCGGCCGAGATCACCTACGGAACGGAGCGGCTGGCGATGTATCTGCAGGGTGTCGAATCGGTTTTTGACATCGTCTGGAACGAGAAGGATGGGGAGGTGACCACCTATGCCGACGTGCACAAGGAGAGCGAATACGAATTCAGCAAATACAATTTCGAAATTGCCGACACCGCCATGCTGTTTCGTCACTTCGACGAGGCGGCGAACGAGTGTCGGCGGTGTCTCGATGCGGGTTTGCCGCTGCCGGCGTACGACCAGTGCATGATTGCGTCGCACCTCTTCAACACCCTTGATGCGCGAAAGGCGATTTCGGTGACCGAACGCGCCAACTACATTCTGAAAATCCGCGATCTGGCCAAAGGGTGTGCGGAACTCTACAAGGCACAGGAGTCCGAACGCGAAACGCGTATCAAAGGTGTAACGGCGTGACGGTCGGTGAAATTTACGGCATTCTCGACGAACTGAGCCCTTTCGAGCTGCAGGAGGCGTGGGACAACAGCGGTCTGCTTCTTGGAAGCGAACGCGATGAGGTAAGCCGCATTGTACTGAGTGTCGACATCGATCTGCAGATGATCGAAGAGGCGGAAGAGCATACGCTTTTCATTCTCCATCATCCATTGATCTTTTCGGGACTCAAGCGGCTTGTCTGGAGCGAATACCCCGCCAATCTTCTGCGTATCATGATACAAAAGAGCCATACGATGATCGCAATGCACACCAATTTCGACCAGACCCATCTGAACCGGTATGTTTTCGAAACCGTTCTGGGCTTCGACGTGGCCGGCTGCGAGGGTTTTGTCTGCACGGCAAAAGGTGACTGGCATACCGAAACACTGCTCAAAAGGGTCAAAGAGAGGCTCGGTCTCGACACGATGCGGATTGTCGGAACGAAAGAGCGAATACACAGCATTGCGTTGACGACAGGCGCGGGTGCAAGCCTGATGGATAGCATCGATGCCGATCTCTTCCTGACCGGCGACATCAAGTTTCACGACGCGATGAAAGCGCTCTCCAAAAGGCTCATGATGGCCGATATCGGCCATTTCGAAAGTGAAAAGTTTTTTGCCGATGCGATGGCACCCCATTTGAAAAATTTGCCGATTCCGGTTATAATTGCGCAATCAATCAACCCCTTCACCTACATCTGATAAGGAAACACAATCCATGAACAAGCATCTTGAAGAGCTTATAGAACTATCCAAAATCGATCAGGCCATTGATGCGTTCGAGCCAAGAATCGCGGAGGCGCGTGCCAAACTGGCCGAAGTCGAAGAGCAGGAGAGCGGTGTCGAACGTGAGATTCTCGAACTCGAAGAGGATATTCGGGATGCCGAACTCAAAAAGGCGAAAAACGACCTGCACATCCAGGAACTGACCGACAAACTGGATGCCAACAAAAAGAAGAGTGCCGAAGCGAAGACGGAAAAAGAGATCAAAGCGCTGCAGCTCGAGGAGGAGATCGCCAGAGAGCAGCTCGATTTCGCCCATGAGGAGATCGGCCGTCTCGAGAATCTGATCGAAACGCGCAACGAAGAGATCGAAACGAAAAAGGCGGAACTCGCGGCCCTGCAGGAGAAGAGCGCTTTGCTGAAGGAAGAGGTCGAAAAAGAGCTTGCCGAAATCGAGAAGGAGAAGCAGGAGTTTTTCAAGAAGAAGCAGGAGCTGGTTTCGAAAATGAGCCAGAAAATTCTTGCGTTCTACGACAAGATCCGCCGATGGGCGAAGAACACGGCTGTCGTGCCGGTCCGCAAGCAGGCGTGCATGGGATGTTTCATGAAGATCAACGACAAGACCTATGCCGAAGTGATCAAAGGGGAAGAGATCACGACATGCCCGCACTGCGGACGCATACTCTATCTCGAAGTACAGAAAGAAGAAGAGACCGCTGAATAACACACTCTTTACAATCCTCTACACACTTCTGGTGTGGGGGATCTATCTCGTTTTTTTACCCCTCATTCTCCTTTTCTCATTCAAAAAAAAGTATCGCGAGTCGATTCCGGCACGCTTTTTTCTCTGGCGCAATCCGCCGCTTCCGGAAAACAGAATCTGGTTTCACGCCTGCAGTTTCGGAGAGACGCGTGCCCTGAAGCCGCTGATCGAGGCGTTCGGTGAAGAGGAAACGGCACTCACGACAACGACACAGACCGGATATTCGGAAGCGAAAAAATTGGCGAAAGCGGTGCGTTATCTTCCGTTCGAACCGTTGCTCTGGTTCTGGATAAAACCGCAAAAAGCATTGGTGGTGATGGAGGCGGAACTCTGGTATCTTCTCTTCTATCTGGCGAAACGGCGTGGCGCCAAAACCTTTCTGATCAATGCCAGAATTTCGGACCGCTCCTATCGAAACTACCGGCGTATCGGCTGGTTTTACAGAAAAATATTCTCCCAGATCGATGCAGTGTACGCCCAGAGTGAAAAGGACAAGGTACGTCTTGAGGAACTTGGTGCGGTCAACGTACAGGTTACGGGCAATATCAAACTCGCCCAGCCGGCGAAACCGACAAAACTCTATCCGAAGCCGGCGGGCATCGTCGTGACGGCGGCCAGTACGCATGAAGGGGAAGAAGAGGGCATCGTAAAGGCTTTCATCGCATGGAGAGAGCGCCATCCCGATGCGAAACTTATTGTCGTGCCGCGTCATCCGGAGCGGTTCGATAGAGTTGCCGTGATGCTCGAGAAGGCATCGAGTCAGCACGGATTGCGATTCGGGCGCTGGAGCGAGACGGCCTCGCTGGAGTACGATATCGTGCTTGTCGATGTCATGGGCGAGCTGGTAAATATGTATGCGATCAGCGATATCGTTGTGCTGGGTGGTGCTTTCGCTCCGGTCGGGGGACACAATCCTGCCGAGGTTCTGCCGTTCGGCTGCCGCCTTGTCAGCGGCTATGAGATCTTCAATCAGCAGGCGATGTTTTCCGCAGTGGAGGGAGCGATCTTCTCCGACTTGGATGATTTGACAAAAGCGCTCGATGCGGCTCTTGCCGCCGAACCGCTTCGACTGAAGACACCTCTGTCGCTCGAACCGGTTCTGAAAGGGATTCGCGATGTGGTATGATGAAACGGATGGTTGGATTGATCTTTTCATCAATGCCAGGCCGGGAAGCTCGAAAAACGAAATCGTCGGTATTTTTGACGACACGCTGAAGGTGAAGGTCAAGGCACCGGCAGTCGAAGGGGCAGCCAACAAAGAGCTGGTAAAATATCTGGGAAAATGTTTCAAGGCACCGAAAAGCGGCATCGTTCTCCTTTCCGGGGAGAGCTCCAAACGGAAGCGTATCCGTCTGCCGAAAACGGAGAAGCTGATGCAGTTCATCCGGGAGATGGATGGGTGAAGTCTGGATATTATCGATGCGAAAGCGGAAACACAAGATGGCTGTAAAAGCAAGTTGAGGAAATGGGACAGGATGGAAAAAGAGAAAGCGTATAAACTGTTGGCGGTCCAGATGGGGCTCTCCAATTCAAAGGCAAAAGAGCTGATTGACCGGGGCGTCGTCTATGTAGGCAACAAAAAGGTGGCGATCGCCCGGGGTGAATTGCCGGTCGACACGAAGTTCCGCGTTCTGAAACTTCACAAAGTCGATGTACTGTACGAGAATGACGAAGTGGCGGCACTCAACAAACCGGCTTTTCTGACCAGTGACGAAGCGGCGCGGGAGGTTCCCGACGGAAGGCTGCTTCATCGCCTCGACCGGGAGACGAGCGGAGTGCTGCTTCTGGCCAAAACCAAGGCGTTCGAAAAGAAGGCCACGGAGGCATTCAAAGCCCGTGCCGTCTACAAAGTCTACACCTGTTGGGTCGACGGCATCGTCAGCGAGCCGATGACGATCGACAAGCCGCTCAAGACGATCAAACAGAATGGCCACGCCTACAGCAAAGTCGACCGGAAAGGCAAGGAGGCGATCACCCATATCGAGCCGGTCATGATATCGGGGCACAGAACCAAACTCCGGGTCGTCATCGAGACGGGTCGCACCCACCAGATACGGGTCCATCTCAAAAGCATCGGCCATCCGATCATCGGTGACCGTCAGTACGGCGTCACGAGCGCCCAGACCAACCGGATGCTGCTGCATGCGCTGGAGATGAAGCTGCTGGGCTACGATTTCCGCGCACCCGAGCCCAAAGGATTCGACGTTCTGGCGGGAGGCTGACAGAAAATATTGGTCACTTCGCACGCTGTCATTGGGAAAGGATTCAGTCACTCCTAATGACCAATAACCAATATACAAATGACAGATTTTCCGCATTGCGGAAAATCTTATATTTAATTAAAATTAAAGTCTTTATAAGGTAAAATTCCGCACTTTGTAGAACCCTGTATAAAAGGTAGGAGAACCCGTGTTTGAGTCACTGAGCAACAGTTTTCAGAATGCCATCAACAAAATCCGCTTCAAAGACGATGAAAAAGCCCTGAAGCGTGCATTGGACGAGCTGAAAAAGTCGTTGCTGAAGGCCGATGTACACCATAAAGTCGTCAAGGAACTTTTGAGTGTCGTCGAACGTGAAACAAAACGCAAGGGAATCGGAAAAGAGAATTTTCTCAAAGCACTGAAAAAAGAGCTGACCGAAATTCTGACAGCTCCCGGCAAACAGGGGTTCGTCTACAGCCCGACGCCGCCGACCGTCGTGATGATGGCGGGGCTTCAGGGGTCGGGCAAAACGACGACATCAGGAAAACTCGCCTACTACCTCAAACTCCGCAAAAAGAGAGTGCTGCTGGCGGCTGCCGACCTTCAGCGTCTCGCGGCGGTCGAACAGCTTCGCCAGATTGCGGATCAGATCGAAGTCGACGTTTTTGCCGATGAGTCGATCAACGATCCCGTCGAAGTGGCGAAGCGGGCTCTCGAGAAGGCGAAAGAGGGGAATTATGACGTTCTCATCGTCGATACCGCCGGACGCCTGGCAATCGATCAGGAGTTGATGGATGAGATCAAGCGGGTCAAAGAGATTCTTCAGCCCGACGAGATCTTCTATGTCGCCGACTCGCTGACCGGCCAGGATGCCGTGCGAAGTGCCGCTGCCTTCAACAAAGAGCTGGGACTGACCGGTGTCATTCTCAGCAAGTACGACGGTGACAGCAAAGGGGGTGTTGCGCTTGGCATCGCCAAACAGGTCGGTGTGCCGTTGCGCTTCATCGGATCGGGCGAGAAGATGCCTGATCTCGAAGTTTTTATTCCCGACCGGATCGTTGGGCGCCTGATGGGCGCTGGCGATATCGAATCCCTGGCGGAAAAGGCATCGGCTGTCATCGATGAAAAAGAGGCGAAGCGCGTCGCCAAAAAGATCAAAAAAGGGCAGTTCAACTTCAACGATTTCCTCGAACAGCTCGAGCAGATGAAGAAGCTGGGCTCCTTGAAATCGTTGATCGGCATGATTCCAGGCATGAACAAAATGGCGGGTGCCATCAAAGATCTCGATCTTGAAAATTCGGGAGAGATCAAAAAGATCAAAGCGCTGATCAGCTCGATGACACCGAAAGAGCGGGAGAATCCGGATCTGCTGAACAACAGCCGAAAGCGGCGTTTGGCACAGGGTGCGGGGCTCAGCCAGATGGAAGTGAACAAGGTGCTCAAACAGTTCAAAAACGCGGCGAAAATGGCAAAAAAGTTTTCGGGCAAAAAAGGGATGCAGGATCTGCAGAATATGATGAGCCAGATGCAGGGCGGCAGTTTTCCACGCTAGTTCTCTTCGGGACACTGACCTAAACGAACCCGTCATTCGTTTAGGTCAGTGCCTCTTAGCAATTGAAAAAAGACAGATTTTAAGGAGAAACAATGACAGTAATCAGATTGACACGCATGGGACGCAAGAAACGACCCTTCTACCGCATCGTCGTAACGGACAGCCGAAAGCGACGCGACAGCGGCTGGATCGAATCGATCGGATACTACGATCCGATGACGGATCCGAAAACGATCAAACTCGACGAAGAGCGCTACAACTACTGGCTGAGCGTCGGTGCACAGCCGAGTGAGCGCGTCAAGAAACTCGCAGGCAAGTAAGCGATGATCGAGATCTTTGTGCGTGATTTCGCGAAACTGATCGCTTCTCATCCGGAAGATATCGTTGTCGAACGCAACAATCTCGGTGAGAATTTCGATGAAATCATTATCTATGCGCACAAAGAGGATGCCGGCAAGCTGATCGGAAAAGAGGGGCGTATGATCAATGCGCTCAAAACGCTGATCAGTGGCTGCAAAGCGAAGGACGGCATCAGCTATCGGGTCAACGTCAGAACGACCGGAGAGTAGAGGTGAAGGAAGCCGACAGACTGCCGGTTGCACGAATCGGCAAAACGGTTGGCCTTCGCGGCGATCTGCGCCTCAATCTGCTGTGCGATTTCCCGGAACAGTTCAAAAAGGGTGCCACATTCATGAGCGACCGCGGCGATCTGACCATCCGCTCTTACAATGCGGAACGCGGGACCGTGCGATTTGAAGGCTTCGATACCGTCGACGACGCGAAGAGTCTGACCAATGCCTATCTCTATACGACGAAAGAGATGGGCGAAGCGGCATGCAAACTCAAAAAGGACGAGTACTTCTGGTATCAGATTATCGGCCTCGATGTGGAGGATTCCGGTGAACTTCTGGGAAGCGTAAATGAGATCGAAAGATTGGCCGGCACCGATTATCTGGTCGTCGAGACGGCGGCAAGACTGGTAGAAAAGGGTGCTGCGAAAAGCTTTCTGATTCCCTATATCGATCGCTACATTGACCGGGTCGATCTGGATGCGAAAAAGGTTCTGACAAAGGGAGCCAAAGCGATTCTGGACGCGAGCTGATGCGGTTTACGTTCGTCACGCTTTTCAAGCCGCTGATGGAGGGCTATTTTGAAGACTCCATTCTGAAACGGGCGATCGCGAAAGGGCTTATTTCGGTTGACTACCTCAACCCCCGCGATTTCACGACCGACAAACACAGAAAAGTCGATGATACGGCAGCGGGAGGCGGGGCCGGAATGGTCATGATGGCGCAGCCTCTCTACGATACGCTGAACCATCTGAAAAAAGAGTCACCGGACGTGCACATCATCGTGACGTCCCCGGTGGGCAAACCTTTCAGGCAGTCGGATGCAAGACGTCTGGCTTCGCAGAAGCGGCACGTGGCTTTTGTGAGCGGACGGTACGAAGGTATCGACGAGCGCCTGATTGAACTGTGTGCCGACGAGATTTTCTCGATCGGCGACTATATACTGACCGGCGGTGAACTGCCGTCGCTCGTGATGGCCGATGCCGTCTGCCGGCTCGTTCCCGGTGTGCTTGGGAATGTGGAGTCGCTCGAGACGGAAAGTTTCGAAACGACCCTGTTGGAGGCACCGTCGTTCACACGACCTAAAAGTTTCCATAATTTAAGTATTCCTTCAGAATTATTAAAGGGAAACCATAGTAAAATTAACGCCCTGAAAAAAAGGCTGGCATTAGCCAAAACAAAATATTTTCGACCTGAACGATATTTGAAATTTACCCAAAGGGAAAGTGATGAAAAATCGATATATTGAGTCTTTCGAACAAGCTCAGATGGCAAGCAAGAATATCCCGGATTTCCGAGCCGGCGATACGGTCCGCGTCGCGGTCAACATCAAAGAGGGTGACAAAACCCGTGTACAGAATTTCGAAGGTGTCTGTATCTCCATCCGTGGAGAGGGAACAGGCAAAACTTTTATTGTCCGGAAAATCGGTGCGAACAATATCGGTGTCGAGCGTATCTTCCCACTCTACAGTGACAGTATCGAAGGTATCGAAGTGGTGCGTCGCGGTCGTGTGCGCCGTGCAAAACTCTACTATCTCCGCAGTCTCCGAGGCAAAGCGGCACGTATCAAAGAGCTTCGCCGCAAATAATAAAAGCCCCCATTCCCTTTGGGGCTTCTTTTTTTCTCCCTTTTACGAACGGTGGATATTCCACTGTTTCCCCAACACTATCTTTTTTAACCTCTATTGACAAGATGCCATATCGCAATGAGTTTTGCTAAAATATGTTCACTGAGACAATGTAAGGTTTTTGATGAAACGAACTCTTTTCATACTGCTTGTTGCGGTCTGTTTTTTGCAGGCAAACCCGCTGACGGATCCAGCGGAATCCCAATACCATCCTCTCGTCCGTATGCAGACAACGATGGGGGATATCGTTCTGGAGATACGTCCCGACTGGGCTCCCCTCGCGAGTGAAAATTTTCTCAAACATGTGAAGGAGGGATACTACGATGGTGTACCCTTTCACCGGGTTATCCGGGGCTTCATGATTCAGAGCGGGGACCCCACCGGAAGCGGTCGGGGAGGCGATTCGATCTGGCACAAACCGTTCAAAGACGAATTTGCCCCCAATGTCGTTTTCGACCGTCCGGGTATGCTTGCAATGGCCAATGCCGGACCCAATACCAACCGCAGCCAGTTTTTTATTACTGTCGGAAGGGCGCCCTGGCTCAATGGCCATTACACGATTTTCGGATATGTCAAAGAGGGTATGCAGACGGTATATAACATTTCGAAAGTGGCAACGGACAGGAGAGATATGCCTATCCAAAAGGTAACCATCGTTAAAATCCTTCTTCTGCCTTCTCCGTAAAGCTTGAAGAGGAATTTTAACTATTTCAATGGTAAATACGATATTATTGAAATATATACACTATATCCCTGTCTGCGGCTTCAGCGTCGTGCAAAATGCGAGATTGGACAGGAGAAGTCGGAGTGGGGCTGTGCCGGTAAGTTGTCACAATATTGTAAAATACAATAATATTATCGATTGGTAGAGAAGGAACAATAGATGAAAATCCGAATGTATCGCTATCTGGATGGGTGGAACGAACCGTTCGACACCTCACTCGACTCCGAACGGACCATGGTGCTGATGTTTGGCGAAATGGGGCGCAACGAGCGTGTACAGGATGCCATCGGGGAAGTATGCCGCGCCTATCCGAAATCAAAAGTTGCCGGATGCTCGAGTGCCGGTGAAATTTTCGACAACGAACTTTTTGAAGATTCACTCGTGGTTGCGGTCGTTCAATTGGAGAAAAGCCGGGTCAAAAAAGCCGAACGCTCCATCGCTTCACCGGACGAATCCGAAAGAATCGGCAGGGAACTTGCCCAGGCGCTCACAGCCGACGACCTCAAAGCCGTGTTGATCATCAGTGAAGGATTGACGATCAATGGAACGGAACTGACGCAGGGACTGAACAGTGTTCTGCCGGAACATGTCGTTGTGACGGGAGGATTGGCCGGCGATGATGATCGATTCGAACGCACCTATGTGCTTGAAAGCGAGTGTAATCCAAGATCGGGCCTGGTCAGTGCGATCGGTTTTTACGGTGATCACTTCCGTATCGCATCCGGGTATCAGGGAGGATGGGACAAATTCGGAATCGAGCGGGAAATCACCTCCTCTCACAAAAATATTCTCTATACACTCAACAACGAACCGGCACTTGAAGTGTACAAACGCTATTTGGGAAAACATGCCGACGAACTGCCGGCCAGTGCACTCCTTTTCCCCCTGGCGATACGTGAATCGAAGGATGGCGAAGAGATCAAGGTGCGTACTGTGCTGGCAGTCAACGAGGAGGAACAGTCGATTACATTTGCCGGGGATATGCCGGAAGGAGGGTTTGCGACGTTTATGAAGGCGAATTTCGACCGGCTGATCGATGGTGCATACGAAGCGGCGGAAACAATGGCGGAGGGAGAGGATGTCAAAATGGATGCCCTCAGCATTGCAATCAGCTGCGTCGGCAGAAAACTGCTGCTGAAACAACGCACGGAAGAGGAACTGGAAGCGACACTCGACGTCCTTCCGGAAGGAACACGTCAGATCGGTTTTTACTCCTATGGCGAAATTTCCCCGATGCATTCGGGGCAGTGCGATCTGCACAACCAAACGATGACACTGACGCTGATCTGGGAAGTATAATATGCACCGACTGCTTCGGCGAATCCTGAAAAAGAGCGGGTTGGCGGCCGATACGACACCTTCGATTGACGAATGGCACAAATTTCTCGAAAAACTCGACGATACATTTGTCAACAACGATGAAGACCGTTATCTGCTCGAACGCTCTCTTGATATCTCGTCAAAAGAGATGGAGGAACTGCTCGAAGCATCGAAGGAGAGTTATCAGCAGCGTATCACTGCACTGATCAAAGTGATTCCCGATCTAATTTTCTACGTTGACGAAGATGGAAGATATCTCGATATCCTTTCGCAGGGAAGAGACGAACTTCTCTACCTCCCCAGGGATGAGGTGATCGGAAGAAAGATCGATGAAATCTTTCCGCCGGAGTACGCCAAGATGTTTTTCGATGCGACGAAAGAGGCGATCGAAACAAACCGGTTGAAAATCATCAACTATCCCATGATTGTAAAACACGAAAGACTCTTCTTCGAAGCCCGTATCATGCCGACCAATATGAAAGAGAGCGGCAAACGTACGGCCATAACAATCATCAGGGATATGACGGCGGAGAAAAAATCGATCGACTATCTCAACGTCATCAAGAAGATTTTCGAAGATGCAACGGAAGGGATTCTGATCGCATCGACCGATGGCAACTACTTTGAGGTCAACGATGCATTCAGCCGGATGCTCGGTGTCGAGGATGGCGAACTTTCCGATTTCAGCATGGAGAATTTCAGCCGCTTTTTCGACCAGGAGACAATGAACAACATTGTCAGAATGATTGAAAATAAAAATTTTTTCCATGGTGAAGTCACGATATTGAGAGAAAACCATCCGAATCTGCTTGCGTGGCTGACGATCGATACCGTCTTCAATGAGAGCGGGGAGGCAACGCACCGTGTCGCGATGCTGACCGATATATCGGAGTTGCAGAAATCACGCGAAAAACTTCATTTTACTGCAACCCACGATGCCTTGACACAGCTGCCCAACCGGATGCTGCTTTTCGAACGTCTTCAGGAGGCTCTGAAACGGAGCAAGCGGAGTGCGTATGGCGGCGCGCTTTTTTTCATCGATCTCGACAACTTCAAAGAGATCAACGACACGGCGGGCCACAGTGCAGGAGACAAAGTGTTGCTGGAGTGTTCCCAGCGTATTCAGAATATTCTGCGCGAGAGCGATATTTTTGGCCGGCTTGGCGGAGATGAGTTCCTGCTGATTGTCGAGAATGTCGATCATATCGATGCACCGATGTACATTGCGAAGAAAATCATCCAGGAAATCAACCGGCCATTTCATGTTGGCAATGAGGTATACGAACTGGGTGCGAGTATCGGTATTTCTCTCTTTCCCGAAGACAGCAACGACAAGGATGAATTGATTCAGTTTGCGGATATGGCGATGTATCGGGCCAAAGAGAAGGGGAAAAACCGCTTCCAATACTACTCCCGGTCACTCGACAACAACGTCAAGCGTCACTATATGATCGAACGTGCCCTGAAAGATGCATTGCGTCACGGGAACTTCTATATACTCTATCAGCCGCAACTCGATCTGAAAACGGAACGTGTAACCGGGGTCGAAGCCCTTCTGCGTGTCAATGAGACGATCATCGGCCTTATCCCTCCGGCGGAGTTTATCCCGATTGCCGAAGAGAGTGACCTGATCATCAAAATCGGAAAATGGGTATTCGAAGAGTGTTGCCGCCAGATAGTGGAGTGGACCGAAAAAGGGGTGAAAGATATACTCGTAGCGATCAATCTTTCACGACGACAACTGATGGACGAAAATTGGAGCAGTTTCGTCGAGGAGATGATCGGAAAGTATGGAATCGATCATGCTTCCATCGAGTTCGAAATCACCGAAACCACATTCATGCATTCGAAAAAATCGGGCTATCGGACGATCGAAAAGTTACAGAACATGGGATTCAAGTTTTCCATTGACGATTTCGGTACCGGCTACTCCTCTCTGGCCAATCTCAAACAGTTCACTGTCGACAAACTCAAAATTGACCGGTCGTTCGTCATGGATATCGAAACCAACGAATCGGATCGCGCCATTGTCAATGCTTCCATCGCACTCGCACATGCACTTGGTGTGACGACGATTGCCGAAGGGGTGGAAACCGCTGCACAGAAAAAGATTCTAAGCGAAATGGGATGTGACGAGATGCAGGGCTTCTATTTCAGCAAGCCCAGAAAGGCGAAAGACATCACTCCTCTTCTTCTGCGATGAGCCTTCGGAAAAAAAGAAGCCTTCTCTCTTCATGCCATCAGACAATTTTCTGTGACGCATCTGTCGTTTCAATTTTTAGAGACTCTTTTTCCTCTTCCGGTTTTTCGTATTCCGGCATGGTGGGCTCCTCCGATACCGAAACCAGCTCCTCCGGCGCAGGGATGGGCCTCTCTTCAATCAATGCGAGAACGAGACGCTCACCGTTTGAGATGGCCATGGAAAGCTGCTTCGAAGGGGTTCCTTCCGAGGTTACGATGGCGATGTTAAGAAGCGGTACAAGGGATTCTTCACATTCCGCGGCACGTTTGACAATATCTTTCGAGCTGTTTTTGTAGGCTTCGAAGTCCCTTCCTTCGGTGTGAATGATGCGCTGCAGAATGGCATTGAACTCCTGCATATAGATATCGCAGGTGTAGAGAATGTTCTCCAATGCATCGAGTTCCTCGAGCAATCTGCCGATCGCATCGGTATAATGGGCTTTTTTCTGATGATATTTTTCCGCTTCGGCATGAACCTCTTCCGCTATAGCCAGATTGCGTCTGGCCGCTTTGCCCATCATGATCGACCAGGTGATCATCCAGACTGCGATAACTGCGATACCGAGACCGACCGCGCCGAAAAGCGGACTGCCCATCTGCGGGTCGAAGGCACCACCGCTGAGCCATGTCAAAATCTTTTCCAGACGGGAAATATCCATAAATGTCTCCGGTGCAAGAGGCTGGCCCGTTCCGACGGCTCCGATGATGAGTGCTGCTGCAGCCATGACAACCACGGCGATCAGTGAAGCGAAAAAGGCCCCTCCCTTTCCTCTACGCACCTCTTTGATCTCCACCGGTTCGATATCGGCTTTTTCGTAGAGTGACTGAAGCTGTTCGGCGAGCGCCCTTTCGGATACCGGGGTCAGCTCGATAGGATTTTCGTTTTCGATCGTTTCGAAACGTTCACGGAATTTTGCAAGCGTCTGTTTGATCAACCGCAGGCGTGTTGTATCGATCTCGCTGATCTTCTTTTTCAGCCGCTCTCTGGCATTGATGAATGTTTCATCGATCGAGGCAATCAGCTCTTTCGCATCCTCTATCAGCTCTTCCGCCCTCTTTTGATTGTGCATGGTCGAAAACATCTCACCTCCTTCAATAGAACCTCTCTCATTCCTTCCCCTGCCGTACCAGGCGCTATGCAAGCATCCCACTGTGTCAGGTGCTGCTTGAGACAGGTTTTCGCTCTCTTCCTTTATTGTGCCAAAAAAAAACATAAAAACGGGCCCGATACAGTCTGGAAGAGGGCAGTGGTGGAAATGTCGGCATTCCATAAGCTGATATTCTATTAAAAATTATAATAAACAATAATTTTGAAAATATTGATAAGAATTGATAAAATTAATTGAACATAAAGGTTTGAGAAGAGATAATGCAATTACAAAATTTTATAATAGGAGTGGTTATATGACACCGATGGAGCTTATCGCAACCGTATATGCTGTCGCAGCTGTTGGCATTGCACCGACCTGGACAATTTTCCAGATGAAAAAACATTAAACCTGCTGGTTTGGAGATATTTTCTAATATCTCTGTTTCATCGCCGCCTGCGCTTCGCGTTCGACGGTTTTTCTCTTCAATGCCTCTCTTTTATCGTGTAGTTTTTTCCCTTTTGCCAGTGCGATCTGCAGTTTCGCTTTGTTCCGTTCGTTGAAATAGAGCATCAGGGGAACGATCGCCAGACCCTCCTGTTTGACCCTGCCGTACCATTTGTCGATCTGTTTGCGATGCAGCAGCAGCTTCCTGGGCCGCTTTTCATCCGGTTTGTAGTGCGGATTGGTGCTTTCGAGAAACGAGATGTGCATGCCGAAAACCCACATCTCCCCTTTGACGATGCGGACATAGCTGTCTTTCAGATTTACGCGTCCCATGCGGATCGATTTGACTTCGCTTCCCAGCAGTTCGATTCCCGCCTCGAGTTTTTCGATGATTTCGTAGTCGTGAAAGGCTTTCTTGTTTTTGGCGACGATCCTGATCGGCATGACTCTCTTTTCGGAAAAATATTGAGCGTATTATACATCAAATGACCGGACCGTTTTATCGCTAACGTTCCGCTAACGGTTTTGTGATAGCATTGGCAAAACAGGATATCCTGCAATCGGTAAAAGGAGATGAGTATGAGGAAATGGATGATGGCGCTGCTCTCGGTTATGGCAGCACTCTTTTTCGTTGCGTGTGGTGGCGGGGGCGGCTCCTCGGACGGAAGCGGATCGGTGTCGCTCTATATGACGGATGCGCCGCTCCTGGATGAGAATGTGACAGCTGTTTACGTGACGATCGACTCCATCGAGTACAAACGGACAGGTGGTTGGCAGGAGTTCGAGGATTTCAGCGGGCCCAGAACGGTGAATCTGCTCGAACTTCAAGACGGAAAGCGCATCAAACTGCTCGATGCGACACTGCCGGATGGTGCGTATAAGCTGCGCTTCAGGCTCGATGCTTCGCAGTGCCGTATAGAGATCGACAACGATGACAATGAAACGCTTTTCGTTCCCAGCGGAAAGATCGATGTAAAAGGTTCGGTTATCATATCGGACGGGCATGTGGAAGCGACGGTCGACTTTGATCTCCACAAGTCGGTGCTGCGTACAGGATTCGGTTATCTGTTGAAGCCTTTTTTGCGTGTGGCCCATGACAGCCTGTCGGGGTCGATCGAAGGGAATATCACCAATATCGGCGATTTCGACCCCGCACTCGAAAGAGTCGTGGTCTATATTTATGAAAGAGGCGATTTTCGTCCCGAAGAGACGATTCCCGACGAAAACGGTTCGCTCTTTACGGAAGCGGTCAGCAGTGCGAAGGTCGATATGGATACAGGGGCTTTCACACTCTCCTATCTTCCGGCGGGACGATACGACTTGGTCGTGGCAAGGTATATCGACTACGATTTCGCCGAAGTACTGGGTATGAAATGTAACGTCTCCGTACACCATGGTATCAATGAGGTTTCGATTGACACGACCGACATGGAAGAGTCCTGCGAGATAGGTCAGTGCGAGGAGATGCGTGATGTGCGGGGGATTTTCGTGCATGTTCGTGAGATCAGGTATCATCACTCTGGGGCAGGCTGGATAACCGCTCAGGATTTCAACGGATCGGCCACCTTCGATCTTCTTCAGCTGCGAACCGACGAAGGTATGAGGCTTGCAGGCGTGACACTTCCGGCCGGCCACTATACACAGATTCGACTGCTGCTCGATTCTGTTGCAAATAACCAGGGCCATCAATACAATGAAGGCTCCTATGTGCTGTACGAAGACAATACGACAGAGAATCTCTTCGTTCCGAGTGGGGCACAGAGTGGATACAAGCTGACCGGTGATTTCGACCTCGCACACGATGCCAATGTCACCCTGAAAGCCGATTTCGATCTTTGCCATGTACTGCATGAGACCGGGAATGGCAAAATGATGCTGAAACCGACCGTCCATCTCGATGATATGGCGGCGCTGGGAGCCATCGAAGGAGAGATTCTCGATATCGGCGATTTCAATGCGACGAGCGATGCACTTGTTGTCTTCGCCTATGAAGAGGGTACCTACGAGACAGACGAAACCACCCCGGTTCCGGATGAGAACGGGACCCGTTTCAACAATGCGGTCGCAAAAGCGGATGTTGATATGGCAAACGGTGCCTTTGCCTTTGCCAACCTGGGTGAGGGTCTCTACGATCTCGCTGTAGCGAAATATGTGGATGGAAATTACAGCGAAATGCTGGGATT
>NZ_JAOZPV010000002.1:56665-73667 GCF_029932565.1 Hydrogenimonas sp.
ACGATCTCGCTGTAGCGAAATATGTGGATGGAAATTACAGCGAAATGCTGGGATTACAGGAAAATATCGTCGTGGAAAAGGCAGAAGTGACAACCGTCGATATCAACACATCGACGCTTGCACAGCCTTGAAAAATATTTTATCGATGCATGTGAAAATTCATTACACTTTAAGTGTTAATGAGTTTTAATAAAAATAACCCAAAACAAAGGATAAGCCATGACAACGGAAGTCGAAAGATTGGAATCGGTTCAGACGAACGAAGTGGATGCGGCGAAACGTGAATTTATGAAAAAGTTCGGGAAATATGCCGCAACGGCGCCATTGGGTATGTATGTACTGATGAGCCCGGTGGCTTCAAGGGCACAGGCCTCCGGTTCATGTGCTTCCTGTGATATTTCAGGAGAGGATATTCAATGGAATCAAACCTTTGAATATCATAACAATAAAAACCCGCAGTGGGATGTAACACCGTTGAAAGTCGGTGAGGATTGGGCGTTGCAGGTTGATCATAAAGATCCGGGGCAAGCGGCATTCACTTTCTACTACAATGGCAATGGATATCAGTATGACGGAGCGACGAAGTATTATTTCAAATTCAACGAGATTACTTCCACGTTTGATCCGAACAATGTACAAGCCGCATATGGCACCTATGAAGAGATGGTTCTTGCCGAAGGTGGATGTGATGAAACCTTGGGTATGTTGCTGGATTGTATCAGTGATTTTCTTTATAACTGATTTTTCAGTTGTTCAAAAAACGTGCTGCCGCTGCCGCTGAAAAAGCGGTGCGGCGCCTGATATTTTCGTAATAACGGGTAGACTGTCAAGGCGGCTTTGTACAGATCGTTCGCTTCGAGCGGCTCGAGCTCTTCCAGCAGTTTCCTGCTCTCCATCTGCATCCACATTTTTCCTGCATCCGGATCGATTGTATCGGCAAAGTGTTCACGGAATGCCCGGTATACCAGGCTCGTATCGCAATGGATGGGTGGCGTCAGGAGCTTCAGTGGCGGGACTTCCTCTTCAAATGGTGTAATGAATTCGCCGATTCCTTCGACATTGGCGCTTGGGTATCCATATATGAAAAAGGGTACATCGGCACCCACTTTCTCTCCAATAAGGGCCAGTTTCTTTTTCGAAAGTTTCAGATCCATCACATCGTTGCAAAAATTCAAAAATGCGGCGGCATCGGAACTGCCTCCACCGAGACCCGCCCCCTGTGGAATACGCTTTTCGAGAACGATTTTATGGGTTCTGAAAAATTTTTCGATACGTGGTGCCACCTCTTTCAGCAGCGCGTATGCCTGTGTGATCGTATTGGAGACCGGTATCGGAACGGAAGAGATCAGTTCGAACGACGACGACAGATGTTGCTTTTTCGAAAACGTCAATGTGTCATAAAGTGAATCGACACGGACAAACCGCGAACGCAATTCATGGTAACCATTTCGAATGCCGCATATTTTCAGGAAAATATTAACTTTGGCATACGCTCTTACGGTCATTGTGGGGCGAGTTTCTCTTTCAGGGAGGCAAGTGCCGCCGTATCTGTTTTACCGGCAGCTTTTCTGTTCTCTTCACTGACAGCCTGAACGAGTTCTTCACGCAGTATCGTAATGTTGCCGGGAGCTTCGATGCCGATGCGTACACTGTTTTTGTCTGTGGAGATAATTTTGATGACAATATCGTCACCGATACGTATCGCTTCCTCTTCTTTGCGTGTCAGTACGAGCATAATTCCACCTTGTTGAGCAGGTAGAGAACGTTCCCGCTCTTTTCTATCTCTATAATAGCAAAATATTGGTCAAAAACAACGGTGTAGATGCCGGGTTCAGGGTTTTCGAATGACTCTTTTCGAAGTTTGCGGCCGAGCATGAGATCTTCGCTGTTGGCGAGATAGCGGTTTTTTGGCGGCTCGAGACAGTCGAGGGGGTTCAGAGGTTCCTCGTGTCGAAATACGAAGATGCCTTCACGAAGCCGCTCCAGATAACTGAGGGCACCCCGGCAGCCCAGCTTTACTGCAACCGCTTCCGCCAGTGAGCGGATATAGGTGCCTTCACCGACATCGGCTTCGAACGTGATGAAAGGGTGTCGGTAGTGCAACAGCCGTATGTCGTAGATTTCGGATGACAATGTCGGAAGCTCAACCGTTTCTCCTCTCCGTGCGAGGTCGTAGGCACGCCTCCCGCCCACTTTTTTGGCACTGTATTTTGGAGGTGTATAGGTGAAGAGGCCTTTGAAAGAGAGGAGTGTCTCGTGTACCTTCTCTTCATCGAGTGGTGTGGTTTTTTCAATACGCTCGACCTGCTCAATGTCAAGCGTATCGCTTACGGCTCCGAGCCACAGGGTCGCCCGATAGCTCTTCGGCCTCTTTTTCAAAAAGCGGAAAAGTTTCGTATATTGTCCGAACGCGATAATCAATACACCACAGGCAAACGGATCGAGTGTGCCGGAAAATCCCGCTTTCTTGACACCGTATCGGCGTTTGATCTGCGAGAGAAAGGTATTGGAGCCGACAAACATCGGCTTCCTGGCGACAAAAAGGCGATTGGGGCAGGAGTACAAAGAAAATCCTTTTTCTTTGAAATTGGGATAAATTAAACGTTTCGCTTTACTCGTTTTTCATTCCCGATCAAGCTGACATATGTCAGCGCTCTCAACACTCGTATCGTGCATGTCAAACTTTCTCCACGAACGAGGAGAGAATATCCCGCCGGTTGCCCCCAAAATTGATTTTGAGTTTGTAGTCCCGGCCTGCACGGGATACTTCGAGTACGCGTCCGATGCCGAAGAGCTTGTGTTTGACCAGGTCGCCCTTTTTGTAGCCGGTCGACTTTTCGATGGAGAGTGCACCTTTCAAGAGTCCCGCTTCCGTCAGAAACCGGCTCTTTTCAAGTTGCTTTCTGCGTCCTTTGTGGAAACGGCTCTGAACGGTCGAGAGTGTCAATGTCTCTTTGGCCCGTGTCATCGCGACGTAACCCAGACGCCGCTCCTCCTCCATGTCGCATCCATCGCCAAGCAGGGGGAAGAACTCCTCTTCCAGGCCGATGACGAAGAGGTGGGTGAACTCCAGTCCCTTGGAGGCATGGACGCTCATGATCGATATCTGCTCCCCTTTGATCTGGTCCTGGTCGCTCTGGAGCGAAATTTCGTTCAGGAATGCATCGAGCGTCATGTCGGGGTTTTTCTTGACCATGTCGCGGAACAGTCCGTAAAATTCGTCGAGGTTGAGAACCCGTTCCATTCCGTCCGGCAGTGCCGCGTAGTACTCTTTCAGGCCGATCGTCTTGTCGAACTGGTCGATAAATCCCATGATCGAGTGTTCGAGTGTCTCCTGCAGGATTTCGAGGTCGTTGATGAAACGGTTGATCGCCGCGTACGCCTTTTTGCTGAGCAGTTTGGAGAGTTCGCTTTTGGGCGTTTCGCTCAGATACTGGTAGAGTGAAAGATGCTTGTCATACGCCGCCTTTTCGATCTTGTCGATCGTCGCCTTGCCGATGCCCCGCTTGGGACGGTTGATGACCCGTTTGAAGCTGAAATCGTCATGGCTGTTGGCGATGATACGCAGGTAGCTGATGGCATCTTTGATCTCCGCCCGTTCGTAGAATCGGACTCCGCCGACGAGCTGGTAGGCGATTCCGGCACGGTTGAGACCCTCTTCGAGCGAACGCGAAAGGGCGTTGATACGATAGAGTACGGCGATCTCGCCGGCAGCTACACCGCTGTCGATGAGTTGCTTGATGGCCCGGGCTATTTTGTTGGACTCCTCGTTTTCGTCACTGCTTTGGAAGAGCTCGATCGGTTTTCCCTTGCCCTTGGTGCTGATGAGTGTTTTTCCGAGACGGCTCCGATTGTGCTGGATCAGAAGATTGGCGGCCGTAAGGATCTCTTCGGTCGAGCGGTAATTGTTTTCGAGTTTGACCACCTTGGTATTGTCGAACATATTGGAAAATTCGAGAATATTGCGGATATTGGCGCCCCGCCATCCGTAAATGCTCTGATCGTCGTCACCGACAACGCAGAGATTGGTATGGGTGTCGCACAGTTTTTTGAGCAGTTGAAGCTGCAGTTCGTTGGTGTCCTGATATTCGTCGACCATAATGTAACGGTAGCGCTCGCTGACACTTTTTCTCAACGCATCATCCATTTCGAGCAGTTCGTGGGTCAACATCAGAAGGTCATCGAAGTCGACGAGGTTGTTTTCCGTGATGTAGTCCTGATAGGTTTTGTAGATGGCGGCAATTTTTTTGTACTGGGGGTGTTCCGCCTGGGCGATCGCCTGGTCGGGTTTGATCAGTGAATTTTTGTAGCGTGAAATTTCACTGGCGACAAGGGCGGTCGGGAGCTCTTTGTCGATCTGCTTGATGATCCGCTTTTTGTCGTCGGTGTCGATGACAACGAAATCGTTTTTTCTTCCGAGTTTTCCGATGTTGAATTTGAGAAAGAGCAGACCGAATTTGTGAAACGTGCAGAGCAGAGGCGGATAAACGGGACTCTCGATCATCGAGAGGGCACGTTCACGCATTTCGGTTGCCGCTTTGTTGGTGAATGTGAGTGTCAGTGTATTCGCCGGGTCGATGCCGAGCGAAAGAAGATAGGCGAGCCGGGTCGTAATGGTTTTCGTTTTGCCGCTGCCCGCTCCCGCCAGGATAAGCATTGGGCCGTCGATATGCTGCGCCGCTTCGCGCTGCGCCTCATTGAGTTGATCGAGTATTTTGTCCATAGTCTCTTCTATTCTTATAGATTGTATTTAGTATAGCAAAAAAATATTTAACATTACGGGATAGTTCGAATATAAAAAACTTAAAAGATGATAAAAATTGTTAAGATAACAAAAAATTATTGCATTTATAACTATAATCTGGTAGAATAACAAATAAAAATGTTAAGGAATTGTTATGCTTAAAGATTTTGCAAAGCTGGAAACATTTTTGACCGTAATACGGGAGCACAGCTTTTCCAAAGCATCGGCGAAGCTCGGGATCTCTCAGCCGGCTGTAACCCAACAGATCAAGTTTATCGAAAAGTATCTCGATTGCAAGGTGATCGAACGAAAGAAGAACGGGGTCATACTGACGAAAGAGGGAGAAGACCTCTATCGCATCGCTCTTCGGCTTGAAAAGTGCATCAACAATGCCGAACGCGACCTGATCAAGATCATCAACAAAGAGATCACATTTCGCATCGGTGCCTCGTTTACGATCGGGAATTTCATTATTCCGGGGAAATGCCTCAACAATATCAAACAGGTCATTCACAATGATGTACAGATCAAGGTCGAACTCTCCGAACAGGTGATCGACGATATCATCAACAAGCAGATCGATCTGGGGTTGATCGAATCCCCTGTCTTCAAAGAGGATGTCATCTACCGTGAATGGCTCGAAGACGAACTGGTGGTCTTCAGCAACCAGCCGCTTCCAAAGACACTCAAGCCGGATGATCTGAACAACTATCGCTGGATATGCCGGGACGAGGCATCGCATACGCGTCGAATGGTCAAAGAGGTGTTCGAAGAGATCGGCGTCGAGTGCAAAAATCTGGATGTCCTGTATGAGGTGGACAGTTCGGCGACATTGAAAGCGGCGATACTCAAGGCGGAAAAAAATGAAAACGAACCGCCGGTTGTATCATTTATTTCACATGTCGCCATTGCGGACGAAGTGGAGTCGGGTCAGCTGTATGAAGCGCGAATCCGCGGCTATCGGATCAAGCGAAAACTCTATATCGCCTATTCGAAAGAGCGAAAGCACGACGCATTTATCGAAAATGTGGTTGGGTATCTTCAGCAGCACAAGTGCTGAAAAACCCTCCAGGGTTTTTCAAAATTGAGAATGAAAAGTGCGGCTTCGCCTTTTCATTTTGAATTCAGCTGACTTCCGTCAGCCTTCTCCCCACGCAACACTCACTTTTTCAGAAATTTCCTGTTTTCCGGATTGCTAAGAAAACTTTCGAGCGAACTCTTGACACCGGGTTCCTCTTTTTCCATTTTGTAGTCGACCATCGGCTGTGCCATATTGATCAAAATCGGGGTCTCTTCGACGAGTATCTGCAAAACAGCAAGAGCGGGCATGCTGACGACGCTGCCGAAATTCTGAGGGCCGAAGCCCGCTTCGAAAAAGAGTGTGTGCTCCTCGATCTCGAAACTTTCGAATGTGTATCCTGCAATCATGAAAAGGGTGATCTCCTGCAATGCCTGTGCGATCTCCTCGGGCAGGGGAGGGTCGAACGAGACCTGCTCGAGGTTGCACAACAGACCGAACGGCTGATCGCTCTCGAGAAGATAGAGAAGCATATCTTTGATATGTGCTTCCATCATCTCCTGAAATTCTTGCTCTTTGATCATGTCGATAAGCATATAGACTCTTTTGAACGGTATTGCTTTCAGACTATTTTACCATGTTTGACAGGATCGAACCCGATCATGGCATTGAGAAGAGCGAATGCATCGAACGTACCGATCTCCCCGACACGAATGTCGCGGGGCATCAGAAAACCGCTGCGGATCAGCCGTTCCCGTGTAGTGCCTCTCAGCAGAGGCGTTTTGGGGGTGACCCATTGGCGGCCTTTCAGGAATGCGATGTTGGCGATGGAGGTATCCGTAACCAGACCGTCACGGATGATCAGAATGTCGTCGGCCCCGTCTCGCCGGGCATAGAGTTCATCGAGTGCATCACGATTGCTGAATTTGTAATCGTAGTCGATCTGTGATTCGACGATCCGCAGGGAATGGACGACTCTCGGCCGATAGGGTTCGTAGGAGATGTCGAGCAGGTTCTCGTTGTAGACGACTCGGCATTTGAGTGTACCGGAACCGGATGGCGGATGCAGAACGGCACCGAGATCGATCGGTTCGAAATGTTCGAAAAGCGCCTCCTGGCTTCGGTTGAGCCGCATCTGGTGAAGCGAGAGGTGCTGGATCGAGCCATTCTTGATACAGATGGTTTCAAAGAGCATGGAGTATGTTACACATTCTCGAAAAGTTCGGTGCTCAGGTAGCGTTCACCCGTGTCGCACAGTACTGTGACGATGATTTTTCCACGATTTTCCGGACGGGCGGCAATCTGCATCGCGGCATAGAGATTGGCTCCCGAAGAGATGCCGACGAGCAGCCCCTCCTCTTCGGCGATACGTCGGCTAGTGGCGAAGGCCTCTTCGTTGCCCACTTCGATCACCTCTTCGTAAACTCCGGTATCAAGTATTTTCGGAACAAATCCGGCCCCGATTCCCTGTATTTTATGGGGTCCCGGCTTTCCGCCGGCAAGGACGGGCGAATCTTCGGGTTCGACGGCGAAAATTTTTATATCCGGGATCTTCTCTTTCAGTGCCTCGCCGGTCCCGGTAATGGTACCGCCGGTTCCGACAGCCGCTACAAAGATATCGATGTTGCCATCTGTATCACGAATGATCTCGAGCGCCGTGGAGTGACGATGCGCTTCGGGATTGTCGGGATTTTCAAACTGTTGCAGAATAATGGCATTGTCGATCTCGCGCTGAAGCGTTTCGGCTTTTGCAATGGCACCCTTCATCCCCTCGGATGCGGGTGTCAGTTCGAGTCGTGCCCCCAGTGCCTTGAGAAGTTTCCGACGTTCCAGGCTCATCGATTCCGGCATGGTCAGAATCAGTTCGATGCCTTTCGATGAGCAGATGCTGGCCAATGCGATACCGGTATTGCCGCTTGTCGGCTCGATGATCGTGCTCGATGTATCGATCACTCCCCGTTCGAGTGCCCGTTCGATCATGTTCTTGCCGATCCGGTCTTTGACGGAACCGCCGGGATTCATGAATTCACACTTTCCCAATATCGTACATCCCGTTTCACGGCTGGCGAAATTGAGTCGTACCAGGGGTGTGTTGCCGATCAGTTCCGATACGTCGTTGGCGATTTTCAAGATGAATCCTTTAAAAACCAATAGTACAGAATGGTCGTTTTTTTTCTCGATTCCATTATAACTAATTTAAATAAAAGTTGCGAAGCGGCAGCCGAAATTTCTGATTTTTCACCAATTCGGCGTGATCACACCCGTTCCCGGCCCGTTCGTCGCATGGAAAATGGTGGTTCCGTGGCGATCGGCCTGCAACTGCATCAAAAGGCGTTGAAGCGTCGGTTCGGTGGAAGGAAGAAACCATGCGTTGTTGCTGATGGCCACCATATGGTGCGGATCATCCTTGAAAAGGATGTCGCTGGTTGCTTCGTAGCAGATGGCGTTGCGCCATATGCAGCCTGCCATTTCGAAATCGCTCGGTTCCGCTGCCGTGATGTAGTCACTGGCACCATGGAAAAAGAGGTCGTTGATCCACCCGCCCAGCCACGATGGCAGCGGGACCGCTTCACCGAATGGCACGAGGACCACTTTGTGCATCACCCGCAGCTGACCATGGCGGAAGAGGTAAGTGGAGTTGTAGGGCTTGTCTCCTTCGGCATAGAGCGCACCGGTGACGATAGTGATCTCTCTGCTCAGATCCAAAAGTTTTTGGGTCAGCTCGATATCCCGGTTCAGATAGAGAGGAAAAGCGCTCTCCGGAAGCACCACGGCTTTTCTGCCTTGTCCGATCGCCAGTTTGATCGCCTGAATGTTGAGCTGGATTATGGCGTTGCGGTAGCGGGGCTGCCACTTTTTGTTCTGATCGATGTTGGTCTGGATGATCTGGATCTGCTGTTTCAGCAGATCCAGATCGGGCCGATGGCCGATGGCCGATGGCCGATGAAAAGCGAAAATGAGAAGAAAAATAGCCAAAAAGCGGGCTGCATGACGCATTGAAAGAAGGATCGTCAATATGGCTAGGAACAGCCAAAACTGCCAGAGATGGTCGCCGAAGATGGAGCCCGTAAACATCAAGGCGGGGCGGAACCAGTCGAAGCCGAAGGGGTGGAGAAACTCCATGAATCCCAAAGGGATGGCTCGCAGAGCGGGATGGGGCAGCACGGCGACGAGGCGGAAAATGATGCCGTAGACCAGCCCGATGGCGAGGACGATAAAAGGGATCATCCAGCCCAGATCGTAATAGCGGAAGCTCAAACCGATCCACCAGAACCAGAAGATGCCGGTGAAGAAGCCGCTCCAGAACATCGCTTTGGGTGAAAGACGGAGCCAGGCTGCCAGAGTCACAAGCCCAAGAAGAGTCTGAAGCCAGGGCCAATGGATGTCGAAATGATACAGATAGATGAAGGTGGAGGCACTGATTGCCGAAAGAAAGCCTAAACTTATGGTTGGAATGGTAAAATACCGCATTAAAAATTTCATGATACAAGGAAAAAATATGCAAGATGCTGCACAAGGTGGAATGTTGGCTTCATTGTTTCCGCTTCTGATTTTGTTCGCGATTTTCTATTTTCTGGTGATTCGTCCGCAACAAAAGCAGGCGAAACAGCACAAAGAGATGGTCGCATCGCTGAAAAAAGGTGACAGGATCGTAACCACGGGCGGTCTGATCGCCGAAGTGGTCAAACCTGAAGAGGATTTTATCAAAGTCAAGCTTAACGACGAAACGATCGTCAAACTCGTACCCGATTATGTAGCGAGAAAGTTAGAGGATGAAGCTTAATTACCGAGTCCTGATTTTCATTGCGGCGGCGATTTTCGGTCTGGTGCTCTCCGCACCCTCCCTGCTGAATCTCGAAAAGGGATCGAAAATCACCCTGGGTCTCGATCTTCAGGGAGGCCTCCATATGCTGCTCGGTGTCGATACGGACGAGGCGATCAAATCGAAAATCAAATCGCTGGCATCGTCGGTCAAGTATGCCGCCGAAGACGAAGAACTGATTATCGACGAGTTCAAGGTTCGCGACGGCAGGATCTCGTTCGAGTTGCTGGACAAGGACGATATGCCGAAGATGGATGAGATTCTGAAGAAGATCGAAGGAATCGCCGTCCAGAAGGATGGGTTGAAATATACGATTTCATTGACGCCGCAGGAGATCGAGTCGGTCAGGAAGTACGCGATTACCCAGGCCGTCGATACGATTCGAAACCGTCTCGACCAGTTTGGCCTGGCGGAGCCGACGGTCGCGAAGCAGGGAGAGGACAAGATACTTGTCGAAGTTCCCGGTATCAAGACGCCGGAGCAGGAGCAGCGTATCCGCGAACTGATCGCAAAAGCGGCCCATCTGCAGCTGATGGCGATCGACGAGGAGCGTGCAGGGCGTGTGAATCAGATGACACCGGCCGAAGCGGCGAAATACGGCGATGTCATTCTCCAGGATGCCCAAAACCCGAACCGAAAATATCTGGTCAAAGAGATTCCGATTCTCGACGGCTCGATGCTGACCGACGCGCGCGTGGCGTTCGACCAGAACAACCAGCCGGTCATCAACTTCTCGCTCAACTCCCAGGGTGCACAGATTTTTGGCGACTTTACCGGCAAAAATGTCGGCAAGCGGCTGGCGGTCGTGCTCGACAACAAGGTCTACAGTGCACCGGTCATCCGTGAGCGCATCGGTGGCGGAAGCGGGCAGATAAGCGGCGGCTTCAGTGTCAAAGAGGCACATGACGTGGCGATCGCCCTCCGCTCCGGTGCGCTGCTGGCTCCCGTATTCATGGAGGAGAAACGCAGTGTCGGGCCGAGTCTCGGTGCCGACAGTATCAAGGCGTCGATGATCGCATTGATCACCGGCTTCCTTGCCGTCGTCGTTTTCATGCTCTTCTATTACGGAATTGCCGGTGCGGTTGCCGATGTGGCACTTATCATCAACCTCTTTCTGATACTGGCTGTGATGGCGCTCTTCGGGGCGACACTGACACTGCCGGGTATGGCAGGTATCGTTCTGACCGTCGGTATGGCGGTGGATGCCAACGTCATCATCAACGAACGGATACGTGAGCTGTTGTATGAGGGCAAAAGCGTTACCAAAGCGATCGAGCAGGGGTATGCCAACGCCTTCAGTGCCATTCTCGACGCCAACATCACGACACTCATCGCCGCAGTGGTACTCTACGCCTACGGAACGGGTCCCATCAAAGGGTTTGCGATTACGATGAGCATCGGTATTCTGGCATCGATGCTGACGGCGATTCTGGGAACCCACGGCGTTTGGCAGATGATCGAACACAAAATCAACAAAAAGCGGCTCAATGTCTGGTTTGGCATCAAAGGAGGTAACGCGTAATGGAACTTTTCAAGTACAAACAACCGATTCCTTTGATGGCCAAAGCGAAGATCTTTTTTGCCGTTTCGATCGTTGCAGTGCTCGTTGCGTGGGTTTTGATGTTTACCAAAGGTTTCAATTACGGCATCGACTTCGCCGGCGGAACATTGGTGCAGGTGAAATATGAGGGGAAAGCACCGCTCGACAAAATTCGTGAAGCCGTCAAGAGCTCCCAGGTCTTTGCGGGTGCCTCGGTCAACTATTTCGGCAGCGAAGACGAAGTGGTGATCAAAGTCCGCACCAGTTCCAAAAAGCTCGGGACCGATATCGGTGACGAGGCGCGACAGTTGCTGAAAGGCACCGGAAGTTTCGAAATCCGCCGTGTCGATATGGTCGGTCCGAAAGTGGGAAGCGAGCTGCGGGAGAAGGGGCTGATGGCGATGGTGCTGGCGATTGCCGGCATTCTTCTCTATATCAGTTTCCGGTTTGAATGGCGTTTTGCGATCGCTTCGGTCATGGCGCTCGTACACGATATTTCGATTGCGATGGGGGCTATTGTTCTCTTCAATGTCGAAGTCAACCTCGATATTCTTGCGGCACTTCTGACGATTCTCGGATACTCCCTGAACGATACGATCATCGTTTTCGACCGTATCCGCGAAGGTCTGACGACTGTCAAGAGTTCGAAACTCTCCGACGTCATTGACGAGTCGGTGACACGCACCCTCTCGCGTACCGTTCTGACGTCGCTGACGACCTTCTTTGTCGTTTTGACGCTCTTCGCAATGGGCGGAGAGATCATCCACGGCTTCAGCTTCACGCTTCTGGTAGGTATCATTGTCGGTACCTACAGCTCCATCTTCATCGCCTCCCCGCTTCTGATGATGATGGGCTTCGACGTGGAGAACTACCGCCGCAAACTGGCGGAAAAGAAGAAGCGCGAGCAGGAGAAAGAGAAGATGCGCGCGATGTATGAGCAGGGGACTGTATGACAAAGGGCTTTGCCCTTTGTCGAGTAAAAAGTTAAAAACTAAAAGTTAAAAATTGAAGTGAGCCGCTAACGCGGACAATATCTATGAAAAAGGGACGCGAAGCGACCTTGCAATAACTTTTAGTTTTTAACTTTTAACTGAAAAAGAGTGAATTAATATGAAGTACATCCCTTCCGAAATCGAAACGAAATGGCAAAGCTACTGGGACGAACATAAAAGTTTCGAGCCCGATGAGGATAGGAACAAGCCAAAAAAATATGTATTGAGTATGTTCCCCTATCCGAGCGGACGGATTCATATGGGGCATGTGCGCAATTACGCCATCGGCGATGCCATCGCCCGCTACTGGCGCAAGAAGGGACACAACGTTCTGCATCCGATCGGCTGGGATGCCTTCGGGATGCCTGCAGAGAATGCGGCGATCAAGAACAGAGTGCATCCGAAGAAGTGGACATACGAAAACATCGACTATATGCGCAAAGAGCTGGCTGCATTGGGGCTATCCTTTTCCAAAGAGCGCGAATTCGCCACGTGCGATCCGCTCTATACCAAATATGAGCAGGCGTTCTTTATCGACATGTGGGAGAAGGGGCTGGTCTACCGGAAGAAGGGGTATCTCAACTGGTGTCCGCACGACCAGACGGTTCTGGCGAACGAGCAGGTGATCGACGGGCGGTGTTGGCGGTGCGATACGCCGATCGTACAGAAAGAGATGTACCAGTATTACATCAAGATTACCGACTACGCCGAAGAACTGCTGGAGGATCTGAAAAAGCTGGAACAGGGATGGCCGAGCCAGGTGATCGCGATGCAGCGCAACTGGATCGGAAAAAGCACGGGCCTCGAGTTCGATTTCCGGCTTGACGAAGAGAGCAGAGAGAAGAGCGGTATCGAGACATTTGAAGTCTTCACGACCCGACCCGATACGATCTGCGGGGTGAGCTATGCCGCCGTCGCGCCCGAACATCCTTTGGCCAGGGCGCTGGTCGAAAAAGGTCTGCTGGAGGATGAGACGAAGGCGGCCATCGAAGCGATGCAGAGGATGCCGGTACGTGAGCGAAACATGGCCGAAAAAGAGGGGGTTCCGCTCGGCATTTACGCACTGCATCCGATCACCGGAGAGAAGGTGCCGGTCTGGGTCGCCAATTTCGTTCTGATGGAGTACGGCAGCGGCGCGGTCATGGCAGTTCCCGCCCATGACACTCGGGATTACGAGTTCGCAAAGAAGTATGGACTGCCGATCAAGCCGGTGGTCTATCCTCTCGAAGGGGAGCTGCCGGAAAACGAGGCCTACACCGAAGAGGGGGTGCTGAAAAACTGCGGCGAATTTGACGGTCTCGTCGGACAGGAAGCACGCGATGCCATCATGCAGTGGTTCGAAAAGAAGGGTCTCGGAAAAAAAGTGATCAATTTCCGCCTGAAAGACTGGGGTGTAAGCCGCCAGCGCTACTGGGGCGCACCGATCCCGATGATCCACTGTCCCAGCTGCGGTGTCGTTCCAGAAGCCAAAGCAAATCTGCCCGTTACGCTGCCTGATGATGTGGAGATTACCGGCGAGGGCAACCCGCTCGACCACCATCCGAGCTGGAAACGGTGCAGGTGCCCAAAATGCGGGAACGAAGCGACGCGGGAGACCGATACACTCGACACATTCGTGCAGAGCAGCTGGTATTTCCTGCGCTATACGACACCCAGAAAATACTGGGAGGATGTGGCGTTCACACGGGAGGATCTCGACTACTGGATGCCGGTCGACCAGTATGTCGGAGGAATCGAGCATGCGATTTTGCATCTGCTCTATGCCCGTTTTTTCACAAAGGTTTTGCGCGATCTCGGATATGTGCGTGTCGACGAGCCCTTCAGCCGGTTGCTGACACAGGGGATGGTGCTCAAGGATGGGGCGAAGATGAGCAAGAGCAAGGGGAATGTCGTCGATCCCGATGAGCTGATCGAAAAATACGGAGCCGACACGGCGAGGCTCTTCATCCTCTTCGCCGCGCCTCCGACGCAGGAGCTCGAATGGAACGACAGTGCCGTCGAAGGGGCACACCGCTTTCTGCGTAAGCTCCACGACCGTGCACACAGAGTGGAAACGTGTGACGGTCTGCCTGCCATCGATCACGGTACGCTTTCCAAAGAGGAGAAGGAGGCTCGCAAAAAGGTTTACGAAGCACTCAAAAAAGGGCATGAGGTCTACGAAGAGCGATTTGCTTTCAATACGTTGATCGCCGCCTGCATGGAGGCGATCAATGCGCTCGACAGGCAGCAGAATCCGGAAATCTGGCAGGAGGGGATGTGGATCGTGCTCAATCTACTCGAGCCGATCGTACCCCATATCGCATGGGAGCTGAGCGAGAAACTTTTCAAACGGAACAATTTTGGCTTGATAGCGATGAAAGAGGAGGTTTTCGAGGTCGATGCGATACCGATGGCCGTCTCGATCAACGGCAAACCGCGTGCCCAGATCGAGGTGGCACCGGATGCTTCGAAGGAGGAGATTCTGGCGATCGCCAGGGCGGCTGTGCCGAAATGGATCGAAGGGAAGCACATCGTCAAGGAGATTGTCGTTCCAAACAAACTGGTCAATCTGGTAGTGAAGTGAGAACGTGCGAATGAGGGAAGGTGGAAGCATGAGGAAGTGGAAGGGTGGAATTGTTTTGAGGTGGATGCGTTATCTGCTTCTCTCGCTCTTCGCTCTTCACTCTTCACTCTTCACTCTTGCCGGATGCGGTTACAAACCGACGACGGCCTATACCCAAAAGGTTCTCAGCGGCAAGATCTATACCGATGTCGAAGTCTATCTGCGCGATCCGGAAAATGCCGTTCTGGTCAAGGATGCGCTGAACGAGGCGATTGTCAGCCGTTTTGGAGCCAATATTGCAGACAAAGACGACGCGACGACGGTTCTGCATGTCAAGTTCAACAATGTCGATTTCACACCGATCCAGTATGACACCAACGGCTATGCGATCTATTACCGTGCCAAAGTATCGCTCGAAATCCGCTACGATTCGCCTGTAGATAGCGGAACCGAGACAGTGAGCGGTTTTTACGACTTTCCAATCCAACCCAGAGCGATCATATCGGACGCTTTGCGTTTTCAGGCCATCAAAAAAGGATCCGGCAAAGCGCTTGACGCCTTTGTTTCACGCATTACACTGCGAGGGGTAAAACTATGACGATACAGGACATCATCAAACAGTCGCTGCAGGAGATCAAAACACGCGGCCTGCAGCTGACACCGGAAATCTATGGCGAAATTTTCTGCCGCCACGCCAAGCGGGCCAATGTGATACTCGAAGAGTGTCAGAAGATGGAGAAGTATCTGAAGCGCCTCTCTCCCGAACTTCAGAAAACGGTCAGAAGCCGTCATGTATCGAGCGTCGATCAACTCGTCCAGTATCTCGGATCCGAAGTGATGCGTGCCAATCCGGAGAAGAGTTCGGAGATCATTCAGGCCTATGTGCTTCTCGTCAAACGTCTGCTGCAGGCCGTTTCGATGCTCCACAACAAAACGGCTGCCGAGATGGCGGAGCGGGACAAAGAGAAGATTACAGCCTATCTGGGGAAGGAAGAGATCGACACAATCCGGGAGCAGTGGAACCGATTCGTCATGGAATACGACGACAGTTTTCTGAAAAAGCTTTCACCCTATTGTGACGTTGCCGAACGGAGTGATCTTCAGGCGATGGTCGGTTCGCTGACAGAGTGTCTGAAATCCTACAGTGGAGGGGGCGGAGATTTTACAGTGGTCGCCCAGGTCCTTGCCGCTGCATTGGTGCCCTCGATCGCCTCGGGTATGAACGACGAAATCGCGACGATCAGCGCCCAGATCCGTTCCAATCCGGAGCTGCTGACCTCGCAGGCGATGGTCGAAGATATCCGTTACATGATCAAAAAGCGGATCGAACTCGATAAAAAAGCGGTTACATCGCAGATGACCGAACTCGATTCGATCATCGAACATATCAATCAGGCACTGGTGCGGGTTATCGATTGCGGAGAGAGCAACTACGACGCGATCTGTAAAATCCAGGGCGAACTCGGCGATGTCAATCTTGAGACGGACTCTTTCGACGTCATCCACATGAAACTGCTGGCCATCGCCAGCTCGCTCGAGACGGAGACGCGGGTGCTCAGTGACGAAATGAAGCAGAGTAGTGAAGAGATATCCCAGTTGCGGCAGAAGGTCCGCGTGCTCGAAGAGGCGCTTCGCAAAGAGCGGAAAAAAGCGGGGACCGATACACTGACAAAACTTCCGAACCGGCGGTCGATCGACGATTTCATTCAAAAGCAGGAGGCCTCGTACAAGCGCTACAAAGACGATTACTCCGTCGTGCTGTTCGATATCGACCATTTCAAATCGGTCAACGATACCTACGGCCACGATGCCGGGGATGTCATTCTCTCGTCATTCGGAAAAATGCTACGCCGCTACAGCCGCGAGGTCGACTTCGTCGGCCGCTGGGGCGGCGAAGAGTTTCTGGTCGTGCTGCCGAAGACCGGCAGGGAAGGCGCCGTACGTTTTGCGGAAAAACTGCGTGAAGTGGTCTCGAAAAGCAAGTTCATGTACAAGGATGTGCGCATACCGATTACGATCAGCGGCGGTATCGCCGACAGAAAATCGAGCCAGGACATGGAAGATATGCTCAAACGTGCCGATGAAAATCTCTACTTTGCCAAAGAGAGTGGACGCAACAAAATCGCATCTTGATGAACCTTCGAACATTCCTCGATACCAAACCGCTCTATTATGACACAATCGATTTGACGCGCATGCCGCAGGCGTATGCGGCGGTCGAACCGCATCTTCGTCTCGGAAAAGTTGTCCATGTCGTCGGAACCAACGGGAAAGGGAGCACCGGGCGTATGTTGGCGGCGATGCTCGCCAGGGCCGGCAGCCGTGTCGGCCACTACAGTTCGC
>NZ_JAOZPV010000002.1:73767-78883 GCF_029932565.1 Hydrogenimonas sp.
ATGTTGGCGGCGATGCTCGCCAGGGCCGGCAGCCGTGTCGGCCACTACAGTTCGCCCCATATTCTCCGATTCAACGAGCGCATCTGGATCGACGGGTCGGATATTGGCGACAGTTCGCTCGAGTCGGCACATGGAAGGTTGATGGAGTGGCTTCCTTCCGAAACTGCTCGGTCGCTGAGCTATTTCGAATATACGACCCTTCTGGCCCTCGTCGCATTCGAGGGGCTCGATTATATCGTTCTGGAAGCGGGGCTCGGAGGAGAGTTCGATGCGACGAATGTCGTACAGAAGGATCTCAGCATCATAACCCCGATCGGGTTGGATCATCAGGCTTTTTTGGGCCATTCGATCGACGAAATCGCCGCGACGAAACTGCGAAGTATCGAGAAAAAGGCTCTTCTGGCACGACAGCCGGACTCTTCTGTCTATTCGATTGCCGAAACGATCGCTCGTGAAAAAGGGTGTGATCTTTTCGATACCGACACGGTGGTCGATCAGACGATAAAAGAGGCAGTAGTACGGATGGGAAACGATCGCGGCTGGCCCGAATATATGATACAAAACGCTATGACGGCGGCGGCAGCCTACCGTTTGGTGACCGGAGAAGAGGCACCGGTGGAAGCACTG
The DNA here is from genome assembly GCF_029932565.1 of Hydrogenimonas sp. Taxonomy (GTDB): domain Bacteria; phylum Campylobacterota; class Campylobacteria; order Campylobacterales; family Hydrogenimonadaceae; genus Hydrogenimonas. The sequence continues at coordinate 74,395 of NZ_JAOZPV010000002.1, forward strand.
GCCGATTTTCACCTGAAGGGTCGCTTTGAAAGAATCGCGGGCAACGTCATCCTCGATGTCGGCCACAATCTTCTCGGTGCGAAAGCTGTTGCGCAGGCGCTGGAGGGTGAAAAGAGAGTATTGGTCTACAATGCACTGAGTGACAAAAATGTCGAAGAGATCCTGAATGTCTTGAAGCCGGTGGTAAAACGTCTCGAAATCATCGATATCGACAGCGAAAGAGCTATGGATTCCGAAAGAGTTGTCTCTGTCGCGAAAAAGGTCGGACTCGATGTGAAACGGTTCGAAACGATTGGCGAGACGGAGCAGTATCTGGTTTTCGGATCGTTCGTTGTCGCCGAAGCGTTTCTAAAACGGTTCGGAACGGTCCGATGAGACATCGGTTTCTCATTACAGTTACCGATACGAACGGCTTCAGGCAGTACACGCTCAGCCAGATTTTCAAATGGATCGTGCTGATTGCAGCGCTCGGAATCCTGTCGGCGGGTGTCGCGGCATGGCTCTATCTCGCATGGCTCGAAGATGCCTACGAAGAGGCGAAACTGAGACAGAAAGTTTTGGAGAGAAACATCCGCCTTCTCGAAAACGATATCGGAAACCTGAATCTGCAAATCGAATCGCGGCAGGACGCGCTCGATCGCCTGGGGGACCGGCTGACCGATCTGGAGATCTTCGTCGGGGAAAAACCGGATATGAACTTCTCGACACCGACACGCCTGGAAAATGTCACCCTTTCGGCCGTACAGCTGGCACTTCTCTTTTCGATTGTACCCAACGGGGAGCCGCTCCCGATGGAAGGGATTACCAGCGCTTTTGGATGGCGAAAACACCCGATCAAGAAGAGACGGGAGTTCCATCCCGGTATCGATCTGCGTGCGAAAAAGAGGAAACCGGTCTGGACGACAGCCGACGGTGTCGTGGAGTATGCCGGCTACCATCGGCGGAGCGGTTACGGCAATCTCGTCATCATCGACCACGGATTCGGTTTCAAGACCTATTATGGCCATCTCAGAAAGACGAGCGTACGCAAAGGGGATACCGTCGTCAAAGGAGACATCATCGGGATCAGCGGAAATACAGGGTTGAGCACCGCACCCCATCTGCATTACGAGATCCGTTTTCTGACCCGACCGGTCAACCCCTACTGGTTTATCAAATGGAAAAAAGAGTCATACCAGATAATTTTCAAGAAAGTGAAACAGGTACCATGGGAATCTTTCATCGCATTGACGAGTCACATGGCCGCACAGGCCATACCACCATCGTCGCGCCCGGCACAAAAATAACGGGAACGCTCCGGAGTACGGGCGGTCTGCATGTCGATGGTGAAATCGACGGCAGTGTCGAAGCGAAAAGTTATGTTATCGTAGCCAAAGGTGGCGTCGTACATGGCGATATCCATGCCAGGGAAGTCTACCTGGATGGTGTCGTCAACGGTGATATCTGGGCCATTGAGGTGGAGATATACGATAACGGAGTCTGCCATGGCCACATCGAAGCCATCAGGATCAACAAAGGATAGAACGACTTGATCGAACCCAATCTTTACGACTATCTCGAAAAAAACGATGCACCCGATATTCTGCTCGTGGAAAACGATAAGGAGGCGCGGAGTGCGGCGACAGTCGCCAGACTGCACGGGCTTGAAACGATTGTGCTGCCCGATTTTCGCGCGACATACGGCGAAGACCTGCGAAGCTGGAGTGAGGAACTTTTCACTCTCAACGATGCATTGAAACAATTTTATTCAACATGCAACACCCGGCACGCAATACTCATTGCTCCCTTCCATACGCTTCTCTATCCACTTCCCAAACCGGAGCTTCTGCAAACCGTTTCGATCGAATTTGGCGACGACCTGGATATGGACGGTTTGAAGGAGAGACTCTATGCCTGGGGCTATACCTTTGTCGACGTGGTGGAAGCCAAAGGTGAAGTGTCGATTCGCGGCGATATTATCGACATTTTCTCCCCCGGATGTGAAGATCCCTGGCGCATCAGCCTTTTCGATACCGAAGTGGAGAGTATCCGCCGGTTTGAAGTCGAAACCCAGAAGTCGCACAAAGAGGAGGAACTGGAGAGCATCGAGATCGAGCCGGCACTCTTTTCGCTCGACAAAGATGGATTCGAGAATCTATTGAAGAGGTGTGAGGCGAGCGAAAGTGATGTGTTCGTCAAAGATGTGGCGTCACTCGGGCTCTGGCATCTCGACGATCTGGCGCACGATCTGATGAGGGAGAGAAAAACCGTCGCCGTGAAAGATTTTGGCGATGAGGTGGCGTTCGCCTACGAGCATGCGAAAATGGCTCTGCCAAAATCGCGTTTCGATGTGGAAACTGTCCCGGAAAGTAGCCGCATCAAAGCGATCGAACCGATCAATGTCGATCTGCTGACCGACAACTACCCCGAACGGGAGCTGGTCATCATCGCGGCAAGCGATGCATTGGTGAGACGAAGCCCGATCAAAGAGATCGCAAAGGCAACCATCGTCAGAGATGAAGGGGTCGTCAATCTTCTGACACCCGATAAAATCATCGTTTCACTCAACAAGCCGTTCAAAAAACGTGCCGTCAAACGGCCGACGATTCTGCTCGACGATCTGAAACCGGGTGATTATGTGGTCCATGAAAATTATGGCGTTGGCATTTTCAAGGGGATCGAACCGCACCAGGTACTCGGTGCTGTCAGGGATTTCGTCCATATCCAGTACCAGAACGACGACACGCTGCTGCTGCCGGTCGAAAATCTCGACATGATCGACCGTTACATCGCCGAAGGCGGCACGCTGCCGGTGCTCGACCGGCTGGGCAAAGGCGGTTTCGGCAAACTCAAAGCGAAAGTGAAAGAGCGACTCTTCGCGATCGCGAGCGAAATCGTCAACATGTCGGCAAAACGGATGTTGATCAAAGGGGCGGTGATCCGAACCGACTTTCCGGAGCTCGCCGCGTTCCGTGAAGCGGCGGGATTCGAATACACGCCCGATCAGGTGACGGCGGTGGAGGAGATTTTCGCCGATCTCTCCGGCGGACGGGTCATGGACAGGCTGCTGAGCGGTGATGTCGGTTTCGGAAAGACCGAAGTGGCGATGAACGCGGTTCTCGCCGTAGTGAAATCGGGGTATCAGTGTGCATTCGTCGTACCCACGACACTGCTGAGTGCCCAGCATTTCAAAAGTGTCAAAACAAGGCTGGAACCGTTCGGTGTACGTGTCGAAAAACTCGACCGTTTTACGACAGCGAAACAGAAGCGTCAGATTCTGGAACGGCTCGAGAAAGGGGAACTCGATCTCGTCATCGGTACCCATGCGCTTCTCGGTGCAAAGTTCAATAACCTGGGTCTTGTCATTATCGACGAAGAGCACAAATTCGGTGTCAAGCAGAAAGAGGCGCTCAAGAAAATGAGCATGAATGTGCACGTGCTGAGTATGAGCGCCACACCGATTCCCAGAAGCCTCAATATGGCATTGTCGAAAATCAAAGGATACAGTGAGCTGCGTACGCCGCCGATGGAGCGCAGAGGGGTCCGGACCTTCGTCAAGAGCTTCGACGAAACGGTTGTCAAGGAGGCGGTGATGCGGGAGCTTCGGCGAGGCGGGCAGATCTTCTACGTCTACAACTCGATTGCCGGCATCGAGAGCAAAAAGAGCGAACTGCTCGAGATTCTGCCGAACCTTCGTATTTTGATACTCCACTCCAAAATTACGGCGGTGCAGACCGAAAAGGAGATGCTGCGGTTCGAAGCGGGAGAGTACGATATGCTGCTGAGTACCTCTATCATCGAATCGGGCATCCACATGCCGAAAGTCAATACGATGATCGTCGACGAGGCGGACCGCTTCGGCATGGCGGACCTGCATCAGCTACGCGGACGCGTGGGGCGGGGCAAGGTCGAAGGGTACTGCTATTTTCTCGTCGAAAACAGGGATGTTTTGACCGAACAGGCAAAACGGCGGCTGATCGCGCTGGAGTCCAACTCCTTCCTCGGCAGCGGTGCGGTGCTGGCCTACCATGACCTGGAGATCCGTGGCGGCGGCAACCTAATCGGCGAGAGCCAGAGCGGCCACATCAAGCAGATCGGTTATGCGCTCTATCTGAAGATGCTGGAAGACGCCATCCGTATATTGAGCCATGAGGCGATGCCGGAGCGGAAGAGTGTCGACATAAAACTCTCCATTACCGCCTATATTTCGGATACGCTGGTGCCTCATGACCGTGTGCGTCTGGAGCTCTACAGACGTCTGAGCGGCTGTACGCAGACGCATGATGTGATCGAGATCGAACAGGAGATCGAGGATCGCTTTGGCAAGCCCGATCTGCCGACACGCCAGTTTCTCGACCTGGTCACCATCAAGATCCTGGCGGCGAAAAAGGGTATCGAACGTATCAGCAATTACAATGAAAACATTACAATACAGTATAATGAGCATAACAAAACACATCATAAAGCCCGCAGCCGGGACGACGATGACCTGATTGCCACGGTGTTGGAA
>NZ_JAOZPV010000066.1 GCF_029932565.1 Hydrogenimonas sp.
TTGTCTCTCGTGTCGACAAATTCATCGTTCCCGTTGTTACAGCCTCCCAGAAAGAGGATACTCACAGTGGCGAGCAGAATGAAGAGATATCTTTTCATGCCGTTAGATCCTTTCGAATTTTTTGTAATCATCTACAATCAGTATAACTGAAGAGAGTAAATCCTGCGTTACACAATCATAAATAAATGTTAACGATATGCATAATATACAAACGAACAACGTCTTCTTTACTATATAACATCGGCATAACAAACGCAATGATTGAATACGATTCATAATTGCCACAGATCAAAAAACAGTTATTATCTTTTTCAAAGTAATTTTTGGATAAAATCCAACCACTTTCATAACCGATGGCAGACGGTTTGGGCAGAAGGAGTGGTCATGGCGAAACAGCGGGTTCTGGTAAAGTTTTCCGGAGAGGCATTGGCCGGGGAGAGCGGGTATGGTGTCGATACCTCCATATTGAAGTTTATCGCCGAAGAGATCAAACAGCTTGTCGACAGCGGTGTTGAAGTGGGTGTCGTCATTGGCGGCGGCAACATCATACGCGGCGTCACGGCGGCGAAAGATGGCATCATCAAACGGACAAGCGGCGACTACATGGGAATGCTCGCCACAGTCATCAACGCCATCGCGATGCAGGAGGCTCTCGAATACCTCGGAATGCGTGTGCGTGTCCAGAGTGCGATCAAGATGGAACAGATTTGTGAAACTTTTATCGTACGGCGGGCTATCCGCCATCTCGAAAAAGGACGTATCGTCATCTTTGCCGCAGGAACGGGCAATCCTTTCTTCACGACCGATACAGCGGCGACACTCCGTGCGATAGAGATCGGAGCGGATATGATCGTCAAGGCGACAAAAGTCGACGGCGTATACGACAAAGATCCGAAGAAATATCCCGATGCGAAAAAACTTCCGGAATTGACCTATGACGAAGCGCTTGCGGATAACATCAAAGTGATGGATGACACATCGATCGCCCTGGCGAAAGAGAACAGCCTGCCGATCGTCGTCTGCGATATGTTTAAAAAAGGGAACCTCCTTGCCATCATGCAGGGCGATTACGAAAAGTGTTCCATCGTAAAATAATTTCTTAGGAGTTTGAACAATATGAGACTTGAAAAAATAGCGGCGAAAGCCCTTGAAAAAGCGAATTACAACCGGTATCTCCTCTCTGCTGCCGTTTCGAAACGTGCCAATGAACTGGCTGCCGGTGCGGAACCTCTTGTGCAGATGGATCCGAAAAAATTCAAATATTCCGATATCGCCATTACGGAGATTGCCGAAGGCATCATCAAAATAGAGGGTCTGGAACAGAGCTAAGGCCACCTATGAACCCGGCCCTCGAGCCCCTGATCAATATTGTCCGCAACATAAATACCATCGAGGAAGCGGAAGAGATTCTTTCCGATACGATCGAAGTCAACGAGAGAATCAAAAATGCACTCGATTACGCCAAAAAAGCGCATGCCGGACAAAAAAGAAAAAGCGGCGAACCCTATATCATCCATCCGATCCTTGTCGCCGGAATCACGGCGACGATCAGTGCGGACGAGACGATGGTACTGGCGGCTCTGCTGCATGACGTCGTAGAAGACACACCGTTTACGATCGATGACATTCGATCGGAATTCGGTGAAGATGTCGCTTATCTGGTTGAAGGTCTGACAAAGATCGTCGAAATCCGTGAGACCGAACTGGTTCCTTCGACATCGGATGAGAAACTCGTGACTTCGGCACTCAGTTTCCGAAAGATGCTCATCTGCTCGATCGAAGATGTCCGTGTGCTCATCATCAAACTGTGCGACCGACTTCACAATATGCTGACACTTGACGCCCTGCCGAAAGAGAAACAGCATCGTATTGCCGAAGAGACATTGGTCGTATACGCTCCGATCGCGCACAGGCTCGGTATCGCTGCAATGAAAAACAAGCTCGAAGATCTGAGTTTCTACTATCTATTTCCGAAAGAGTATGCGAAAATCGACTCCTTTATCACCTCTCACAGCCAGGATTTTCAGATCAAACTCAACACATTCATTTCGAAAGCCAAAACCCTGATGGTCCATAACGGCTTCAAAGCGGACAGTTTCGAAATCTTCGGCCGTGTCAAGCACTACTATTCAATCTATCTGAAGATGCAGCGCAAAGGGATTTCGATCGATGAAATACTCGACCTTCTCGCAGTCAGAATATTGGTGGAGAAACCGATCGACTGTTACCGATCGCTCGGTACACTGCACCTGCATTTCAAGCCGCTCATCGCACGTTTCAAAGATTATGTCGCGCTTCCGAAAGAGAATGGCTATCAGACACTCCATACGACGGTTTTCGACGACACGTCAATCATCGAAGCGCAGATTCGTACGTTTGAGATGCACAAGACTGCAGAGTTTGGTATTGCCGCACACTGGAAATACAAAATGGATGAGGAGACATCCATCAATATTCAGTGGCTCAAGAACCTTCAGTATCAGAATGAGTCGATCGAAGAGTTTTATGAACTTGTGAAAAATGATCTGTACAGTGAAGATATCAGTGTCTTTACACCGGGTGGGGATCAGATTGCGCTGCCGCGGGGAGCAACGGTCCTCGATTTTGCCTATGCCGTTCATACGCAGGTTGGCGAATGTGCATCGGCGGCACTCGTCAACAAGCGGGCGGCATCGCTGCTGACGGAACTGAAAAACGGCGATCTCGTACGGATTATTACGGCGGACCATCCCATCTACCACTGTACATGGATCGATGCGGTGAAAACATCGCGTGCCAAGAGTCATATGCGGACCCGCTGCAACCAGCGGAAAAAAGAGATCGATCGCATGAGCGCCATCAATATTCTGGCAGCTACGTTCAATCTGCTTCCGCCGGAAGTGGAGAGCTGGATCGAACAGAATGGGCTGCAGGATCAGATCTACCGGGTGGCCCGCGATTTGAGTTTTTATAAAGAGGTAGTCAACAGATTCGTTGAAAGCCGCAAGGAAAAGTCATTGCTGCCGACGATTTTTCAGCGTCCGCCAAAACGTATCAAACAGTACAATTTCGAAAATTTTGTCATTTATGCTTCCGAAAACATCGGCAGCGTCGAATTCGACTACTGCTGTCATCCGAAACGAAACGATCCGATCGTGGCATTCCGGTTTGGCAACAAAGCGGTCGTCCATCACAAATTTTGCGAGAAGGCGTATACGTGGATCCGGAAACACGCCCCCATGCTCTTTGTGGAGTGGAGCGAAAGCAAACTGATTCGTTTCCGGATTCTTGTAACCCTCAAGGATGAGAAAGGGGCTTTGGCGAAGCTCCTCGGATTCCTGGCGAAAATCGATACGAACGTCATATCGATCCGATTGGGTGAAGGAAGTGCCCAGAGCAACCTGTGCGAACTCGTTGTCGAGAGCAAAGAGTATGATAGAAATCGTCTCAAACTGCTTCTCGAACGACGTTTCAAAGTAATCGAAATGGTCAATCTGACGGATGCATACAAACAATTACCATAAGGACACTATATGATCGAAGAAGCCTTAAACGAAATCAGACGCGGGGCCGCGGAAATCATCACTGACGAGCAGATCGAAGCACTGCTCAAACGCTATTACGAAACAGGCGAGCCCTACTATGTCAAAGCGGGATTCGATCCGACAGCTCCCGATCTCCATCTCGGCCATACCGTGCTGCTCCAGAAGCTTGCGACTTTTCAGAAGTTTGGCGGTATCGTTCAGTTTCTGATCGGTGATTTTACAGGTATGATCGGGGATCCGACAGGCAAGAGTCAGACACGGAAGAAACTGACAAAGGACGAGGTGAAACAGAACGCGAAGAGTTATGAGGAGCAGGTATTCAAGATTCTCGATCCCGAGAAGACGATCGTCGTCTTCAACAGCGAATGGCTCGGTAAGCTGACCAGTTACGAGATGATCGAACTGGCATCGAAACGTACTGTGGCTCGCATGCTGGAGCGTGATGATTTCGAAAAACGGTTCAAAAGCGGCCAGGATATTTCGCTGTATGAATTTTTCTATCCGCTTTTTCAGGGATATGACAGTGTTGTGCTCAAAAGCGATATTGAAATCGGAGGAACGGACCAGAAATTCAATCTGCTGATGGGGCGGCACCTGCAGCGTGCCTACCATGTCGGGAAAGAGCAGGTTGTCCTGATGATGCCGATTCTCGAAGGGCTCGATGGCGTACAGAAAATGAGTAAATCGCTGGGAAACTTCATCGGTGTCAACGAAGAGCCCAATGTGATGTTCGCGAAAGTGATGAGCATCAGTGACGAACTGATGTGGCGCTATTACGAACTGCTGAGCGCCCGCTCTTTGACGGAGATTGCGGCGATGAAGGAGGAAGTGGCCGGCGGAACGCTTCATCCCAAACGTGCCAAAGAGATGCTGGCCGAAGAGATTGTCGAACGTTTCCATGACAGGGATGCGGCACTGGCGGCATGCGAAGAGTTCAACAAGGTCTTTAAACAAAAAGATCTTCCGACCGATATGCCCGAATACGAGATAGAGGGCCCGATCTGGATTGCGAAAGCACTTGTCGAAGCGAAGCTCGAACCGTCGACGTCACAGGCCAGACGTGATCTTCAGGCGGGTGCCGTGCGGATCGATCAGGAGAAAGTGCACGACAAAGACTTGCAATTGGAAGCGGGAGATTATATACTTCAGGTAGGAAAAAAGAAATTTGCAAAAGTGAAGGTGAAGTAGTGGAACTCAAACCTGTCAATATCGGAAAATACAGGATCAAATACCCGATTGTCCAGGGGGGCATGGGGGTCGGAATCAGCTGGGACCAGCTCGCGGGTCACGTCAGTCTGGAGGGTGGTCTCGGCGTTATCAGCAGCGTGGGAACGGGATATTACGAAAATCGGGCGTACGCCGACAAACTCGTTTCGAATCGCCCGCTGGAAGCCGACAACTTCTACTCCAAAAAGGCGTTGATCAAAATTTTCGAAAATGCCCGCAAAATCTGCGGTGATGCACCACTGGCATGTAATGTGCTCTATGCCATCAACGATTACGGTCGTGTCGTCGAAGACGCCTGCGAAGCCGGAGCGGACATCATCATCACCGGTGCGGGGCTTCCGACCAACATGCCCGAATTTACCGCCGACTATCCCGATGTCGCACTCGTTCCGATCGTCTCTTCACCCAAAGCGTTGCGTCTGATATGCCGACGTTGGGAAAAACGGTATGGGCGCATCCCCGATGCGGTGATTCTCGAAGGTCCGCTCAGCGGAGGCCATCAGGGATTTACCTATGAACAGTGTCTGATGGAGGAGTACCAGCTTGAAAATCTGATCGCTCCGGTTGTCGAAGAGGCGAACAGCTGGGGCGGTATTCCCGTTTTCGCTGCCGGCGGTATCTGGGACAAAAACGATATCGAAAAGTGTATCGGGCTGGGTGCAACCGGCGTGCAGATGGGTACCCGTTTCATCGGCACCCACGAATGTGATGCCCACCAGAATTTCAAAGAGATTCTTCTGAATGCCAAAAAAGAGGATATCCTGCTGCTCAAATCCCCCGTAGGCTATCCGGCCCGCGGTGTGCGTACAAACCTGATCGATCTCGTGGACCGGCGGGAAGGCCCGGCCATCAAATGCATCAGCAACTGTGTGGCACCCTGTAAGCGTGGTGTCGAGGCGAAGCAGGTCGGCTACTGTATCGCCGACCGTCTGAGCGATGCATACATGGGCGATAAAGAGCTTGGGCTCTTCTTTTCCGGTGCGAACGGCTATCGGCTCGATGGGCTGATCAGCGTCAAAGAACTGATGCATAAACTGGTGCACGGAGAGTAACCCATAAAAAAAGCGCCGTTTCTTTTAGCCGTTCTGGTTTTTACACTTTTTCTTTTCGGGGCCGACTACAGCACGCGGCTTCAGGATGCCGAACGTGCAATAGATTCCGATGCCAAATCGACTGTATGGAAAGGGTATCACGACTACCAGTCTCTCTATATGAAAGGTCTTCTCGAACAAAACAGAGAGTTGCAGGTGCAGTCGCTTCTTGGGCTCATCAAAGCATCGGAAACACTGGGGCTCGATCCCACCCGCTATAAAAACGCTCTGAAAACGATCCGGCCCGATCTCGTTGGAGAGAGACCGGAAAAACGGACGACAAAGAGCCAATCGAAAAGAAAACAGTCTGCTTCCTCCGTCTCCTCTTCCGGACAAAAACGCAAACTCCTGTCGACGAAAGTGGAAAACGGGCAGCTTCACCTGCATTTTTCGGGATCTATAAAAAACGGAAACCTTCGTCATTTTATTCTCGAACGCAACGGGAACGTTCTCTATGTCTACGATCTCTCTCCGGCACGGGTTCCCTATTCGATCAAACGGATACGAGGCGAGGGGTTCAAAGAGATACGCATAGCACAGTACGACCCCAAAAAGATCCGAATCGTGATCGAAACCACAAAACCCTACAAACCCACATCCCGTATATCGGGAAGTCAACTGAGTATCACTCTCCCAGGCTATGGGAAGGGTGCGTCCGCCTTGCCGAAAAAGAGTACGACAAAATCGAAGACCGTAACGGGTTTGCCGAGCAAGAAAGCGAAAGCGAAAACGGCACTGCCGGCACGAACGGTCCAATCCGTTCCGAAAGAGGCATCGCTTCCAAGCTCGATGCTGCGCCGCTACACCGTTGTACTGGACCCCGGCCACGGCGGGAAGGATGGCGGTGCCGTCGGGTATCAGCGCAGAAAAGAAAAAGATGCGGTTCTCGCGGTGGCGAAACAGCTCAAAAAGGTGTTGCGCAGCCGAGGGTTCAATGTCTATCTAACACGGGAACGCGATGTATTCATCCCTCTGAAGAAGCGGACACGATACGCCAACAGAAAGCAGGCCGATTTTTTCATCTCGATTCATGCCAATGCGGCGGCCAGCAGGCGAAACTATCTAAAAAGCAAAGGGATAGAGACCTACTTTCTTTCCCGGGCCCGCAGCGGCCGTGCCAAACGGGTGGCGGCCATCGAAAACAGTGCCGAAATCAAAGATATAGACCGCTACACGAAAGATGCCTATCTGAGTGTTTTGAACCGGGAAAAAATCATCGAGTCGAACAAGCTGGCGATCGATCTGCAGAGACAGATGCTCACCTCTGTCAGAAAAAAGTACAAAGCGGTTGTGGACAACGGTGTTCGGGAAGGTCCGTTCTGGGTGCTGGTTGGTGCCCAGATGCCTGCGGTACTGATCGAAATCGGCTACATCACGCATCCGACCGAAGCGCGCAGGCTTTTCAATCCCTATTATCAGAAATTGTTGGCTGAAGGAATTGCAAACGGTATCGAAAGCTATATCTATCACAACAAATAGGAGAGATCATGTTGAAAATGTTTCTGGCTGGGTGTGTGGCGATACTCTATTTTACCGGATGTGCCCAGCAGCCCAAACCGGTTCAACACGTGGTGGAAACGGTACATATCGAAGGGAAGCGCTGGCAGCTCATGAGTTTTGGCAACCATGCGATGGTGGTGCCCCAGAATGCGTGGATGCTTCTGCATAACGAGAGATATGAAGGATTTGCCGGATGCAATGGTCTTGGTGGCAGCTATGAGAAAGATGGCAAAACGATCCATTTTGCCATGGATCCCCACACGATGCTGGCGTGTCCCGATATCAAAGGTGAGAACGAATTTCGAAAACGGTTGCTGGAAGTCGATGCATACGATTTCGAAGATGGCATGCTCGTGTTGAAAAGAAACGGTGAAAAGTCGCTTCTGTTTATGGAGTTTGAAAAATGATAACGAGGGAGGTGACTTCCCTCGTTGTAATACGGTCTATTTGTAGTTCTTGATGGAAGCTTCCAGCAGCGCAGCTGCCTCCTCTTTTCCTTTGAAATCTTTCACTTTGACCCATTTGTTGGGTTCCAGCATTTTATAGGTCTCAAAGAAGTTTTTGATTCTGTTCAATACCGCTTTCGGAAGATCTTCGTAACTTTCGATATTGTCGTATGTCGGATCGATTTTGCTGACAGGTACGGCCAGCAATTTCTCATCCATTCCCGCTTCGTCTTCCATGATCAGTACGCCGATAAGGCGGCATTTGATGACGGCACCTGCCTGGACGGGATAGTCGTTCAATACGAGAATGTCAATCGGATCGCCGTCGTCTGCGAGCGTATTGGGCACAAAACCGTAGTTTGCAGGGTAGAACATCGCCGAATAGAGAACGCGGTCGACAACGACGGCACCGCTCTCCTTGTCGAGTTCATATTTGATATTCGATCCGAAGGGGATCTCGATAAGAGCGTGAACCTTGTCGGGGCATTCACCGCTTCCTATTTTTGATATATCCATTGTGGTTTTCTCCTCATGATGTTAATGTGGAATTTTAGCGCAATGTGATTGAAAATCAAATCAAAGCAGTTCACGCAGGAGTATGTTAAAATTGCGCCATCAAAGAGAAGTGAAAGAGGGAAATGGAGCAATTTTATCTGACAGATCTGGACAAGACCTTTCTCCGAAGCGATTTGACGATCAGCGATTTCAGCCGTACCGTCTGGAATGAAGCGGTCGAGAAGGGTGTCAAGCTCTCCGTTGCGACGGCTCGCAGTTATACGGGGGTCATGAAACTGCTCGATGGACTGCACCTGAAAGAGCCGCTCATTCTTCTCGATGGCGTCATGATCGCCGCACCGAACGGAAACGTGCTGCATGTCAGTGCCCTGGGGAGAGAGATCGGGGATGCCATCATCGATATCGTATATCGTTTGGCTGGCATCTTTCCGCTGCTCGTGGGGCTGGAACATGACGATACGGAACGTTTCGTCTACCCCAAACAGAGAAACCGCTATCTCGAAGAGCTGTTGAAAACTTTCCACAACGACCGCAGGCTGATCGATGCCGATCCGTTGCGGGCAATGGAGAGAAATTTGAAAATCGTCTATCTGGACAACGAAGCGGTAACCGCGGATCTGGAAATGGTACTCAAGAAAGAGTTCGGCGATACCATCGAGGTCAAACGCTCCAAAGATCCCTATATCGATTGCTGGTTCATGACCATTCTGCATGCGAAAGGGGACAAGGCGCATGCGTTGATGCGACTCGAAGAGATGGAAGGGGCCGACAGAGCCCATACTACGGTTTTTGGAGACAGCCACAACGATCTGGGGCTTTTTGCCGCGGCCGGCCGAAAAATCGCCGTCGCCAATGCGATCGACGAGGTAAAGGAGCGTGCCGATATCGTTCTGCCGTGGACGAACGACGACGATGCCGTCGCGAAATTTCTTAATAAGGAGATTTTGAATGGGAAAGAGTACAGCGGGTAAAATTTTTCTTTTCAATCTTGTTATAGCCATATGCTCATTCGGAGCCATCTTTTTCGGTCTGGCGGATATGCCAATCTTTTTACGCTACCTCTTCTATCCATTGATAGCCTACACGATGCTTTCCTTCATTGCAGCAGCGATCGGCATCGTCATGGGGGTGAACGGATGGGAACGAACGAAAAGAGCTGAAGAGAAGATAGGAGCTTTGGCCAACGCCATCTATCTGGTGGCTGTTCTCATGGCCCTTTTCCTGTCGCTTCCGCGTCTTATCGGCGCATAGAGTATTGATATGCAGAAGCGGTAAAATCAATGAAAGGAGACTAGAACCCATCTCAAAAATCCCCATGGGCGGAAATGGCACCCAAAAGGTGCGATGACAAGGCGAAAAGCGCAAGGTGTGGCCAAAGCCACATCGAGCATTTTCAACGAAGTGCAGCGTGCTTTTTTGTGCCACCCTGCGGGCGGAGCGCTTTTGCCCCCTCTCTTTGTTGCTTCTCCTTGACGATGCGCCGATGGCATCGCCTGCGTCGAAGCGCCGCAAGAGGAAGCAAAATCGCTTCCGTTACCGCCTATGGGGATTTTTGAGATGGGTTCTATATCAAGCAAAAGTGATACCATGTT
>NZ_JAOZPV010000067.1 GCF_029932565.1 Hydrogenimonas sp.
TTAAAGTTGATTGACAGAGACTAAACTATTGTGATAGAATAGGGCAAAAAATTGGTTAGTCAACACAAAGGAGTGGGCATGAGCAAAAGCTTGTATGAGACATTGGGCGTCAGCGAAAATGCGAGCGCCGATGAGATCAAGCGTGCCTATCGGAAATTAGCGAGAAAATACCATCCGGATATCAACAAAGATCCGGGTGCAGAAGAGAAGTTCAAAGAGATCAACGCGGCGTACGAAGTGTTGAGCGATCCGGAAAAGAAAAAACAGTATGACCAGTTTGGTGACCAGATGTTCGGCGGTCAGAGTTTCCACGATTTCGCCCAGGGGCAGGGCGGCAACGTCGACCTTGAAGAGATCCTGCGCAACATTTTCGGAGGTGGATTCGGCGGATTCGGCGGTGGCTCGGCCCACGGAGGATTCGGTGGGTTCGGAAGCGGAGGATTCGGCGGGTTCGATATGGGCGGCATGGGTGCACCGGATCTCGATATCCATGCCAAAATCGCGATACCCTTCAACACAGCCGTCTTGGGTGGAACCCACAACATCTCCGTCAGCGGCGAATCGTTCGACATCCGTATTCCGGCCGGTGTGAAAACGGGTGAGACCCTGCGCATTCGGGGAAAAGGCAAAAACTACAACGGCCAGCGGGGCGATCTGCTTCTGAAGATCGAAGTGGCCCCGAGCCCGGAATATGAACGAAAAGGGGACGATCTCTACAAGTCGATCGACATACCCCTGAAAATTGCGATGTTCGGCGGAAAAATCAAGGTTCCGACACTTGAAAAAGAGATTACACTGAAAGTTCCGACAAATACGAAAAACGGTCAGAAATTCCGCGTGAAAGGACTGGGTGCGATGAATCGCAAAACCAAAACGAAGGGCGACCTCTATCTCATCGCCAACATCGTACTTCCGAAAGTCGAAGAGCTCGATCCGGAACTTGCTAAAATGATGGAAGAAAAACTACCGGGAGGTGAATGATGCACAGTTACGACGAGCCGGTTTATCTGATCAGTGTGGTGGCGAAGGTTCTGAATATCCACCCGCAGACGCTGCGGCAGTATGAGAGGGAAGGGCTCATCGAACCATCCCGTACACAGGGGCGGATGCGCCTCTATTCGCAGCGCGATATCGACCGGATCAAACTCATTTTGCGTTTGACGCGGGATCTCGGCGTCAATCTGGCAGGTGTGGACATTATTATGCAGCTGAAAGAGAAGATCGATGCGATGCAGGCTGAGATCGATTCCCTTCGCCAGGAGCTTGAAAAAGCAAGCAGCCATGCCACTATTCCGAGCCATCGGGCCATGGTGGCGAAAAACAATTACGAAATCATTATTTTTGAAGAGGAGTAGGGGGAAGATTCGCCCGCTACTCTTTCAATCTCTCTATTTTCGCACCCAGACTCTCCAACTTATCGTGCAATCCTTCATAACCGCGGTCCAGGTGGTAGATACGGTGGACATTGGTCACGCCGCTGGCCGCGAGACCTCCCAGGACCAGGGCGCTGCTGGCACGCAGATCGGTCGCCATGACATCGGCACCCAGCAGCTGAATCGGGCCGTTGAGCGTGGCGGTGTTGCCTTTGAGATGGATGCTCGCACCGAGGCGCTGGAGTTCGCTGACATGCATGAACCGGTTTTCAAAAAGGCGCTCTTCGATGATACTCACCCCTTCCGCCTGGGTCGCGAGCGCCATGAACTGTGCCTGCATATCGGTAGGAAAACCCGGATATTCGGTCGTTGAAATTTCAAATGCCTTCAGTCTCGCGGCAGGGAAGATGGTGAGACGGTCACCCGAGCTCTCGATTCGGCATCCGGCTTCGTGCAGCTTGGCCGTCACAGCATCGAGGTGATCGGGTCTGACACCGTTCAATGTAATGGAACTGTAGGTAATCGCGGCGGCGCAGAGATAGGTGCCTGCCTCGATCCGGTCCGGAATGATGGAGAAGGCATCGAAACAGACCGGCTGGCGGTCGGTACCGTGAATGACGAGTTCGTCGGTACCGATACCTTCGATTTTGACGCCTGCGGATTGAAGCACTTCGCAGAGCTGAACGACTTCCGGCTCCTTGGCGACGTTGATAAGTTCCGTTTTTCCCCGGGCCAGTGCGGCCGCCATAATGATATTCTCACTGCCGGTCACCGTAATTTTGTCGAAAATGATATGGGCACCCTGCAGACCATCGGGTGCCGTGGCCACGACATAACCGTTTTTGATCTCGATGATGGCACCCATCTGCTCGAGCGCCTTGAGATGGAGGTCGATCGGCCGCTGACCGATGGCACATCCGCCCGGAAGACTCACTTCACAACGCCCGAACCGTGCCAGAAGAGGCCCGAGCACCAGAATCGAAGCACGCATGGTTTTGACGATATCGTATGTCGCCGTCGTATTGTGAATGGCTTCGTTGTCGATTGTCAGGGTGTGCTCGTCGTAGACGAATTTGCTGCCGAGCTTTTCGAAAAGTTTCAGCAGCGTCCTGATATCGGCCACATCGGGAATGTTGTCGATCGTGACGGGAGCATCGCAAAGCAGTGTGGCCGCAATGAGCGGAAGGGCGGCGTTTTTGGCACCGGAAATGGTGATGTCGCCGCTGAGTCGTGAGGGGCCTGTAATCGATAGATAATCCATTTAAGATCTGTCCTTGTAGCGTATGTAGTCGGTTAAAATTTTGGCGTGGTCGAAAACGAGTTTTTCCCATGGAATCTGAGAGAGATGGAAAAGCCGGGCCGTTTTCGCATCGTCGCCCCCTACGGGGTTACCATGGGAGCGGCTCACGTAGACGACGGAAACCGTATGGAAACGGGGATCGCGATCCGGATCGGAATAGACACCGAGCAGATGGCGAAGTTCGATATCCAGCCCCGTCTCCTCTTTCATCTCGCGCCGACATGCATCTTCGACCGTTTCGCCGATCTCGACAAAACCGCCGGGCAGGGCGACACCATGGGGTGGATTGTTCCGTTCGATGAGAACGATACCCAAAAAGTCATCGGAAGAGTCGAAGCACTCGATGATGCTGTCGGTCGCAACGAAAGGGGTCTTGATCGCCAAAATGGTTCCTTGGATGAAATGTGTTGATTTTACCATAAAAACGCGGTAAAATTGGTGTAATATTTTTTAATATGGAGTCAATATGTCCGACAAACTCGACCGGCTCAAAGCCCTTGCCGATAAAGCCAGCTCCATTTCATCCTACGAGATCGAACGCAAGAAAAATCTCAAACGCCTCGAGGAGCTCTACAGCAGACTGCAGCTTTCTGACAAAGTCGGCGATTTCAGGAATCTCTTTGCCTACAAAGCGATCAATCTCTCCGGAATCTCTCTGATCAACGAAACGCTTGGCCAAATTACCGAGGGAAAATATGCCCAGATCATCGCCATTACCTATATCGAGGAAGAGGGCAGAAAGAGGGCAAAGAATATCAATTTGCGCTATTTCGGACGTGTCGAAAACCTCGATGAAAACGTAAAGAAAGAGATCGTCGAGTTCATTCTCAGATGGCGGCTCGAAAAGAGTTTCATGGGAGTGGATCACTATCGCAAACTGTTGAAAAAATTAGCCTGAGAAGCTAATCTGCCATATTTAAACGGCAGACTACGATTGATGATAAAATTGCGCTCATTATTCCTATAGAGAGATCATTCATGCAAAAGGGAGCGCTATGACACCAGAAGAGATCGGCAAAGCGGTACATATCCGGCCGACCAGAGACATGCTCGAAAACGGAGAGATGACCGTTATCGATATACGTACAGAGATGGAGTGGCGCCAGACCGGCATCGTACCGGGTTCGAAATGTATCACCTTTTTTGACGACTTTGGCAACTACGATGTCGATGCATTCCTCGAAGCGTACAACCGGATCGCGGACAAACAACAGCTCGTGGGGCTAATCTGCCGCACAGGAAGCCGAACGCGCATGGTGACCAATTTCCTCCGCCAAAACGGCTACAACGCCGTCAATCTCGATGGGGGAGTCTTCTACCTCAACAACATCGGCTTCGAACTGACACCTTATACTCCCGACAACTGATTCTACACTTCCCATACCATCGCTTTCTGCCGATCCGTTCGGCGGAAAGCCGGACTAAAACTTAAGAGTACAATAACCGATATTTATATACAATTTAGAACCCATCTCAAAAATCCAAGCCGAAAAGGACAGTTTTGTCACTCAATAAACAAATAGGAATTGTCGTATCGTTGCTGCTGTTGTTGCTGTTGGGAGGCGTCCTGGGCGTCTATTTCATCAAATCGAAAACCTATTTTGAATCGGAACTGGCCAATGATGCGAACAAAGCGGCAAAAACGCTGCACGATTCGATCATCCCCATCATCGAAGACGAAAACCAAATCCGCTCCATCATCGATAAGATTATGGCTACGGGCAGTTATCAGAGTATCGAACTGATCAACATGAATGCCAACAAAACAATCTATAGAAAAACCAAATCCACGGATATCGGTGAGATTCCGGAATGGTTCGTCGAGCTGTTTCCGATCGATGCGCCCATTGCCGAGGAGTTGATCGAAGCCGATCACAATCTGTTCAGAAAACTTCGTGTACAGGCTGACAAAAGCGCCGTTTATCAACAGTTATACGAACTTTTTTTCTATACGATTTCTCTCTTTGTCATCTTTGGAATCATCGGCCTGCTTCTGCTGAATTTCGTGCTTCGGGTTGTGTTGAAATCGCTCGAAGGTATCAGAAATCAGGCGGAGGGCGTCATACACAACCGTTTTATCATACAGAAAGAGGTTCCTTCAACCGTTGAACTACATGATGTCGTTATCGCCATGAACTCAATGGTCAAGCGTGTCAAAGACCTTTATGTCAGAAGTTCGGAAGCGATGAAAGAGAGCCAGGAGATGCTCTATCTCGATCAGGCGACCGATCTTTTCAATCGCCGATACTTCCAACTCAAACTGCCGGAATATCTGCTTGCAAACGATACACGTTCCAGAGGATCACTCATTATGATTCGCATCAACGGTGTGATCGAGGGGAACAAGAAAATAGGGCGGAAAAAGATGGACGATATGCTTCTCAATTTCGCCAAAATCCTCAAAGCGGAATCCGAAAAGGCTCACGAACCGCTCGTTTCCCGTATCAACGGGACAGAATTTGCCATGATTCTACCGGTCTACAATGCCGCAACCGCCAAAGATCTGGCAGAAAACATCATCAGCAAGCATATGCTTCTGAGCGAACAGTTCGGTCTGCGAAACCAGTTGAATCTGAGCATCGGCATCTGTGAGTATGAACGAAAGATGCAAACCAGCAAACTTCTCAGTTGTGTGGATTCCGCACTTTCGGATGCGGCGATGTACAATGAGAACCATATCATCACCTACGAAGTGGATGATGCGAAACGACCGACCGTAGGCAAAACGGAGTGGCGTGAAATCATCACCAAGGCATTGAAAGATGGACGGCTGAAACCGCATCTGGCACCCGTCCATGACATCAAACAGCAGAAGGATGTGACACATGTTCTCTCTTTCGACATCATCCACGGCGGCAAAGAGATCAAATATGGAGAGTATGTACCTGCCGTTATCGAACTCGGTCTTGAATACGACCTGATGCATTTCGAATTCGAATATATGAAAAAGCACCGTTTTACGCAGGATGCCATCGCATTCGAAATGATCGCGGATATGCTGCAGGAGAGCGACAAACTCTTTATATTCGAAGATACGATCAAGGAGATAGCCGAAAATATGCGCGGCAAACTCTATGTGGAGATTTCCGAACACGACATACTTTCGCTCGAGCCGATCGTCGTCGAACGTGTTTCGGTTGAATTGAACAAATATGGCATCCGTTTCGGCATCAACCGATTCAGCGGAGAGAGAGGGGAATACAGCTACCTCAAATACAGTGCTCCCGCTTACGTGAAAATGAACGAAAGCAGCTATCTGGATCTGGATGTAGCATCGAAAAACGCGCTTCTGACACTCCTGGGCAGCCTCGATATCGAATTGATCATCGTTGGCGTACATACCGAGAACGTTCCGAAACTCAAATCTTCCGCCATCCGTTACATCATGTACAGCTGACGAGAGGATCCCTCTCATAACCGGGGCTGGTTCCGTTATATGCAACCAGCCTTTAGACCGCTATCGACTCCCAGAAAAAATCGACATGTTTCTCGAAGTGGGTTGCAATGGAGGAGGTCGACTCCGCATCGATACGAAGCAGCGAGATCTGCAGGCGTATATAGAATAGGGGAGCGAGAAACTCCTGCGCCATAAACATCGGATCGCCGGAACGTATCAGCCCCTCCTGCATCATAATGAAAAAAGCTTTCGAAATCTGCTGAATATCTTTCTGATGAAACTCCTGGATAAAACTCTCCCTGAGAACTCTGTTTTGAAAGAGTTCGATCATCAGAACACGGAAGAGCTTCTCCTTCTTTTTATCGAAAGCGATCAGCTTGTAAGCCACGACAAATTCTCTCAAAAACGATTTCCCGCGTTTCGCTTTCTCTTCCACATCTTTGAACTCGAAAGGGGTCACGAATATCTCTGCAATAATCTGTTTTAAAATCTCTTCCTTGTTTTTGAAGTGATTGTAGATCGCACTCTCTCTGATTCCGACTTCTGCAGCTATTTTTCGTACAGACGCACCCCGATATCCATATTTTGCGATCAAATCGATCGCGGCTTCGACAATTTTCTGTTTGGTGTTCACCTGTTTTGGCATTCGATAAAACTCCTGGAATAGGGCTTTCACTGGTATTAACGACTGTTCATCAAGAGATGAACAACTGTTTCTTTCAAGCTATATTAACTGAACAACTGTTAATATTTGCTGATACGGTTAATTAACATATGTTCATATTAAATTCGAAGGAAATTTTAATGGAGGAGTCGATAAAATAAAGTTTGAAAATTATAGTTTTCAATACTTATAAAAGTTGGTAGTTAGTAGCGAGCGCTTACGTTGTTAGCTTGTGGTTATACACGGAAATCTGTGCATTGAAAAGAGCTACATACTAAACGAGCGGCAGCGAGTGTCTCACTACTCACTTATCATTTAAAGGATTTGAAAATGCGCTATCCGCTCGATTTTGAAAACCGCTTCGACAGAACGCTCCTGTTCTGGATAAGCCGCTATCTGCACTCCAAGCTCAATTCCCTCTCCAACCGCCAGGTCAGAGATCCGCAGGCATTGGCACGTATTATCGGGACATTGCGTACCGGTGTGGACTCCATCGAAACCCTCTCCAGGATGGCCAAAGAGGCCCGGAATGCAGGCCTGATCGGCATCAACACCTATTACAAACCATTGGAAAAGCTTTATGGCTATCTCAACGACATGGGACTCGCTTCGATGAAAGAGATCGACGAGGAGCTCATCAGCGACTTTCTGGCCTCCGCGACGGCCGGATTGTCCGACGCGACGAAAAAGAACTACCGTATCGCAATGATCAACTTTTTCGGCTATGTCGACAAGCAGAACGGCGAAGATAACGGCAATGCCCACCATTACGGCATCGAACTCAAAAACTGGGGCGGCCTTTCCGGAAAGAGCGGTACCAAACTCCCCTCTTACATGCAGGAGAATGAGGTGGAACGCTTTATCGAGGCGATCGAGACCCACCCCTTTCAAAACGCTGTCGCATCACGAAACCGTCTGCTTATCAAATTGATCCTTTTCACCGGCATTCGGGTCGGGGAGGCGCTGCAGCTCCAAACCAGGGATCTGATACCCGAAGGTGACGTCTATCTCATCCGCATTACCGGAAAAGGCAACAAAGCGCGCGTCGTCGTGATCAAACAGTCTCATATTAAAAAATATCTACATGAGTGGCTTTTGCTACGAAAGTGCGATGGCGACCTGCTTTTCTGCAATAAAAAGGGCACTCCCCTCACCCAGGCCTATGTCAGCCGCATTGTCGAGAAAATCTTGATGCAGGCCGGCATACGCAAAGAGAAAAACGGTGCCCACATGCTGCGGCATACGTTTGCCACGATGCTCTATCTCAAAAAAAAGGATCTCGTTCTTGTTCAGGAAGCGCTGGGACACGCCAGCCTCGACACATCACGCATCTATACCCACTTCGACAAAGAGAGGCTCAAGGAAGCTGCCAGCGTGATGGATGGGATTGCAGGAAACGGAGAAGACGATCATGCATAAAATCACGTTCCTGGGAACATCGGCGGGTGTGCCGACGCGAACACGAAATGTCTCCGCCATCGCCCTTCAGTTGGAAAACAGAAAGGAGTGGATGCTCTTTGACTGCGGTGAAGGAACGCAACACCAGATCATGAAAACATCGTTGAGTGCCTACAACCTTTCGCGTGTTTTCATTACCCACTTGCATGGTGACCATGTTTACGGACTCTGCGGTCTTCTGGCATCCAAAGGAATGCAGCGTTCGGAGTCGTCACTCGAAATCTACGGCCCGGCAGGCATTCGGGAACTGCTTGGAAGCGTCATGCGGCTCTCCCAACTCAATCTTCCCTTCGATCTGAAAATTTTTGAAATATCCGAAGGCACCCTGTTGCGATACGAGGGTTTCAGGATCGATGTCGTCAAACTGTCCCACTCTATCACGACGTACGGATTTGTCGTTACATTCGACGACAAACCGGGCCATTTCGATATTGCCAAAGCGAAAAGACTGGGCATTCCGGAAGGCCCAATCTATGCGAAACTCAAACGAGGCGAAACCGTTACGCTTGCCGATGGACGGTCCATCGACGGCAACACGCTTGTCGGTAAGCCGACACAAGGCAAACGCATCGTCATAGGCGGCGACAATGACAATCCCCTGCTCTTTTCACCCTACGCACCGTTCGATCTGATGATCCACGAAGCAACCTATACCCAAAACGACTTCGACAATCTTCCACGAAAATTTATGCATACAACGGCCAAACAGCTGGCTGAGGCGGCACAACAAATGGGCGTGAAAAGGCTCATATTAAACCATATCAGTCCGCGATACGACAAAGATGGCAGAATTGTGGAGCTTTTGAACGAAGCGAAAAGCTGCTTCGACGGTCCCGTCGAAGCAGCCTACGATTTCATGCAGATAGAGTGTTAAAACCAAATGCGTTTACTTCGCATTGACCGCATGCGTACAGAGTATTTGAGAGGAGTTTTAGTCAATTCGCTGCTCAAGGTCCTTTTCCGTTGTGACGAAATCGACTCTTTTGACCACACTCTTGTCGAGATCGACGATCATGATGTAATCGCTGTACTTTTCGTTTCTGAATTTTTCCGAATCGCTCTTCTCGAGAATCAGATAGATTGGATAGTTGTGTTTCTGCAGATCGGGCAGCGCCACATATTTAAAGATCATCGACGGCATACCGCTGACATCGGCGATAAAGACGGTATGCTTTTCAGAAAGATAGTCTTGCGGTTTTTTGTTGAGGAACTCTTTGACAAGATGTCCCGTCGCCTTACCAAATACAATGATCACCTTTTCCGTTTCCGGAGTGACACTTCCCTCTTTGCCGAACTGATCTTTCAACGTGCCGGATACGAACGGTTCGCCGATTACGATAGCAGGAGTCACACTCCCCTCTTCTATTTCGACAATGGGTTTCTCTTCAACTTTGTTGCTGCATCCGCCAAACAGCAGAGCCACACCAAACAGTAATACCAGAATTTTTGTCTTCATCTTACTTATCCTTTTCGTATGCTTTGCGACATTATAGATATTTTGTATTGAAAAAGACTTTTAAATTGATTCTAATAGAACCCATCTCAGAAATTCCTATGGGTGGTAACGGAAGCGATTTTGCCCCCTCTCTTTGTTGGTTCTCCTTGACGATGCTTTGGCATCGCCTTGCGCTTTTCGCCTCGTCATCGCACCGTTTGGGTGCCATTC
>NZ_JAOZPV010000068.1 GCF_029932565.1 Hydrogenimonas sp.
GGGTGGCCCGACAAGATCGAAACCGTCGTCTACCACTGGGGCAACGACAAGGAGCGCTTTATCAAAGAGGTGAAACGCAAGAAGATCGATATTCTCATCGGCAATATCCCTGCCACCGCGTACGAAACCTTCCGTGAGATCGCCAAGGCGCTGCCGCATGTGCGTTTCGTCCCTTCGCTCGAGACACAGTTCGCCAACAAAAGCAAAGAGAATGTCACCCTCTTCTGCGAAAAGCACAATCTTTCCCATCCGAAGACGAAAATCTTCTACGATCGGGACGAGGGCTACAACTATCTGGAGAGGTGTGACTACCCGATCATCGTGAAGCGGAGCTACGGCCCCTCCAACTACGGCGGCTACTATGTCCACAAGGTCAAGTCGAAAGAGGAGGCGAAAAAACTCTTCGACGAGAAGAAGTATATGCCGATGTACATCCAGGAGTGCATTCCGCTGCGTGCCGACATCCGTGTCATGCTGGTCGGCCACAAACCGGCCTGTGCATTCTGGCGTGTGGCGGGCGAGGATATGGAGTTGACCAATACGTCGCAGGGCGGCTACATGACCTACGACGGCGTGCCGATGGGTGCGCTGGAGCTGGCAGTGGAGGCATCCAAAGCGGCGAAAGCGGAGTACTGGGCCTGCGATATCGCCGAGTACGACGGCAAATACTACATCCTCGAGTGCGCTACGGCATTCGCCGCATTCCCCTACTTCCGCGACTGGATCTGCCAGTATCTGATGTGGGATTTCTCGGAGGGGCGATTTCCGAAACCGCATATTCCTCTCTACAATTGGGAGGAGCTCGGAAAGATCAACCCCTCTCTGCTGCGCACGATGCGTCATATCCAGTTCAGCAAATACATTCCTTCCACCGACGGGGCGTACTATCTCAACGATAAAGAAGGCAAGTGGGATATCGAATTGA
This sequence comes from Hydrogenimonas sp., assembly GCF_029932565.1. Classification (GTDB taxonomy): domain Bacteria; phylum Campylobacterota; class Campylobacteria; order Campylobacterales; family Hydrogenimonadaceae; genus Hydrogenimonas. The sequence goes on from NZ_JAOZPV010000068.1 coordinate 926, forward strand.
CCGAAGAGAGTATACCGGAAGATATTCCCGACGATTCGCATCTGCACAAAGCACCGCTCAAGAAAGAGGAAGAGATTCCCGATATCATTCTCGAGGAGGCGAAAAAAGGGGAAGAGGTACGGAACGAACCGGAAGAGAGCGAAATGTCACTCGAAAGTGTGACGTTGACCGAACTGATGACGCTGCATGGCATGGAAGAGGATATCGCCGTCGAAGTGATCCGCTACATCCACAGTCACGACATCGAAAGCCTTGACGAGCTGCTCGAGCTCGAAGGTATCGACAAGCAGACGCTCAAAGTCTGGGCGGAGGGTCTGCACAGCAGGGTGGATGTCAATACAGCGGGTGTGAAGGCTCTCTCGAAAATCAAGGCGATCGGAAAAAAACTGGCCGAAAAGATCGTCGAGTTCAGAGAGAAGAACGGTCCTTTCAAAACTCTCGAAGATATGTTGAACATTAAAGGTCTGGGTAAAAAGAAACTCGATAAAATCCGCGACCATATCGCTATCAAGTGAAAAATGAAAAGTGAAGAAAAACGCTTCGCTTTTTATTTAAGGAAAACTATTTGAAACAACTTTACCACTCCTACGACGAAGCGGTGGCTCTCTTTGGGGAGCTGGCCGAGCGCCGCCCCGATCTTTTCGCCGTCGAAGTGATCGGCCAGACATGGGAAAAACGCGATATTATCGCGGTGACCATCTCGCAAAACGTCCGGCAGGCCCATGAAAAACCGGCTCTCTTCTATACCGGAACGATCCACGCGCGTGAATGGATCGGGCTGGAACTGGCGATCGGTTTCGCGCAGCAGGTGGATCGCAACATCGCCTACGACCATGATATCCAGGAGGCGCTGGAGCATGCCGCCATCTATATGGTTCCCTGTGTCAATCCCGATGGATTCGAATATTCCCGCAACCACTTCAGTTTCTGGCGCAAAAACCGCCGCCAGAATGCCGACGGCAGCTATGGGGTCGACCTCAACCGCAACTTTCCCGTCGGGTTCGTCAAATCCAACAAACCCGACTCCAACGTCTACGGCGGCCCCGAGCCATTCAGCGAGCCCGAAACGCGCGCGTTGAGAGATTTCGTGGAGAGTCATCCCAACATCGCCATCGCCCTCGACTACCACTCCCAGGGCAATGTCTTCTTTCCTGCCCACGATTTCCGCCACGAGGATACGATCGACACGACCGACATGAATGTTCTCTGTGCCAATATGGCCGAAGAGATCCGCAAGATCAGTGACAGAGAGTACGGCATCCATCAGGGCAAGCCCCCGGCGAAGCTCATCAGCGGAAGCGGGCGGGAGTTCTACTACTCCAAAGGGATCGTCGCTACGGTTGTCGAAGTCGGTACGCGGAACATCTCCGACTATCTCGACAGCATGATCGAGCATATTCGCGAGCATATCCCTGCGCTGCTGGCTGCTCTCAAAGAGGTGCCGAACTATGCACACGAAGGAGTGATGCCACGCCCCGAAAACTTTCGTGCCACTCATGTGGGCATCGACAATGTAACGCTCGAATGGGAGCCCTACCCCTGCTGCGACGGCGAAGAGATCTATTTCGAAATCTATCGCAGCCGGCGCGAAAAATCATACTGCCGTCCCTTCAACCTGATGGGGCTGACGCAGGCGAACCGGTACGCCGACCAGAATCTGATGAGTGACACCCCCTACTTCTACCACATTCGCGCCGTCAACAAGAAAACGGGGCGCAAATCCCCCTTTGCCCCGGTGCTGGCCGTTCGGACCCATGTCGGTGACGATGAATTCCACCGTACCTATTTCCCGCTTCCGGACAGGACGGGCTATGTCGCTGAAAAGCTCAAGGAGAACGCGTCGCATTTCGGCGTCAACTCACTGTTTGTGGGGGTGAGCGAAGCCAAAGGGGTCAGCTACGCCATCGTCACGATTCCGCTCAAAACGATTCCCGACAATGCCATCATCAAACACGCGCGTCTGCGCCTCTACCCGATGAACCGTGTCGGGGTGACGGTGGAAAAGTTCGGTGAGTGGGATGCCGGCATTGTCGATCCCGCCACTCTGGGCGACATCACGAAGTTCGAGGATGTCGACAAGATGGCTATCCACTCCTATGTCGGGCGCCCCACTGCGTCGAACCACCTGACACAGGGGATCTGGCGAAGCTGGGAGTTCAGCGAAGTGGAGTGCCGGGCCCTGCAGGAGCATATCAAAAACAGGGAGGTGGTTTTTCGTATCGAGGGACCCAAAACACTGGAAGTCGGGCGTACCTCCCAGATGATGCAGTGGGATCTGGGGTATGGGAAGTTTGGCGGCGGTCTCGCATTCCGACCCCATCTCGAGATCACCTATACACTCGAATCGAACCGTATGGAGCTTTTCCCCAGGCAGAGTTTTACGGTTCGTTCCGACGGCATCGAAGAGGAGAAAATCGTCAGCGGATTCGATGGAAACGGCAAAAAGATCTATGCCACGTTCGACTTCGAGCTGGGATCGCTGCCGGACTGGGAGTTCATGCAGATCACACGCGCCTATGTCGTTCTCAATCCGGTCAAAGTCTATGCCAAGGAGAATATCCGCTTTCATCTGGAGATGATCGATGCCAATGCCGAGCGAGACTACGAGGCGATCAAAAATCGCCAGATCATCGAAAATATCGGATACGACGTAAGCGTTAACGAGCTCAAGAACCAGGAGCAGGTGTTCGTGTTCGACACGTATGCCATTCAGGAATTCGGAAACCGGCTGCGCGACAAGACATCCATCGCCTTTTTGTTGCGTCCAAGCAGCGCACAGAAGCTGGTGAAGAATTCGGTCGTCGAGTGGCACAGTTCGCATCCGGAGTTCACACCCCGGCTGATTATCGAATATCTTCACAAGCGCCGGCGACCTGTCGCGCCGGTGAGTGGCCTGGGCTACAAAATCGAAAACGGCAAGGTGAAACTCTCGTGGAAAAATCCTGCCGACAAAGATTTCAAAGGGGTTTTCGTCATCAAGAACCCGTTCCGCCGCCCCATCTCGCCCTACGATGGCGACAAGCTCTACGGCGGGCCGGACAACTGGACCTACGACGATTTCGGTGCGCTCGATGTGAAGAAATACTATGCCGTCTTTACCTACGACGATGTGCCCAATTTCAGCGAGCCGGTTATTCTGGAGTATGAACCGAAGAGATAGCTGGGCGGCGAAACTGTGGCAAACCCTGCCACCGGTGAACCGCCCGTTGGCTATGCCGATATCAGCTCGTGGCGGTCTCTACCTGTGCGGCCCGAAGACGCGCAGCCTCCTGGAAAAACTGGTGCGTCAGGACAATGACGAAAAAGACCTGTCCCAGAATACCCACTCCGGGTATCAATGAGAGAAGATAGAGAATGAGCGTCGTCGTCATGATGCGCCACTTCGCCTGTGCGAAAACCTCGCGCATCTCCCTTTTATCCAGAATTTCACCCGCTACATCACGTGTCAGCAGTTTGTGGAAAAGAAAGTAAAAGGGGGCATTCATCGCAACGATTCCGAGCAGCGGCACGAACCAGAAGGGTATGGAAACGACGAGAAAGAGCAGAAAGAGAAGGAACTGCCCCAGCAGGAAAAGCAGATAGTCCCACAGTGGTACTGTTGCGTTGCGCTCGACATTCGGATAGTGGCGCTTTCGGACCTCGGAAACGATCATCGGGGTGAAGAACCCGACGACAATGACGGCGATGATGACCGAAACCAGAACGGCTACGCCGCCGCCGATGATATAAAAGAGTGTTCCGGCCACCGCCTTGAAAAGGAAACTGCCGAGAATGGCGGAAATAATGGGATACTCTTTCGCAAATTGGGCCAGTTCGTTTTGTGCGGCGGCCGCATCGGGATTTTGCGATGCCTGGGCGGCAGCGTTCAGCATGTCGAAAAATTCGCCGGAGAGCTGAAAAAGAAAAAAGAATGCGATGAGGATCGTAATGATAAAGGGAGCTGTCGAAAGAGCCAGAAATTTGGTTGTGAAAAAGTCCGAAAGAGCGCGTGCAAGCAGCGCGCCCTCGGCAGGAAAATCTCTCTTTTGCTGATTGGGTGTCATCGTCGTTCTCCTCCGGTCCGGCAACGATCGTGTCGTTGTCTCTTCCTCGATTTTTCAGGTGCAGCTGATTCGTTTTGTCTCCGGCCATCTCTCTTTCGCGCCGAATCCGCCGTTCAGCCGATATAGCAGACTAAAAAGTTCTATGGTTCACCGAGCCCGGCGGCCATTTTTATATAGTATAGCATAGTGTCCTGCTATAATTGCTCTAAAAAAGAGGGCAGGAACCGTTATGTTCGATCTATTGATTATCGGTGGTGGCGGGGCCGGATTGTCTGCGGCGCTTGCAGCCCACGATGCAGGTGCGAAGGTGGGTGTGCTCGGGAAAAACTACCCTACCCGATCGCAGACATCGATGGCCCAGGGGGGTATCAATGCGGCGATCGGCAATATCGAGCCCGACAGTGTGGAAGCGCATATCGCCGATACGCTCAAATCGGCCCATACGCTTGCAGATGAGGGGATGGTGCGCAGGCTTTGCGAAAAGGCACCCGATGCGATCGGGTGGCTCGATCGCATCGGCACTCCGTTCAGCCGGCTGGAAGACGGCAGGGTCGCCCAGCGCAGACTGGGCGGCGCAAGCGGGAAACGCGCCTGTTATGCGCAGGACTATACGGGGCTCAAGATACTTCATACACTGCACGATACCGCCCTGAAACAGGGGATCGAATTTCTGAGTGAATACTATCTGCTCAACTTTATCGTCGAAGAGGGTCGAGTGCTTGGCGTCACGGCGGTCGAGATGGCAACGGGTGAGGTAAAGGCGATCGGTGCCAAAAGCGTTGTCGTCGCCAGCGGCGGGTACGCCGGCCTCTACCGCGGTTTCACGACCAACTCCTCTGCAACGACGGGCGACGGCGTGGCGGCGGCGATCCGTGCAGGATGCGTGCTGAGCGATCTGGAGTATGTGCAGTTTCACCCGACGGCGCTGAGGTCCAGCGGCATCCTGATCAGCGAGAGCGCCCGGGGAGCCGGCGGCAGACTGCTCAACTCCAAAGGCGAACATTTCGTCGACGAACTGCTGACGCGCGACCAGGTGGCCAAAGCGATCTGGGAACAGCTGGAGAGCGGCGAAGAGGTTTTTCTGGATATCCGCCATCTGGGCGAAGCCTTCGTCGAGGAGAATCTTCCCCAGGAGCGCAAATTGGCGAAACTCTACGAAGGGATCGATCCGGTGACCGACCTCATACCGATCAAACCGGTGGCGCACTACACGATGGGAGGCATCGATGTCGACCATATGCACTGCACGAAAGTGAAGGGGCTCTACGCAGCGGGTGAATGCGCCAATTCGAAAGTGCATGGCGCCAACCGGCTGGGGGGCAACTCGCTCCTGGAGACCATCGTGTTCGGAAGGGAGGCCGGGGAAAACGCCGCGGCTTTCGCCCGGCAGCACGGCGATGTGAATCCGCGAAACAGCGAACAGTTCGAAAAGGACAGGAGTTTCGTCGCGGCGATTCCCCATTTCACGAACCAGATCGACTTTTACGAAAAACGCGATTTCCTGGGAAAGATTTTCTACAGGAATGTCGGTATCGTCCGCAACGAGATGGGACTGAAGGGGGTGCTTTCGGTCATTCGGCAGATGCAGAAAGAGCTCCCTTTCATGGGAATCGCCGACAAGAGCCGGGAGTACAACACCAACCTGATCGAATTCATCGAGTTCGGCAACATGGTGGAACTGGCCGAAGCGATACTCGTCTGCGCCATCAGCCGGAAGGAGTCCCGCGGCGCCCATCAGCGGGAAGACCATCCGCGGGAAGAGAAAAGCTACGACGGCGTCCATTCGCTTTCATGGAAGCACGACGGGACGCTCTGCAACGAGTTCGGAGGACTGGCCTGATGGGAGTTGAGAACGGAGAATCGAGAATGACAAATGAGAACAAAGAGGAGTTGACGGCGGAGAGACTCGAGAAGGAGCTCGAGAAGGCAGAGGAGAAGCTCGAAGAGGCGGAGAAGCTCATCGAGACGGTCGAAAGGGAACTTCGGCCGTGGGAAGAGGAGTACGAGACGGGCGGCAACTGCTGCGAAGATTACGATGACGAGGACGAGGCATGATCAACATTTCCATCAAGCGATACCATGCGGCGCGTCAGCCGGCGGAGATCGTACAGGAGTGGGAGATCGAAGAGGGGGTGACGCTGCTGGAGGCGCTGACTTCGATCAAGACGAAGAAGGACCCTACGCTCACCTTCCGGTCTGGCTGCAGAAGCTGTGTCTGCGGCAGCTGTGCCGTGCGGGTCAACGGACGGGAAGTGCTGGCCTGCTCCTACAAGCCGAAAGAGGGCGATCTGGTGGAGCCGCTGCGCTTCGAGCCGGTTATCAAAGATCTCGTCACCGACCAGAGCGGCGGTTTCGAGACGCTGAAACGGACCGGGGCGTGGCTGGAGCGTTTGAATGACGAAGCCGTCGTGACACTGGAAGAGGAGAAGCGCACGGAAGTGCAGACCGACTGTATCCTCTGCCACTCCTGCTACAGCGCCTGTCCGGTTTTCGAAACCAATCCGCTTTTCGCGGGTCCTTTTGCGCTGACCCGTGTCTGGCGATACGTGGCCGATCCGAGAGAGGGCGATCCCAAAGGAAAGATCGATGCCGTACAGCACGACGGCGTCTGGGACTGTACCCTGTGCGGCGAATGTACGGCGGTCTGTCCGGAGGGCATCGATCCCAAAAGCGATATTTTGATGCTGCGCACGAAGAGTACCCAGATGGGTCATACCGATCCGAATATGGGAGCCTTTGGGAGTTTCGGGCTGGATTTCTGATGCTGCATCTGACCCATCTGGAACCCTTCGAAGGAATCAGCGGGCAGCTCATCGACGAGATCAACCGCGTGGGCGTGATACGGGAATACCCCAAAGGCTCGCCCGCGATGGATGCGGACGATACGCTGAAACACTTCTATATCGTGATCGAAGGGCGCATCAAAGTCTACCAGTACAATCCACAGAACAATCGGGAGCAGACGCTCTACCTGCTCGGCCCCCACGACATGTTCGACGTGTTGACGGTACTCGACGGCAGGCGGCACGAAGTGATGACCGAAGCGCTCGACGATGTCAAAGCGCTGGAGCTGCCGATCGAAAAGGTACGGGAGTGGCTCGAGACCAATCCCGCCTTCAACCGTGCCTTCCTTCCCTACATGGCGAAGCAGATGCGCCAGGTGGAGGAGTTGGCGGCCGATCTTTCGCTCTACGACACATCGACCCGTCTGATGAAGCTCATTCTGAAAAATCTCGATCTTAAAAACCCGGTCAGACACCTGGGGCTTCTGCAAAATCTCCCCCACGAAGAGATCGCCTCGCTCATCGGGACGGTCCGCCATGTTGTCAACCGCCACCTCCAGCAGCTCAAACGGGAAGGGATCATCAACATCGAACGCAAGAAACTGGCCGTCAACGATGTGAAAAAACTGCTCGAAAAGGTCGAAAAAAAGTATTGATCAAAGGTGGAACATGAAAATCGACGCACTGTTGCTGGAAGATATCGAAAACGCCAGCCACCCTTCCGAGTTCGAGCTGGGCGACGGCTACGCCGTCCTGATTCTGCGCCTTCCGGAGATGACGGCGGAGGGGCTGCAGATCATCTCCTACGCCTTCGTCGTCGAGGGGGACGCCTGCTACCGCTTCAACCGCAATGCGAAAAAGCTGGAAGCGAGCGGTACGCTGGAGGACATGCACGCCTTTCTGGACGAGAAGACGGAGAGCCTCATCAAAGATATGCAGCGTTACCATTACGACATCGAAATGCTCGAAGAGAGCCTCTACGAAGGGTCGCTTCCTGCGGCCTTCATGCAGCGATGGCTGGCCTACAAGAAGGATGTGTCGCTGATCCATCGCCTCATGTTTCATGCCACCCTCGCTTTCGAGCTCTTCCTGCGCCACCACAGAAAGCGGGAAGGTTTCAGGGAGCTTGCCTACACCGACCTGCTGGAGCATATGGAGCGCATCCGGGACCTGGCCAAAGCGGCGATCGAAAAACTCGACAACCTCTACGATTTCTACCGCGCCAAGGTGGACGAGCGGATGAACCGGAACATGTATCTGCTTACGGTCATCTCCGCCATTTTTCTGCCGTTGACTCTCGTCACCGGCTTCTTCGGCATGAATACGGGCGGCCTCCCCTATACCGACGACCCCGCCGGAACCGTCAAGGTCGTGGCGCTCTCACTCTTTCTGGAACTTCTGTTCCTCGTTCCGTTTTTCATGATCAACACCAGAAAAATCGAGAAATTCCGTATCAAACGCCCAAAATGATACATAGGTTGCAGAATCTTTGACACGGTTGGACTAAAATTTTCCAGACAAAACTGGAAAAAGGAGTCCAATCATGAAGAAACTGCTGATATCTTTCGCCGCAGCGGCACTGCTCTGCGCGCCGTTTGCGATGGCCGAGACCTCCGCCGAAGTGAGCGCGGGAGCGGTTAAGAGCGCGAAAAGCAGAGCCCAAAGCAAACAGGTGGAGGTGGTCCAGGAGGCGGTCGATGCCGTCCTTCTGACCCAGAAGGTTCTCGCGGCACTGGACAAGAAGGATGTCGAAGGTGCCAAAAAGGATCTGGAAAAGGCGATCGGAAAGTTGGAAGTGGTGCTGGCCCACAAGGATGCGCCGGCTCTGCTGCCGATCGACTCTTCGATCGTGGCGGTCGAGTATGTAGGAGATCCGAAGTCGATCAAAGCGGCGTTGAAACTGGTCAAAGATTTGCTGGATGACAACAAAATCCAGGAGGCGAGGCGTCTGCTGGGAACCCTGCAGAGCGAAATCGACATCGTGACGGTCAACCTGCCGCTCGTCTCCTATCCCCAGGCCCTCAAGCTGGCGGCGAAATATCTGCACGAGGGCAAGACCAAAGAGGCGCGGGACGTGC
>NZ_JAOZPV010000069.1 GCF_029932565.1 Hydrogenimonas sp.
CTAGAACCCATCTCAAAAATCCCCATAGGCGGTAACGGAAGCGATTTTGCTTCCTATCGCGGCGGTTCGACGCAGGCGTGGCCAAAGCCACGTCAAGGAGAACCAACAAAGAGAGGGGGCAAAAGCGCTCCGCCCGTAAGGGTGGCACCCAAAAAGCACGCTGATTTCGTTGAAAATGCTCGACGCAGCTTTGGCTGCGCCTTGCGCTTTTCGCCTCGTTATCGCACCTTTTGGGTGCCATTCCCGCCTATGGGGATTTTTGAGATGGGTTCTACTCACACCCCACCCCGAAACGCGGCGCATCGTAATCGACCGGTTCGTCGCTGTAGACGTTCACGTCCCAGGCTTCGGCCAGCCCTTTTTCGTCCAGGCACTGCGTCTGGAAAAACTCCTGTATCGCTTTTCGGTTGCAGTGAGCTTCGAAGCTCTCCCTGTCCGCCCAGATTTCGTTGAAGACGATCGGATAGTCGTCCGATCCGCCCGCGCAGGGATTCTCGATCCGCCGCGTCACGATGTACTGAAGGCACCCGTCTTCCCGCAGTGTATCGGGCTCCAGTGCCTTGAGCACCTCGAAAAGCTCGGCATCTTTCCCCTCTTTCGCCCGAAACCTCGCAATACAGTAAATCTTTTTCGACATGTCACCTCCTCACATTCTAACATTCTCACATTCCCACAATGTCAATGGACAATCTGCGTTCCGATCCCCTCGCTGGTAAAGATCTCCAGCAAAATCGAGTGCTCGATGCGGCCGTCGATGATATGCGCCTTGTCCACACCTCCCTGTATCGCTTCGAGACAGGCGTCGACTTTGGGTACCATCCCACCGCTGATCACCCCTTCGTGTTTGAGTATATCGATTTTTTCGGTACCGAGGGTTCCGATCAGATTGCCGTCACTGTCCAGAACACCCGGCGTATCGGTCAGGAAGACGACTTTCGTGGCATGCAGTGCGACAGCGATTTTACTCGCGGCGAGATCGGCATTGATATTGAAGCCGGGTTCGCCCGGATCTTTGCTGGCCGCGATTGGGGCGATGACCGGAATGAAATCTTCGTTCATCAGGTTCTGGACCACTTCGGCATGAATATCCTCGATGATACCGGTATAGCCGAATTTGCTGCGATCTTTCGCCCGTGCCTGGATAAAGTGGGCATCTTTGCCGCTGATGCCGATCGCTTTGGAGCCGTGATCGTTCAAAAGCGAAACGATCTCTTTGTTGACCTCGCCGCTGAGAACCATTTCGGCGATACGCATCGCCTCTTTCGTCGTTACACGCTGCCCGTCTACAAACGACGTTTCGATCCCGAGATCCGCCAGAAGCTGCGTGATTTTCGGCCCGCCGCCATGCACAACGACAGGACGGATGCCGACAAGATGCATCAGCACGATATCCTGTGCGAACTTCTCTTTCAAATCGGGATTGATCTGCGCCGCACCGCCATATTTGATGACAATCGTCTTTCCCGCAAACTTCCTGATGAAAGGAAGCGTGTCGAGCAGTGTTTGGACGACTTGCATTTTCTTTTGCATTGTTACTCCGAATAAAATGGTTTCCAATGTCGTTGAGTATATCAGTTTGGAAGTAAAAAGTCGATGAGAGCGCGTTTCAGTCGATCACCAGGACCCAGCGGAACTGCAGGATGTCGGTTCGGCTGCTCATCGTCGGATCGACACCTTCACCGCCCCCGCCGTCGCAATGGGCGTGGCTCCACTGCACGTGAAACTGATGGGCTTTTCGCGGATGCCATACGAATCCGAACGATGCAATGTCCATTTTTCCCCCTTCGATGTCGCCGTCATCGAGATCGAAATAGGAGTAGCGAGCCGAAAGCTCCAAAGCGCCCCACCCCCCTTCGTTGAAATTGAGAGACGGGGTGATACGCCGTACAACACCGCGACGATAATTGTAGCCGCGATGTTCTCCGGTCACAAAGTAGTTGATCGCCACATGGTATCCCCAGAAAGTTGGATCACCGTGTGTGGACGAATCGACGGCAGTTACCGTATATTCGGACGCCAGCCATAAGGGCCCGTCGAGGTAGCTGAGCTCCAGATTGACCGTATTGGAAGATTTCGCGGCAAATTCACCTGTATCGAGCCAGGATGTGGAAAAATAGAATTCCGGCCCGACATCGTAACGGATTTTTCCCTCCTGTATATCTTCGTAACGGTAGGATGCACCCAGATGAAGAAGCCTCTCCTTGTCCGGATCGGCATAGGCGACAGTTGTTATTCGTCCTATGTACTGGCGATTCGACTCTTCATAATCGAGGTCGTCCTCGTCGAGCCAGTCATTGAAATAGCCGGCACGCCAGTGGATTCTTTCGTTCCACACGAGATCGGAAAAGGTGATGCCGATATTGCGCGAAGGAAGCAGTGCATCCAGATGCATCGGGCGCTCCATGACCTGCTCGAACACCAGTCCCATCGATCGTTCCATCGAAATAGGCTCTTTCATTTTGCCAATCTGCATACGTCCATATTTTCCCCACATCGGAATGCCGAGCTCACAGTCGAGCAGTGTAAAGGGATCGGTCGTCGAGCTGTCGTAATCCTGTTGAACGGAGTTGATCGAACCCGTCACCAGGTAGACCCATGGTGTTTCAAAGTTGATCGTGCCGCCAAAACCGAGTCGCAGCCCCCGAATGTCGAAACGGTCGTAATGACTCATGTCACCCACATGATCTCTGCTTTTGTCATCCTGGTAAAAATGGGCGGCATCCACGGCGAGCATCGCCAGCGCACGCATGTTGACCCACTTCGTATTCAGCGCGTTCCAGTCGTAGGCAGATGCATTCATTTCGTTGCTTATCATGGGCGGATAGCGATAGATTTCGCTTCCCGACAGGCCGGTCACCACTCCGCAAAAAAGAGAAACCGCGAGGATCGGGCGCATCATCCGTCTGCTTTCTCGGAACAGTTTCATCTGATATTCCGGTAATTCTGCATAAAATCGGCCACCCTCTCCGCAATAGCGGGTTCGAGTTTCAGTTCGAGTTTCAATATGGCCATCGAAAATCCGAATCTTTCCAGTTTCACGGCATCTTTTTCGGTCGTCAGAATTTTTCCCACTCCGGCCTTTGCCATCTTCTTTTCAATCGCCCCTTTGTCGAACCAGGCATGGTCGGGAAGAATCAGTCTCTCTTTGACAAGCTCCCGGGGCAAAAAGGGCTCCAGCCGCGCGGGATTGGCGATTGCGGTAACCAGAAGCATCGGCTCGTCACACCCCTTGCACGTAACGATACGCTCGAAATCCTTTCCCTCCGTCAGAAGCAGATCGGCAGATCTTTTTTCGAAAGGAAATTCACGAAAGGGACCGGAAGGAAACGGCAGTATGTTCGGAATGGAACGCGGAAAGAGCAGAATTTCGAACTTTTCGATATCGACTTTGCTGAATCCGTCATCGAGAAAAACGATTTCCGCTCCCAACGACTTCGATTCCTCGATCGCCTTTTTTCGATCCTCGCTGACAATGACGGTGGCATTCGGCAAAGAGAGAGCCAGCAGCATCGCTTCGTCTCCACTGGTTTCGACATCGGTTTTTATCTCTCCCCATTGGCTGACGACAACCATTCCCCTGCTCTTTCGCCCATAGCCGCGCAAAACCACGGCAGGTTTGTCGAACCGTTTTGCCAACGCGATCGTCATCGGTGTCTTTCCGCTGCCTCCTACCAGAAGGTTGCCGACACTGATAATCGGAATATCGTAATCTTTTCGTACGGCTATGCGACGTCGAATCCACATGATGGAACCGTAGAGCAACGAGAGAGGAAGAAGTGCCAAAGCGACGATCCAATGGTACCACTCGGGTCGGTAATAGAGGTGTTCGAAGAAATGTACGATGTGAGTTTTGATCTGCATGGAATGAGATGTCAGTGAAAGAGGCGACAGACCTCTTTCACTGAACAGGGTGCATCAGATGTGCGCCGCAGCGACCTCTTTGACAGCATTGCAGACATACTCGACGTCACTGTCGCTCATATTGTGGTAGATCGGCAGCGAAAGCACCTGCTGATAGGTCTGCAGCGCCTGCTGGAAGTCGTTGACACGCAATCCGTATTTCTGTTTGTAGTAGCTCATCAGATGGAGCGGAATGTAGTGCAGACCGGTATGGACACCCTTCTCTTTCAGCGCACGGGCGAAACCGTCGCGGTTCCGGTCGATGCGGATGATATAGAGCTGGTAGATATGGTCGCGTTTCTTGGTGGGCAGTGTCACATGCTTGATGCCGTCGAGGGCTTCGTCGTACATTTTCGCGATCGCCTGGCGGCGGGCGATCATTTTGTCCACGCGGCTGTACTGCGCCAGTGCATAGGCCGCATCGAGAACACTGATGTCATATTTGCACCCGATATCGACGACATCGTACATATATTCGAGGTTGCCGTATTTGTCCCATCCGTCCGACTGGATCGCATGGTTGCGAAGCAGAATGGAACGCGCGTAAAGCGTGTCATCTTCGCACAGCAGCATGCCCGCATTCGCGATGGAGTGTTTCATATGGGGCGAAAAACTGAAGCAGGTAATGTCGGCACCTGTGGCGCCGATCGGTGTGCCGTTGTAGGTTCCACCCATCGCATCGCTCGCATCCTCGACGATTTTGATGTTGTATTTGGTCGCGATATCGTAGAGTCTGTCCAGATCGGTCGGCTGTCCCCCGACATGATTGATGATGGCCCCCTTCAGCTTTTTCGAGCTGTTCTCCTCGAGAACCTTCTCGAATGCGTCGAGATCGATGTTGAAATCGTCACTGTCGATATCGACGAAGATCGGTTCGGCGTCGAAATGGCGGACGACTTCCGGCACGGACGGGAATGAATTGACCGAGCAGATGATCTTGTCGCCCCGTTTGAGGTCCATCGCACACATGGCCAGATGAAGTGCCGATGTACCGCTGTTGGTCGAAACGGCATACGTTGCACCGGTCTTTTTCACAAATGCCTTTTCGAGGTCTACGATCTTCGTTTCACCCTCGAGATCGAGAACCTGTTCGATCTGTTCGCGTTCTACACTGCTGATATCGGGTTTGAAAAAAGGAATCTCTCGTGCCACGTCATGCTCCTGTAAAAGTGTTGATCTATAATACTGAAAAAATTATTAATAACAGCTTTTATATATAATCGGGAGATATAAGTTAGATTCCAATCAGTCGCACTTCTTCGCACCCATACGCTTCAATTCACTGCAGGCAAATCCGGCCGCACGCCGCGCTTCGATGTTCAGCTGCAGCGTTTTCTCTTCCAGTCCCGGGTAGAAACGGTCGATGATGTCGAAATAGACAGACGTATCGAGCCCCCTCTCTTCGCATACCGTTTTGAACCATCGGTCCCCTTTGGCCACATGCGAGACCTCCTCATCCAGTATAACCGTCAATGCGTCGACTATGGCATCGAGCATCGGCGATGCAGGATAGCTTTTGAGCCGTTTGATGATTTTCGGATTGGCATCCAGACCGTTCGCTTCCAGATAGCGCGGTACGACAGCCATTCGTTCCAAAACGTCGCCGCCGCTTTTTCTTCCGGCGTCGAACAGTGCCGTATGGACAGGATAGTCGCCATATGTCACCCCAACTTTTTTCATCAATTCATCGAGCATCCCGAAATGTCTCACTTCGTCGTGAGCCACCTCGATCCAGTCGAGGTAGTAATCAAACGGCATATGACGGAAGCGATAGGCCGAATCGAGTGCGAGATCGATCGCGCTGTATTCGATATGGGCGATGGCGTGCAGAAGAATGCCCTGCCCTTCGGGATTGTCGAAATGTTTTCGTTTCGGAACGTCACGCGGGCGGACAATCGTCACGATGGAGGCATAGGAGGGTTCCTCCACCGTTTCGACCGGTGAATCGTGATCGAACACGAGACGTTTTCGCTTCAAATTTGTGTACAATACCTCAACGAGACCTCCCTTTTTCTCAGGGTCGCTCTCACGCAGTGCACGCAGTGTCTCTTTGAAAAATTCCATAGGAAAGTATAGCATGAAGATTCAGATGCAGCCCATGGGCGCATACCAGACCAACTGTTATATCGTGACCGTCGACGGAAAAGATTTCATCGTCGACCCGGGCGTCGGTGCGACGGAGTGGGTCATCGCCCACACGACGAACCCCGTCGCCATCCTCAATACCCATGGCCACTTCGACCATGTCTGGAGCAATGCCGAACTGAAAGAGCGGCTGAAAGTTCCCATCTACTGTCCCGAAGGCGACGTTTTCATGCTCGAGAAAGACCCATTTTCCCAGGGAACCCCTTCGAGCCGGGCCGATGTCGCCGTCAAACCGGACGAAACGGTTATCATCGAAGGGATCGGCATGAAATTTCTCCATTTTCCCGGACATACCCCCGGTACGAGCGCCATCGAACTGGGCGATATCTGGTTTTGTGGAGATTTTCTTTTCAAAGGCTCGATCGGTCGAGTCGACTTTCCCTACTCCGATCCGACGGCGATGAAAAAAAGTCTCGAACGGGCTATGGAATACCCCAAAAACGTCACGCTTCATCCGGGCCACGGACCCAATACCACGCTCGAAGCCGAAAAACGGGTGATACCCTACTGGATCAAAGCGATTTAAAAAATTGGAAATTGGAAATTTGTCATTGGGGAAAATGGAAGCGGCATAGCCGCATCCTCAACTTTTAACTTTTCACCAGAACCCATCTCAAAAATCCGCATAGGCGGGAATCTTTGAGATGGGTTCTAAAATTCACTCCTCGTCTTTGACGAGCTTGAGCTTGAGCACATGGCGCTCCAGTACGACCGCCATAAACTCCCCTTCGAATACTTTGATATCCTCGAAATAGCCGACGACGTGAATATTGCGTTTTCTTGCCTCTTTGTAGAGTTCCTTCGCTTCAAATACGACCCGATCCCCCACTTTGACGGGGGAAAGAAAACGGCATTCACTGCTGACAAGTACGACGTTGGGATCGTTGACAGCCGCCATCGCAGCAAAATCGGCCGCTGCAAAGGTAAATCCACCGTGTACCAGCCCCATCTCATCGACAACCATTTCACGGGTGGTATCGAGTTCGACTCTGGCATATCCCACATCCAGTTCCACCAGCGTCCCGCACAATGATTGATCGATACGCAGATGCGTACGCAGTTCCACTTTTCCAGGAAATTCCGTAGATCCCTGCTCCGTTTCGATCTCTTCGTTACTCTCTTCCGCCATCTTCTATTTCCTATACGTTTTGATATAGAGACGTTTGGGAGCCGGATACCCTTCGACCGTCAATGCGGGATTTTCGGGGTGCAAAAAGTCCTGCAGGCTTTCGCCCTGCATCCATTCGGTCTTCCGCTGCTCATCGGGTTCGGTTTTGACGATTTCAAGCAGATCGAAACCTTCGAACCCCGCTTTCCTGCACCAATGTTCCAGTGCAGGGATTGTCGGAATGAAATGGACGTTGGAAATTTTCGAATAGGTCGATTCCGGAACGAGACAGATCGGTTCGTCACCTTCGATCATAAAAGTATCGAGGATGAGCTCCCCGCCCCGTTTGAGACTCTGCTTCAAAGATTTCAACGCAACAATCGGATCACTCCGATGGTAGAGTACTCCCAAACAAAACACTGTATCAAACATATCGGCAAAGCCGCGCATATGTTCAATCCCCAGCATCTCATACCGAAGCGTATCGCTGCCGACAAAACGGTTGACCAGGTCGAACTGCGAGCGGAAAAGAGGAGACGGATCGACACCCAGAACCATTTTCGGATTGAATTCGAGCATCCTGAACATGTAGTAGCCGTTGTTGCAGCCGACATCCGCGACACGCTTGTTTTCGAGATCGAGATAGGGTCTGAGAAGGTTGTATTTTTTGAAGCTCCGCCATTCGCTGTCGATCTTCACACCAAACAGATCGAAGGGCCCTTTGCGCCAGGGCATCATCATTCTGGCCACTTTTTCGATCTGCGCAACACTCTCTTCGGTTATCGAATCGCTTCGAAGGGTAATCCAGTCTCCCAACTCCACATCAACATCTCTGATGGATGGCAACGCCTCGATTGCGCGGCGGATCGGCGCAATATTTTTCCATCTGAGCCATGATTCACGTTCTTTGATGATCTCTTCAATATTCATAAAGAGGATTATAGTAAAATTAGACCTCATCTCAAAAGTTCCGGAGAGAAACAGTATGACAATGCAAAAGAGAGCCACGATCGTCAGTTCATCGGTCGCCACGATACTGGTTATCGTCAAACTGATCGTCGGCATCATCAGCGGATCGGTCGCCGTTCTCGCCTCGGCCATCGACTCGGGTCTCGATCTCGCTGTCTCACTTTTCAATTACTTCGCCGTGACCAACGCCGAAAAACCGGCCAGTGAAAAGTTCAATTACGGGCTGGGAAAAGTCGAAGCGATTGCGGCGGTCATTGAAGGCGTCATCATTACGATGTCGGGTCTTTTCATCGGCTACAAAGCGATTATGAAGATCATCCACCCCGAACCGATCACACATCTCGACGCATCGATCGGCGTCATGCTCCTCTCCATCGTCATGACGGGTGCACTGGTGGCCTATCTGAACCATGTGGCGAAGGTGACTCAGAATATGGTCATCAAATCGGATGCCCTCCATTACAAAACCGACCTCCTGAGCAACGGGGCCATCCTGATTTCGCTGGCTGTCATCTATTTCACCGACTTTTTCATGGTCGACGCGATTCTTGGTATTCTGATCGCCATCTATATCATCTATTCCGCTTACGAGCTGATTCACGAAGGTATCCTGATGCTGCTCGATGTGGCACTCGAAGATGAAATCGTGGAAAAAATCAAAGAGGTCATCGTCAGCGAACCGGGCATTACGGATTATCACTGGCTCAAAACACGGAAAGCGGGCAGTGACTATTTTGTCGATGTCCACCTGGTTTTCAATCCGGAAATGTCGCTGCTCGAAGCACACAGGATCGGGGACAACGTAGAGGAGAAGATCAAAGTGATCGATCCGAAAGCCGACTGGCTCATCAATATTCACCTGGACCCGTATGACGACTCTGAAATAAATGTGGAGGAAACCGGGCAATTTGCCGGAAGCAGTTCAAAATAGCAGTGATTTCGCTGAGCCGCTTCGAACGCGGCTCGAATCTTTACAGTTTTACTCTTCGCACTTCTCGATGCCGAGTTTGTGCAGCAGCACTTCAAAAAAGTTTCCGCCCTCTTTGTCGTAATCGTCGTTGAATTCGACATAGAACGCGTACGGCGCTTCTCCAGCCTTTTCGCTGTTTTCAAAAACGACCGGTTTGTCTCCTGTCTCTTTAATCGTCTCCTCGATTGCCCGCAGAATCTCCTCTTTGAGTTCAGGGTGCTCTTTGAAGACCAGCTGAAGCCCTTCGTAGCGCTCTTCACGTCTGAAATAAGCCTGAATCTGCCCACAGCGATTCGGCGTTCGTGCTTCTGACATAATCGTTTCTCCTTCCTATGCGTATAACAAAATAAATATCGGCTTTTTTAATTATATTGCGCGTATTGTACAATGTGCTTCTTATTTTTGCAACACTACAGACTGTTTTGCATGACTTTTTGATTATTTTTTAAGTTTGATAAATGATTTTACGCAGAAATCATCGAGTCAGTTGATAAACAAGCCATGCGCCGCCGGCATGGCTCGGATCGAAAAGAGCTTCTATCTCGCGTAGTTGATCGCCCGCGTCTCCCGTATCACGTTGACTTTGATCTCGCCGGGATACTGCACGCTCTTTTTATCAGTTCTCGGCTCCGCCG
>NZ_JAOZPV010000070.1 GCF_029932565.1 Hydrogenimonas sp.
CTCTCTTATATACTCTTGAATATCCCAGAATTAAAAAACTTATTAACCCATCCAATATACACACTTATAATAAAAATACCGCTACAATCGTTCATTATGTATATGGAGTCGTAATGGGACAGATAATCGATAAAATCCGGAATGAAATCAAAAAAGTGGTTGTTGGTCAGGAAAAGATGATCGATGGGCTTTTGATCGGGCTGGCATGTGACGGGCATATTTTGCTCGAGGGGGTGCCTGGCCTTGCCAAGACGACGACAGTCAATGCTCTTTCCAGGGCGCTTGGACTTACCTTCAAGCGGGTGCAGTTTACACCCGATTTGCTTCCCAGTGATATTATCGGTGCAGAAATTTACGATCCGAAGAATAATACGTTCAAGATCAAACAGGGTCCGGTCTTTACCAATCTTTTACTGGCCGATGAGATCAACCGTGCACCGGCGAAGGTGCAGTCGGCACTGCTGGAGGTGATGCAGGAACGTCAGGTAACGATTGGCGAAGAGAGTTTCAAAATCGATCTGCCGTTTCTCGTAATGGCGACACAGAACCCGGTAGAGCAGGAGGGGGCGTACAATCTTCCCGAAGCCCAGCTGGACCGCTTCATGATGAAACTGGTTGTGGGCTACAACACACCGGAAGAGGAATTGGAGATCGCACGACGTGTAGCGAACGATGCTCTGGGCGATGTCCAGGAAGTAGCCAGCAAAGAGGATATCTTTGCCATCAAGAAGAGTGTCAGGGAAATCCACATCGATGAAGAGGTGGAAAAGTATATCGTCGATCTGATCTTCGCGACGCGCGAACCGAAAAAATATGGTCTCGAATCGATCGAAAAATGGATCATGTACGGGGCAAGTCCGCGTGCTTCGATCGACCTCTACAAAGCGAGCCGTGCGCAAGCGTATCTGCGTGGCAAGGATTTCGTTTCGCCGGTGGACATCGCCTATGTGGCCAAGGAGATTCTCCGTCACCGCATCATTCTCAGTTATGAAGCGGAGGCGGAGGAGATCAGTTCCGATCTCGTGATCGACAAAGTGCTCGAAACTGTTGCGATTCCATAGGGCAGACTGGTGAACAAACGGCTCAAAACGCTGCTGATCAAAACGAAGCGTCAGGTTTTTTCGGAGATGATCGGTAACAACCCCTCTCTCTTTCATGGCGAGGGTTACGATTTCAGTGAACTTCGCGAATATCAGATCGGTGACGACATCCGAAAGATCGACTGGACCATTACGGCGAAACTCCAGAAACCCTATGTCAAACTCTTTCACGAAGAGAGGGAACTCCATGTTGTGGCTGCATGTATGATGGGTGGCAGCCTCTTTTTCGGTACTCATCGTATCAAGCAGGAGGTCGTCGCGGAGGTGGCGGCTATTCTTGGCTATTCCGCCGTGAAAAACGGTGATCTTTTTACCGGGGCGGTTGTGACTAAGTCGGTGGAAAACGTTGAAAGAGCGACGAAACGGCTTTTTGGCGTCAATCGGTTTGTGGAGTCGATCGATGCGATGCGTGTATTGGGAAGAGAAGCCGATTATGTTGATGGAGCGCGTCAACTCTTCCGGCGTATCAAGCGGCGGAGTGTGCTTTTTGTCATCGGTGATTTTCTGGCGCCTCTGGACCTTGGATTGCTAAGCAAACGGCATGAAGTGATCGCCGTGATCGTACGGGATCGTTTCGAAGAGCATCCCAGGCCGCTCGGACAGGTCCATTTGGTTGATCCGGAAAACGGTTCGACTCTGCAGACCCATTTCGGACAACGCAGCGTCGAAAAATATCGGGCCCACATCATCGCCAGTGACAAAGCGCTCTATCACCATTTGCACAGACATCGAATCCGTTTTGTCAAAATCTATACCGATGACGACCCGTTTGGCAAACTGATCAAGCTTTTTGGAGGCAGGGTGTGAATCCGAACGAATTGCCGATCCGCGATATCAAACCTTTGCTGCCGATTCCCGATATATCGATCTATCTCTTTCTTGGTCTTCTCGTTGTGGGGCTGCTTGTTGCAGGAACGATTACATTTTTTGCATGGAGATGGTGGCAGAGCCACAGAGCGATCGATCCACGTATCCGCTGGCTTGAACAGCTCGATAGAATCGATTATGGAAATGCCAAAAAAGCAGCCTATATTATGACAAAATATGGACGCCTGCTGGCGGAAGACAAACGCCGTGAAGAGATCCTAGAACAACTCATTCCCCGGCTTGAGCGTTACAAATACAAAAAAGAGGTTCCGCTCCTGGATGAGGAGACGAAGCGATTCATGAAACTCTTTATCGAGATGTCACACGATGCACTTTGAATACTCATGGGTTTTTCTCTCTATACCGCTTTTTCTCCTGTGTGAATGGAAATGTCCGCTACGCCTCGATCTGCTCTATTTCCCTCATGTGGAGCGGATTGCCAAAACTGTCCGAAACGTCTCGTTGATGCAGGCATTCAAATGGATGGTATGGAGCGGAACGATCGTGGCGCTGGCATCGCCCGTTATGACCGAAGAGTTGGTTCCATCGCATGCACCCGGTCGGGATATGGTCCTGGTCGTCGATGCGAGCCGTTCCATGGACGAGAGTTTTTCGATCGTACAGAAGGAGAACAAGTTCGAAACCCTTAAAGAGGTGCTGAAGCGTTTCATCGAAAAACGGCGACATGACAGGCTTGGATTGGTTGTTTTTGGAGAGTTCGCCTATGTTGCGTCT
Source organism: Hydrogenimonas sp. (assembly GCF_029932565.1). Classification (GTDB taxonomy): domain Bacteria; phylum Campylobacterota; class Campylobacteria; order Campylobacterales; family Hydrogenimonadaceae; genus Hydrogenimonas. The sequence continues at coordinate 2,703 of NZ_JAOZPV010000070.1, forward strand.
CCTGTGACATTCGATCATGCGGTTCTGGCGGCGATGGTACCCTATCTGGAAGTCGGGATGGCCGGTGAGCGTACAGCCATTTACGATGCGATGGCTATGGGAACGAAGCTGCTGAAAGATTCGGAAGCGAAAAGCAAAGTGATGATCCTGTTGACCGATGGGCGCAATACCGCTGGAAAGATTCCTCTGCAGGTGGCCGAAAAGCTGCTGGAACAGTATAACATCAAACTCTACACCATCGGCGTCGGACGTTCGCACGATTACGACCCGGTGATACTCAAACAGCTGGCGGAAAAAACGGGAGGAAAATTTTTTTCGGCATCCAATCCGAACATGCTCGAAAAAGTGTATGCCGGGATTGATGCACTGGAGCCCTCCGAGGTGGAACAGCAGCCGGTAACGAAAACCACCTATCTCTACAGCTATCCTCTTTTTGTCGCGGCGATGTCTCTGCTCGCTTACCTCTTTTTGTTGAATCGAAGCGAGGCGGCGTGATATGAAGTTCCTCTTTCCGGAATTCATCTATATGATGCTGATACCTGCCGCCGTTCTGATCTATCTTATCTCGACGAACAGAGATGTTGTTGAACGTATTTTTGATGCCAAAACGCTTGAACGGCTGCGTATCAGCGGGGATGGCCTCGGACGTGCCGGCCATAATACTCTGATGTTCCTCTCGTTTTTTTTTATGACGCTGGCACTTGCCCAACCGGTCATCGAACAGGGAGAACAGCATGTCAAAACACGCGGCGTCGATCTGGTCATCGCACTGGACTTGTCGGACTCGATGAAAGCGGCTGACTTCTATCCGAACAGACTGGAGTTCGCGAAACAGAAGCTCAAAGAGGTTCTGCCCAAGTTTCCCGCCGGTCGTATCGGTCTCGTTGGATTCACCACCTCCGCATTTATCATAGCCCCGTTGACGACAGATCGTGAGAGTCTTGCGTTTTTGCTCGAAAGAGTTTCGCCCGATATGGTCACAGCAAAAGGTACGAAGCTCTCTTCCGCGATTGCAGGGGCAGCGAAACTGCTTGAAAAAAGTTCGGACAGGCTGATGTTGCTGGTTACGGATGGTGGCGAAACGGCTCTTGAACCGTTGGTGAAACAGGCCAAAGAGCATCATCTTCGTGTGATCGTATGGATGGTCGCCACATCCAAAGGTGCACCGATTCCGTTCGATAGTCATACGATGATACGAAAGGGAGAGGGAGAGATTGTCGTGAGTCGGGCCAATACGAAGCTCGAACGCCTCGCAAGTGAGACGGAAGGGATCTATGTCGATGCCTCGCTGTCACAGAGTGATGAGAAAAGAATCATCGAGTTTCTGAAGAACGTGTCGGCAGATTCGAAAACTTATGAAAAAATCGTTCATCGCCGTATTGAACTTTTCTACTATCCTTTGGTACTTGCGCTGGTAATACTCCCTTTCGCACTCTATTCGGTTGGGATGGGAAGGCGACGGGCAGCCGGATTTCTCATCGTGCTTATGATATCGGGAATTCACACGGAATCGGAAGCCGGCGTACTCGATTTCATATTGATCGAGAAGGGGGAGAAGGCGTATCGAAAAGGTGATTACAAAGCGAGTACGGACGCTTTTGAAAAACTTGCCATACATACGCCAAAGAGCGAAGTATGGTTCGATCTTGGAAACAGCTACTATCGAAGCGGCCGATACAAAATGGCATGCGATGCCTATGAGAAAGTCGTAACTTCCGATAGGACTGTGGAACAGGCAAAACTCTATAATATGGCCAATTGCCAGGTAAAACTCGGTACGTTGGAGCGGGCAGCCGCGCTCTATCGCAAAGTGCTCGCGTTGGGAGAGGATCCGGATGCACGATACAATCTGGAACTGGTAATGAAAGCGCTTCGTGAGAATCCGAAAGAGGGAAAAGGTTCGAAAGGAGAAAAGGAGAAGAAAAAAGAGAAGAGACATTCATCGGCTGCTTCCGCATCCAATGAGCGGTCGCAGACTCCCGGTATGAACAGAAAGCGGACCAAAACGAGAAAACTGAGTCAGGCAGAAGAGAAGAAATGGATGCGGTTGATCGCGAGGCAGCCGCTCAAATCCAAGCTCTATCCACTTACACAACCAGAGGAGGATAGCGATGTCGATCCCTGGTAGAGTGATTCTATTGCTGTTGGCACTGATTCCCCTGGCTGCCGAAGTCAAGGTGAGTGTGGATGAAAATCCCGTGATTGCGGGTGAATCGGTCGAAATGACGATCGAGGCAGAGGGTGAAGATATCCGATTTCCCGATATAGCAACGATAGATGAATACAACGTAACGACAGAGGGTATGCAGCGATTCGAACGGCTCGAAGAGAACCGTACGGTGGTGAAGTGGATCAAACTCTTCGCGTTCACTCCGAAAAAAAGTGTGACGATTCCTTCCTATGAGGTTGTCGTCGATGGAAAAGTCGAGAAAACGAATCCTCTCTTTGTGCAGGTCCAACCGGCAGGGAAACGGATTTCGGATGATTTCAAAATCGAAATGGAAACGAGTCGGACTACTGCTTATGTGGGACAGATGGTGGACGTGACGATCCGATTCAGGGAGAAGCGCGATATCCCGGTCATGAATGTCGATTTCGTTCCGATACGGTATGAGAACTTTTGGGTCAAACGGGTCGACAAAAAACGTACGTATGCGGAGGGAGATTATTTGGTACATGAAATCCACTATCTCTTTTTTCCGCAGATTGCCGGAACGTTGACGATAGGTCCTGCCGAAGTGAAGGTGGCGATGACGAAAAAGATTCGGGATGCATTCGGTTTCATCGTGCGTCGGCCGCAATGGATAACCCTCTCGAGCCGGTCGGTCGACCTGCATGTCGAACCCCTTCCGGAAGGAGTTAGGCTCGTTGGAAATTTTACAATCCATTCGGAAGCATCTCCCCGGAGAGTCGAAAAAGGCAATCCTGTTTCATTGATGGTGCATGTGGAAGCCGAAGGGAATATCGAAGATTTCGAATTGCCGTCTCTTCAGATCGACGGTGTGACCATTTACGGCGAGGAGCCGAAGATCGAACAGCACTACAGTCACGGGGTATACCGAGGCTCATGGGAGAAACGCTATGTGCTTATCGCCGAGAAATCTTTTACGATTCCGTCATTTGGCATACGCTATTTCGACCCGGACAGAGAGAGGATTGAAACGGCTGCGAGTGAGCCGATTTCGATCGAAGTGACAGGAGCGGGAGCGGCTGTTTCACATATCCGTAGCAAGAGTGAAAACGTATTGAAATGGGAAGGGAAGATGGATATGATGTGGATCTATATGAATCTGGCCCTGGCTTTTCTGCTGGGCATGGGCGTGATGTATCTATTGATGCGATGGGGACGACGACGAAGGGAAAAGAGGCGACTCACACTCTATTCCGTTGGAGGTGATGCAGTGATGCTTCAGCGGCTTATGCCTTATATTTCCGAATCGAAAGAGGCGGCGCAGATGGCAGAGAACATCTATGCGGCAATCTTTGAAGGCAAAGCGGTGAAGGTGGAGAGAAAGGCATTCGAGAAATTGATGAAAGAGTTGAAAAGGGATTAGAGCCCATCTCGAAAATCCCTATAAGCGGGAATGGCACGGGGTATTGGTTGAGTGCCAAATGCAATATTTTTATAGAATATCGTGTAGTTTCTGCGCCTCTTCCATCCAGTTGTAGAGCCCTTTCCAGTCGGCATCGTTGATCAGTTTCCGACAGACGCGAAGTTCCTCTTCGAAATGGTCCATCGCGGCCAGAAGATTGCTCCTGTTCTGTTTGAAAATCTCTTCCCACATGAGCGGAGAGCTTTTGGCCAGACGGCTCATGTCGCGAAACCCTCCGGCGGCGAGTATCAGAATGTTTTCGGCATCTTCCTGCGCCATGACGGCGTTGGCCAGGGCATAGCTGATGGCATGGGGGAGGTGGCTGATATACGCGGCGTGGCGGTCGTGTTCATGAGCATCCATTGTCACGATTTTCATGCCCAGTTCACGGAAAATCGTTTTGGCCGTCGCCCTCTGCAGCTCTCCACTCTCTTCGAGATCGCAAAGAACGACGATTTTGTCGCGATAAAGGTTGGCAAGGGCAGCCGACGGACCGAATTTTTCCGTTCCTGTCATCGGGTGGGCTGCCACTACGTTTTTCCGGATTTTTTTCGGAATACTGTCGACGATTTTCGCTTTGGTACTGCCAAGATCGATGATCGTACAGAGCGGAGAGACATCCGTCATGTTGTTGAGTGCCTTGATGATCCCTTCGACCGGAATGGCCAGAAAGATAATGTCGCTCCGTTTGAGTTCCTCCCACGACACGATGTCATCGACGAGATGAAGCTTGATCGCTTCGTTGCAGTGGTGGGGATTATGATCATGTCCGACAATACGACTTACCTGGGGAAGACTTCGAAGAGCGAGTCCCATCGATCCTCCCATTAGGCCCAATCCAACAATTCCAACAACCATCATTGCTCCCGTGGATAAAAAGTCTAAAATTGTAACGCAGAGTCCGTTTGATAGAGATTAATCGATTCAATCATCATAATTCGGGTTTAATCGAAAAAATGATAGACTTGAAGCCTTTTTATGCGAAATTTGTAAATTGATGCCCGACAATGAGGAAATAAATGAAACGTATTTTGTCTGCCATCTTGATGACGGTGGTATTCGCGAGTGCCCAGCAGATCAAAGAGATCAAATTTGAGGGCTTGTTGCACCTCTCCAATGATATAGCTCAGGAGATAACGGGCATACACCCCGGTGAAGAGATCGATATCGAAAAAGTGGACGAGGCGATCAGAAAACTCTTTGGACAGGGCTATTTCAAAGATATCTGGGTGACTGAAGAGCACGGAGTTTTGACATTCCATTTCACGGAAAAGCCGGTTATTTCCCAAATCATTTTCAGTGGATACGGAGAGAACAAACGCGAGGAGCTGCTCTCTGCAATAGGGCTTCATAAAGGTGACATCTACGATGAGCGAAAAATCGAAAAGGCGGAAGCTCTGATTCGTGGCGCCATCGAAGCGGAAGGCTTCTTTGATACGGTCGTCGAAACGGAAGTGACAACACTGGAAACCGGCAGCGTCAAAGTTGAGTTCAAAGTCAACAAAGGTGAAAACATCATTATCAGAAAGCTCAATCTCTGCGGTGCGGAATACCTCGAAAAAGAGGATATCGAGAGTGTCATGGCCAACCGTGAACGCGATTTTATGGGCTGGATGTGGGGTTTCAACGATGGTAAAGTGAAAATCGACCAGCTCAAATATGAAGCTCCGCGTATCCGTGATTTTTATATGCGCCACGGCTATCTCGATGCAAAAGTCGACGATCCGCTGCTGCGTGTCGATTTCAATCAGTATAGCGCCATTCTCGATTTTAAAATTGAAGAAGGTGCTGTTTATACGGTCAAAGACATTCAGGTCGAACTTGCAAAACCGGTGATCGATCCGGTCATTTTGAAAGATGACCTCAAGGTCGATGCGGGCGATGTCTTCAATATCGACGATCTGCGTTGGGATATGGAAAAGATCAAAGAGATCGTTGCAAACATGGGGTATGCCTATGTGCGAATCATTCCCGATTTTTCGAAAAACGAGAAAGACCATACTGCCATTGTCAAGTACAAAATTTTTCCAGGTGACAAAGTCTACATTCGCGATGTTGTAATATCCGGAAATACTAGGACACTGGACCGGGTAGTCCGACGTGAACTTTTCCTGGCCCCGGGCGATCTCTACAACCTGACCGATATGAAAGATTCCAAAGCGGCGCTGATGCGTACCGGATATTTTGAAAATGTCGTCATCGACGAACGGCGTATCAATGAACATGAGATGGATCTGGTTGTCAATGTCAAAGAGGCGCAAACAGGGAACATTATGGTCGGGGGTGGCTATGGGAGTTATGACGGCATCATTTTCAATGCCGCCGTCAATGATAGAAATATTTTCGGAAGCGGCCTCTCACTGGGGCTCAGTACCGATCTCTCCCGCCATCGGACAAATTTCAATTTCAATATCACGAATCCCAGGGTCTGGGACAGCGACTACAGTGCGGGGTTCAATATCTATCACAACGAATTCGAAAACTACGACTATACGGAAAAACGGTTCGGTGGTTCTGTATCGCTCGGACGGCAGATTGCACGGTATTGGCATGCATCCATCATGTATCAATACTACTCGACAGAGCTTTCCGATATCGATCCGGAATTTCCGGATTATGAATTTTATGCCAACAACGATTTTGTCACGAGTGCCGGTACGCTCAGTCTGCGCTTTAACAACACCGATGACTATTATCTGCCTCGTCACGGGATGATTTTCGGGATCAGTTCCCAGTTCGCAGGTTTGGGCGGCGATGCGGAATACAACAAAAACTATATGAATTTTTCCATTTTTCAGGGAATGGAGGATTACATCAATTACGATCTGATTCTGCGTTACAAAGCGCGTCTCGGTGTTTTCGGATATGACGATAAATTGCCGATCAGTGCGAAATACTACATGGGTGGTGTACGGACTGTCCGCGGATATGAATCGGGGTCGATCGGTGGCGAAGAGAATGGATATCGAACGGGTGGCAAATATACCTTTTCCAATTCGGTCGAAGCGAGTATTCCTCTTGTCGAGTCGGCCAAGATGCGTCTGGCTTTCTTCTTTGACTACGGCATGATTGGAGACGACAATTTCGATGATTTTACCCGAGCCGGTACGGGTGCTGTAATTGAGTGGTTTTCACCGATGGGGCCTATCAGCCTTGTTTTCGCCTATCCGCTGATGGAAGAGGATGGCGACAAAACCTCCAACTTCGAATTTACGATGGGACAACAGTTTTGATATAGACGCTTAACGTGCCGCTCATTGGTCATTGGTCATTGGTCATTGGTCATTGGTCATTGGTCAAGCGTTGAGA
>NZ_JAOZPV010000013.1 GCF_029932565.1 Hydrogenimonas sp.
CCTATTTTTTCGAGAGGTAGCGGGCGGCCAGGTTCTGCGCCGCCACGATAATCGGGTAGGTCGTGGGTGCGGAAGTTAGCAGCGGGTGGGTCGCCACCTGCAGACCCAGCAGGTCGAAGACGGTCATCCGGTTTTCGATGATGACACCCAGCATATTGATCATCTCGCCGATATCGATGCCACCGACGACCTGGGCGCCGATAAGCTGGCCCGTGGCGCGACTGGCCACCAGTTTGACCGCCTGTTCATGGGTATTGGGAAGTTTGGCGGGATGTTTGTCTGTCACTTTGACCACGGTCGAGACGATGTCGATCCGCTGTTTTTTGGCATCCTCTTCGGTGATGCCCGCCGAACCGAAGCAGGTATTGCCTACGACAGTCGAGAAGATGGCGATGGTACCGGAGAAGGATTTGACCAGGTTGATACTGTAGAGGTTGGCGACGGCCACACGCGCTTCCGCCGTTGCCGTGGAGGCCAGCATCACCGGTATGCCGCGTTTGGTGATGAAGTGACGCTTTTCGGCACAGTCTCCGACGGCGAAAACGTCGGGTTGGGTCGTACGCATATATTCGTCCACGTAGATCGTCTCGCCCTGGCGCATCGAAAGACCGCTCTTTCTGGCAAGTTCGGTATTGGGACGATATCCGGTGGCCAGAACGACGCCGTCGCATGCGATCGTTTCGCCATCTTCGAACTTCACGCCGCAGGCGTGGCCATCACTGTCAAGGACGATTTCACAGGTACGTCGGTTTTTGTAATGGACAATTCCCTTTTTCTCGACGATCTGCTCCATATAGCTGCTCACTTCCGGGTCGAAGGAGTGCTTGAGCAGACGTGATCCGACCAGTGCAACCTCTTTTCCCGTGTCGCAGAACTCGTTGGCGATTTCGATACCGATGAAGCCGGTGCCGACGACGACAATTTTCCTCATACCTGCGACGGCATCGTGCATTCGGCGGATATAGGCGGGATCTTTGGGGACAAAGAAGACACCGGGGGCATCGTAGTTTCTGATCTGTTCGGGTATTTTTGGGATCGATCCGGTTGCGATGATCAGTTTCTCGTACCCGTAGGTTTCGCCGCTTTTTCCAGCGACCGTTTTGGTGTCGTAGTCGATATCCACCGCTTCGTCGACAATCAGTTCGGTTCCCATCTTTGCCGCCATGTCACCACATGGAATCATGTCGTCCTCGACCGATTCGAGCAGGGGACCAAACACATAGGGAATGCCACACGGCACCATCGATTCGTCACTCTTTTTCAGTACGCTCACATTTTTTTCGGGATAATATTGGCGTGCCGTCCCCGCCGCGACCATTGCCGCAGGTCCGCCTCCGATGATGAGAATGTCACTCTTGTGCATGATAGCAATCCTTGCATGATTTATTGTTAAATAATATCGCGATCTACATAACAAGCGGCTTATCAGCCGTCTTTGGAGATAATAACCGCCATATACTGTTGTATCATCAGCAAATAAGCCAAAACGATGAAAAAGGAATATGTAGATGGAGAAGCCACCGCTTTTCACAACCCGGCGCAGCGGCGTTTTACTGCATCCCACCTCACTTCCCGGTGATTATGGAATCGGTACTTTCGGCAAAGAGGCCTATCGGTGGATCGACAAACTTGCGCAGAGCGGCCAGAGACTCTGGCAGATTCTGCCGCTGGGTCCAACGGGATACGGCAACTCTCCCTATCAGAGCTACTCCGCGTTCGCCGGCAATCCACTGCTGATCGATCTGAATCTGCTTCAGGAAGATGGGTGGCTGATTGAAAATATTTCCGGAAAACGGTCCGATTTCAACGAAACATCTGTCGATTACGAATGGGTGAGTGCATACAAACTTCCACTTTTGAAAAACGCATTTCTCCATTTTCGTCAGAATGCTGACAATATGGAAAAAGAGATATTCGAAAAGTTCTGCGAAGAAGAGAGTGTATGGCTGGAGGATTTCGCTCTTTTCATGGCATTGAAAAAAGAGAACCAGGGGAAAATCTGGTACGAATGGGAGGAACGGATCGTCAGACGGGAGAGCGAAACATTGACGAAAAAACGGGACCAATTGAAAGAGGAGATCGACTTTCAGAAATTTCTGCAATATCTCTTTTACAGGCAGTGGAACAGGTTGAAAGCCTACGCAAACCGACACGGTGTATGGATCATCGGAGATCTGCCGATCTATGTATCGGTTGACAGCAGCGATGTCTGGTCGCATTCCGAACTTTTTTTGCTTGACGAACACTGCCGCCCGACACATGTGGCGGGAGTGCCACCCGACTATTTCAGTACGACGGGCCAGCGATGGGGCAATCCGCTCTACAACTGGGAGTTGATGAAACAGCATGGCTACGCATGGTGGATACTCCGTATGAAGAAGAGCCTGGAACTTTACGATATCGTTCGTATCGACCATTTCCGCGGCTTCGAAGCCTACTGGTCCATTCCTGCCGACGAAGAGACCGCCATACACGGTCGGTGGGTCGAAGGGCCAGGCCACAGGTTTTTCGAAGTGATCAAAGAGTCACTCGGTTCGTTGCCGATCATCGCGGAGGATCTTGGCGTCATCACACCGGAAGTGGAAAAGCTACGCGACGATTTCGATCTTCCGGGGATGAAGATTCTGCAGTTCGCGTTCGACGGTGATCCCAAAAATGCCTACCTTCCGCACAATGGTGTTGCAAACAGTGTGATCTATACCGGTACGCACGACAACGACACGACACTGGGATGGTTCGAAAACGCGTCGAACAAGTCGTACATTCTGGAGTATTTGAGTCGTGACGACGACGAGATACACTGGGCGATGATCCGGGAGGCGATGGCATCGGTTTCGGTTTTCAGCGTCGTTCCGATGCAGGATATTCTGGGACTCGGTTCGTTTGCACGTATGAACCGACCCGGCGATCCGAATGGAAACTGGAGCTGGCGGATGACGATGGAGCAGATGGAGAGAGCCCCTTTTGAAAAGATGGAGCGTCTGACTCGGCTATATGGCCGATGCTGAACTACTCGACTGGCAGTCCGAGTGAATCGGGATTGACCGACTTCATCGTAGGAAGTTGCAAGGGCTCGGGCGTCGCCTGCTGGTCACATCCGTTTTCCCGGTAGATTTTCATCGCCTGGGGCATCAGCTCCTTGATCTGTGCGATGCGCTGTTCCGAGGAGGGGTGTGTCGAAAAGTAGACGATGGGCTCCTCTCCCTTCCTGGCGAATTTTTCCCAGAACTTGATCGATTCCCGCGGATCGTAGCACGCTTTGGCCATCAGCATCAGTCCGATATGGTCCGCTTCGGACTCCATCATCCGGGAGTAGGGCAATACAATGCCCAGGTTTGCACCCAGTCCAAGTGCTGCCATGTAAGCCGCTCTTTCGCCGCTCGAGTCGACATTGCTGTCGATGGCGATGGCTGCAGCCGTGGCGGCGAGATTGGTCATCATCGCCAGGCTTACCTGTTCGGCGACATGGTGCGCGATGGCGTGCCCGATCTCGTGTGCCATGACGGTGGCGAGCTGGGCGTCATTGTCGACATATTTCAAAATACCTGTATAGACGAAGACGTGTCCGTTGGCCAGACAGAAGGCATTGGGAACGTCGGGTTTGTCGATGACGTAGAATTTCCAGTCGAGATTGAGACCGGTCGCTTTGGCGATGCGAATACCGACTCTTTCAATTCGGGCGATCAGTGCCTGATCGGTCGAAAGTTTCTCTTTTTTCAAAATCTCCTGCTCGGCCTGGAATCCCAATGCCTGCTCCTGTTGGGGCGATACCATCATGATCTGGGTACGTCCGGTAATCGGAGCTTTGGCACATCCGATGATAAAGAGCAGAGGTATCAATCCATACAGAACCAGTCGTTTCATCGCGGACACTCCACTTTTTGGTTACAATTTTACCACTTTATTATGGAGTCATCGTGAAATGGTCAATATCGTCCTTGTGGAACCGAAGATCGCACCCAATACCGGAACGATCGGCCGGCTGTGTGTCAACATGGGAGCATCGCTTCACCTTGTGGAACCGCTCGGGTTCGAAATCACCGATGCGCGTCTCAAACGGGCAGGTCTCGATTACTGGCACAAACTGGCCCCGACTATCTGGCCTTCTCTCGATACATTTCTGGAAGCCCATGGGGACGAACGGCTCTGGCTGGCGACGACGAAAACGGAACGCCCCTGGTTCGACGCCGATTTCAAGCCGGGTGACTGGCTGTTGTTCGGCAGCGAGACGACCGGCCTGCCCGAACCGCTCAGAGAGAGACATGCCGACCGCTGCATCACGATTCCGATGACGCCGGAGGGGCGGAGTCTCAATATTTCGATCAGTGTCGGGATCATCGCGTATGAAGCGGTTCGTCAGAATTATGGAATATTTAAAGGATTGATATGAGAACGGTTATGGATATCATCATGAGCCTGGGGTTTGTTCTCTTCATGGTGTGGATCATCAAAGGGTATCACGCCAACAAGTACGAAGAGCGCTATGGCGAAAACGGAACCGAAGTGAAGAGGCGGAAAAAAGAGGAAAAAGAGTGATTGCCCTGATCCAGCGCGTCAGCCGTTCGTCTGTCGTCGTTGATGGTGACGAGATCGCCCACATCGGCCGGGGGCTCAACATTCTTCTGGGCGTTCTTAAAGGAGATGGTGAAAGCGATATCGAAAAACTGGTTCCGAAACTGGTCCATCTGCGTATTTTTGCCGACGAGGAGGGGAAGATGAACCGAAGCATCCTCGATATGGGAGGGGAGGCACTCGTCGTGAGTCAGTTTACACTGGCCGGCAGTGTCAAAAAAGGGCGTCGTCCGAGTTTCGACAACGCCATGCCGCCGAACGAAGCGGAACGCCTCTATGAAATCTTCTGCGAAAAGCTGGAAGAGTATATTCCGGTACAGCGGGGGGAGTTCGGTGCCATGATGGATGTGGAGATCCACAACGACGGACCGGTCACGTTCATCGTCGATTCGAAGGATCTTTGAGATGGGTTCTATAGTCGAACAGACCGGCGTTACCAGCGAAACGCAGATCCGCAGGATTCTCGAAAAAGAGGGCTATTTCAATATCTTTGTATGGTCCGATACGGCAGGAACGCACTATGCCGAGCACACCCATCCCCACCACGAAGTACGGTGGATCGTTTCGGGGTCTCTGCAGATCATCGAAAACGGCGTCACCCTCGACCTGCTGCCCGGCGACAGAATGGAGAGCGAGGCGAACATTCCCCACAGCGCCTACGTTCCCGAGGATGTCCGCTATATCTGCGGCAGCAAATAGTGCTAAACGGTTAAAGGAAGAGTGTAAACGGAGAACGGATTTCGAAATGCATTTTCCATTTACCGTACACCGTAGATACTTCACCATTTAATCTCTTTCGCAACTCTTTTACGTTAATATCCCATTAAAATTAAACAAGGATCGGTATGACAGCTTCTCTGCTGCTATCCTCCGCGATTATCGCCGTCCTGGTGGTTGGCCTGCCGGCGGTGTTCCATCTGACCCGCTATATCGGTGCCAGAAGCGACAATCCGCGCAAGAACGAAGTCTACGAGAGCGGTGTGCGCAAAACGGTGAAAGATCCTTTCGATGCGTTCAATGTCCGTTTCTTTCTGGTGGGCGTCATTTTTCTCATTTTCGATGTCGAAGTGCTCTACATGTTCCCCTGGGCTCTCGATCTGCGTGAACTGGGCTGGTTCGGACTGATGGAGATGTTCGTATTCATGGGACTGCTGCTTGGCGGTCTGATCTATGTCTACCGTTCTGGGATACTCAAATGGATCTGACGACACAGAAACTTCTCGAGCAGAATATGCTGGGCGATTCGGTCATCACTACGCGTATTGACGCCGTCATCGATTGGGGACGTCAGAGTTCGCTATGGCCTTTCGTGTTTGGGACGGCCTGCTGTGCTATCGAATTCATGGCGACGGCGGCAAGCCGCTACGACATCGCCCGATTCGGCGCCGAAGTCCTTCGATTCTCTCCCCGCCACGCCGATCTGCTGGTGGTAGCCGGAACCGTCAGCATGAAACAGGCACCGATTCTGAAACAGATTTATGACCAGATGCCCGAACCCCGATGGGTCATCAGTATGGGAGCATGTGCCAGCAGCGGCGGTTTCTACGACAATTATACGACGCTCCAGGGGATCGACGAGATCGTCCCGGTCGATGTCTATATCGCCGGATGTCCCCCTCGTCCCGAAGCGCTGCTGGACGCCGTCGTGGAGATTCAGAAGATGCTCTGGAAAGAGCCGGCTCTCAAACCCCGCCGCCCCGACTTCAAAGGAATTCTCGATGAGCAGTGAAACTTTTGATTTCGAGGCCTTCAAAAGGGCGGCCTCTTCCGTCGAAGTGGCGGGCAAAATGGGAGGTATGCCGGTCATCCGGGTCGATGAAACGGAACTTTTCCGTGCCGCATCTTTTCTCAAAGAGCGGCAAAGGTATACGATGCTTCTGGAGATTACGGCAGTCGACTGGCTGACCTCTCCCAAACCGCCTTCGACCCGTTTCGAAACGCTCTACCTTTTCCGCCACGAAGATTTTGCACGAACGGTGGCCCTCAAAGTGGCCGTTCACGATCCGGAACAGGGTGTCGATTCTCTGACGCCGCTCTTTCTTTCTGCCGATTGGCTCGAACGGGAGGTCTATGACCAGTATGGCATCGTTTTCAAAAACCATCCATGTCTCAAGCGTATTCTGAACCATCTGCAGTTCGAAGGTTATCCTCTCCGCAAGGATTATCCCATTGACCGGCGCCACCTCTGCACCGAAACCCAGGATATGATGGACGAGCTGGGGCCGCTGATCGAAACGGAAGGGTACGATTTGGCAAATGACAATTTGATGGTTCTCAACCTCGGTCCTTCCCACCCGGCGAGCCACGGCACCATTCGGACCATCGTTGCCCTCGACGGGGAGCGGATCGTCGCGGGTGCCAGCGAGATCGGCTACCTGCACCGTGGTTTCGAGAAAAGCTGCGAGACTCACACCTACAACCAGATCATTCCCTATACGGATCGGCTCAACTACTGTTCTGCGCTGATGAACAACATCGCCTTCGCCAAAACGGTCGAAGAGATGCTGGATATACAACTCCCTGACCGTGCCATTTTCATACGGGTCGTTCTCGCCGAACTCTCGCGCATCATCGACCATCTGGTCTGTCTGGCGGCGGGGCTGCTCGACATGGGCGCCCAGACCAACTACTGGTACCTTTTCAACCCCCGCAACGACGCCTACGATTTTCTGAGCAAATTGACGGGTGCGAGGCTCACCAACAGTTTCATGCGCATCGGCGGGATGACCCATGACCTATACGAGGGATGGAGGGAGGATCTGGACGATGTTCTGAAAAAGGTTCGCCAGGGTATCGACGAAACCCTCCGCATGGTTGCGAAAAACCGCATTTTCAACGAACGGGTACAGGAGATATCGCCCGTTTCTGCGGAGGATGCTGTAAGCTGGGGATTTACCGGACCCAATCTCCGGGCCAGCGGCGTTCCCTACGATCTCCGTTTCGCTGACCCCTACTACTATTACGATACCTTCGATTTCGATATGGTCGTTGGAAGTGTCGGCGACACCCATGACCGGATGATGGTCCGGTTCGAAGAGATGCTTCAGAGCATTCGTATTATCGAACAGGCCGTCGAGCGGATGCCCCAGGGGCCCGTCAATGTCGATGATCGTGCCGTGACTCTTCCCCCGAAAGAGGAGGTCTACAATACGATCGAAGGGACGATGAACCAGTTCAAACTGATCTTCGAAGGGGTAAAAGTTCCGGCGGGTGAGTACTACGGTGCCTTCGAAGCGGCCAACGGGGAGCTCGGCTTCTACATCGTCAGCGACGGAAGCGGAACGCCTTATAAGGTGAAGGTGCGCGCACCGAGTTTTCTGCACATGCAGGCCTATCCGAAAATCATCGTCGACTATCAGGTCGCCGACGCCATCATGACGCTGGGCAGTTTGAACATCATAGCGGGGGAGATGGATCGATGAAATGCTTCGCTAATCATTGGTCATTGGTTATTGGTCATTGGGATGGCGGCTGCGCCGCCAAGGGAGAGATATGATGGGTTTTGCGTTTACGGAAGAGAATTTAGAAGAGTTGGAAGCACTTGCAAAGCGGTATCCGAGCAAAGAGGCGCTGATGCTGCCGGCACTCTGGAAGGTGATGGAGCAGGATGGGTACGTTTCGATGGATGCGATCGATGTGGTGGCCGACTACCTCGGCGTGCCGCCAATGAAGGTCTATGGGGTCGTCACTTTCTATACGATGTTTCATCTCGAACCGGTTGGAACGTATCATATTCAGCTCTGTCGGACTCTTTCGTGTTCCCTTTGCGGCAAAGGAGAGATTCTGCAATATCTAAGAAACAAACTGGGGATCGATGTGGGAGAGACGACACCCGACGGGAAATTTACACTTTCGCAGGTGGAGTGCCTCGGCTCCTGTGGAACGGCGCCGGTAATGCAGATCAACGACACGCTCTACGAAAACCTGACTCCCGAGAAAGTGGATGAAATATTGGAGGGATTGAAATGAGTGGGAGTGTGGGGCCGCGCTGCGCGCTTGTAAGAATGTGGGAGTGTGGACGGACCGTGTTTACATTCTCACAGTCCAACATTCTCACATTCTCACGAGCTCCCCAAAGGAGAACCAATGCGTGAAGTCAAAATCGTCAGCCGCCGATTCGATATTCCAGGCAGCCACACTCTCGATATCGCCCGTGAACATGGCGCCTATGAAGCGGTGGAGAGAGCCTTCGATATGGGGCCCGAAGCCGTCTTGAACGCAGTCTGCGAGAGCGGTTTGCGGGGCAAGGGGGGCGGCGGAGCTCCGGCTTGCGGAAAATGGAGACTGGCGAAAGAGCACTCAGATCCGACGAAATTTCTGGCAGTCAACTGTGACGAGAGCGAACCGGGCACCTTCAAAGATCGGCAGATCATCACGAAAGATCCCCATTTGCTGATCGAAGGGATTATTCTGACATGCTACGCCATCGGGGCCCATGACGCCTATGTCTACATTCGCGGCGAGTATTACGGGTTTCAGAAAATTTTACAGGGGGCAATCGACGAAGCCTACGCTGCGGGAATTCTGGGCGAAAAGACGTTGGGGCGGGAGTACCGTGTCGATGTAACGATCCATCGGGGCGCCGGGGCCTACATCTGTGGCGAAAAGTCGGCGCTCCTCGAGTCGATGGAGGGAAAGCGGGGCCATCCGCGTCTCAAACCCCATCGGAAGGAGCCGGAGTGGTATTTCGGCAGACCCACCCTTGTCAACAATGTTGAAACGATCGCCACGATCCCATTTATTGTCAAAGAGGGGCCCGAGGCCTACCGAAACTACGGTACGGAGAAAAGCCCGGGGACGATGCTCTTCGCTTTAAGCGGCCATGTGAAACGGCCGGGGATTTACGAAGCGGAGTTTGGCACACCGATGATGGCATACATCGAACACTATGGCGGCGGCATCCGTGACGGCATGGCCCTCAAGGCGGTCATTCCCGGCGGTGCGTCGACACCGGTGCTGACAGCTGACGAGGCGAGATCGGCAAACCTCGATTACGAGAGTATGCGATCCCTCGGTTCCTCTCTGGGGACGGGTGGAATGATCGTTATGGACGAAAGTGTCGACATGGTCGAAGCCCTGAAGAACCTGCTGGCTTTTTACCATCATGAATCGTGCGGGCAGTGCACGCCGTGCAGAGAGGGGACCGGCTGGGTCGATGCCATCGTCGCCTCGGTTCTGAAACGTGAAGCGGACGTTGCCGATCTCGATAAACTCCTCGATATATCCTGGATCATGAACGGCAAGACCATATGCGTTTTTGCGCCGGCGGTTTCAGGCGTCATCGATGCGTTTGTCAAAAAATTCAGAGCTGAATTCGAAGCATGTCTGCGGAGCCACGTATGAGTGAAACATTGGGACGAAAAGTGAAAATCAGTGTCGACGGCCGGATCATCGAAGCGGAAGAGGGGGCCATTTTGCTGCAGGTACTCCTGAAGAATGGGTTCGAGATTCCCTACTACTGTTATCACGAGGCACTGGGGCCTGACGGCAACTGTCGGATGTGCATGGTGGAGATCGAAGGAAAAAAACGGCCTCAGATCTCCTGTGACACATTCGTCGAAGAGGGACTCGTGATCCATACGAATACGGAAAATATCCGAAAAGTACGTCGGGAGATTCTCGAACTGCAATTAATCAACCACCCGGTTGACTGTCCCATCTGTGACCAGGCAGGGGAGTGCAGTCTGCAGGACTACTACATGGAGTACGGACTCTACCACGGCAGTGTGGAGAAAGGGAAAAAGCTCCACTTCAACAAACATCTCGACCTGGGACGCAACGTCATGCTCGACCAGGAGCGGTGTGTCCTTTGTCAGCGCTGTACACGCTTTACGACGAATATCACCCAAACCAACGAGCTGGGTATCGTCTGGCGGGCGGATCACTCCTGCGTTTCAACATTGCCGGGACGAAAGCTCGAAAATGGCTATGCAATGAATCTGGTCGATCTCTGTCCGGTCGGCGCACTGACCAGCAAAGATTTCCGATTTCAGCAGCGTGTCTGGTTCCTGACGCCGACGCCGTCGGTCTGCCACGGGTGCGCCAAAGGGTGCAATATTTTTGTCGACCATGCCAGACTGAAGTATCATGACGATACGATCTACCGTTTCAGACCCAGAAAAAATCCCGACATCAATGGCTATTTCATCTGCGATGACGGACGGCTCAGCTACAAGGCGCTACAGACCGGACGGCTGGAAAAGGCTCTCTTCGAAGGCAGAGAGATCGGATTCGACGAAGCGGTGAGAGAACTCAAAAAGTCGGTCGAGTGTACAACGGGCCGCATCGTGATACTGGCCGACGCAAACCTATACACCGAAGAACTGGAGATGATCCAGATTTTCGCCAACAGGATCGGCGCGTGGCTCTATGCGCCGCTCGAAAGCTATATCGATGAGAAATTCGCCGATGAGTGGCTCAGGAATGCGATGCGGGCAGCCAACGCAAAGGGTGTGGAAAAACTCGGCATCGCCACCACGATGCCGGAAATCAAGCGCGATACGCTCCTGATCAATTTCAACCATCCCGTCGCCGACAGTCTGGATGTACGCCGGCGGATCGACTTCCTGACCCATGCGGAAGGACCGGAAACGGGATCACGGGCCGATCTGACGCTTCCCATCGCCGTCTGGAGCGAGGCCTCCGGTACGCTGATCAACATCGACGGCCTCGAACAGCGCTGCGAACAGGTGATCTATCCGAGCGATCCGGTCCCTACGGTGATACGCTGGCTCGAAGCGTACGAACTGGGTGAAAGGTGTATCGTATGAGTACCCTTGCGGTTGTCGTGACACTGGTGACGATCGTCCTGGCCGCACTGCTGGCGCTGCTGATGATCCCGGTGCTCGTCTGGCTGGAGCGCCGCGTCTGCGGTCTCATTCAGGATCGTCTGGGGCCCAACAGGACCAATGTCTTCGGATTCCGGTTCGGCGGCGTCGTACAGTCCTTTGCCGATGTCATCAAACTGGTTTTCAAAGAGGAGTACTATCCGGCCCATATCGGGAAGGGGCGATGGCTCTTCATGCTGGCGCCGATGATCACCTTCGCCGCTGCACTGCTGGCATTTATGGTGATCCCCTTCGCCGACGATCTGGTGCTGTCCGGCGAGCGGATGAAAATCCAGGCGCTGCCGGTCGAATACGGCATTCTCTGGTATCTGGCGATCGGTTCGGTGGGGATTATCGGGATGATCTTTGGCGGATGGATGAGCCACAACAAATATTCGCTGCTTGGCGCACTGCGGGCGGCATCCCAGATGATAAGCTACGAGCTCGCACTCGGCCTCGGTATCATTAGCATGATCCTGACCTACGGCACGATCGATTTCAATGCGATGGTGCAGTGGCAGAGCGGTACGGTGCTCGGATTCCTGCCGGCATGGGGCGTCCTGGTACAGCCTCTGGCTGCCATCATCACGATCGTAGCGCTTTTCGTCGAGACCAACCGGGCACCTTTCAGTGTCGCGGAAGGGGAGAGCGAGATCGTCGCAGGCTTCTTCACGGAGTTCACGGCGATGAAGTTCGCGATGTATTTCATGGGTGAATATGTGGCGATGAACACGGCCAGCGCCGTCATCATCACGATGTTCTTCGGGGGATATCAGCTCCCATGGCTCTCGACAGAAGCACTTACAACGCACTTCTCCGTCGTGGCGTGGGCCATCGTCGTGCTGCTGCCTCCGGCTGTCTGGCTCTTTATACGATGGATGAGAAAGAACAATACGGTTCGGCCGACCGTATCCACCGACTGGGGCAGGCATTTCGAGACGAAAGTGCTGACCTATGTGCTGATCGGCATGGCAGTGATTATCGACTTAATATTAATCTATATCAGTCTTCTGCCGGAGGGTGCCACTGCGACGACAATCGCCGTGACGCTTCTTCAGATCGCCATATTCGTCGCGAAACTGATGGCATTCAATATCTTCTTCATCATCGTGCGCTGGACGCTGCCCCGCTTCCGGTACGACCAGGTGCAGTGGCTCGGCTGGCGCTATCTGCTGCCGCTGTCGCTGCTCAACATTTTCATCACCGCCATCGTCGTCGTAGGAGTAGCATCATGACAAATCGAATCAAGACCGTACCGCGATACGGAACCGCCGCGAAGGAGAGACTCTATCTGCCCGCGATATTCGAAGGCCTGAAAATCACGGCGAAACACCTTTTCGTCAATGTCGGTGACATCAACAGCGTCGAAACGCTGGAGTATCCCGAGGAGCAACCCACCGATATCACACCGAGGTACCGTGGCCTTCACAGGCTGACACACCGCGAAGACGGCTCGATTCGCTGCGTAGCCTGTTTCATGTGCGCCACGGCGTGCCCGGCGCAATGCATCCATATCGTGGCGACCGAACGGACGGACGGAATCGACGAGAAGATGCCGGCGCATTTCTCCATCGATACACTCGAATGCATTTTCTGCGGCTACTGTGTCGAAGCGTGCCCATGCGATGCAATTCGGATGGATACCGGTATCTTCTCGG
The DNA here is from genome assembly GCF_029932565.1 of Hydrogenimonas sp. GTDB lineage: Bacteria > Campylobacterota > Campylobacteria > Campylobacterales > Hydrogenimonadaceae > Hydrogenimonas. The sequence continues at coordinate 13,058 of NZ_JAOZPV010000013.1, forward strand.
TAACCGGAAAAAATCGTGAGGATTTCGTCCTTCAGAAAGAGCAGCTTCTGGCTCACAAAAGTGCATTCGGGGAGGATACCAGCCGTGCCTGAAACAATCATTTTCTCACTGTTGGCCTTTTTTCTGGTTACGGGGGCATCGACGGTTGTCCTGGCGAAACGGCCATCCACCAATGCCATCGGATTTCTGGCTGTATTGTTGGCTGTCGCAGGCTTTTTCGCACTGCTTGGTCAGTCGTTTCTCTTTCTGGCACAGATTCTCGTCTCGGTCGGAGCGGTCGTGGTATTGACGCTCATCGTCATTCTGACGGTCAATCTGAAAGAGGAGCAGCTTCCGAAAGAGCGGTTCAAACCTCTCTGGATTGTCGTTTCGGCAGTTGTGACGGCACCGTTTGGATGGCTCCTCTACAGAACGCTTGTTTCGGCCGTCCATTCTTTTTCGGAAGTAGAGGAAGGATACGGCAGTGCCAAAGCGGTTGGAAATGCGCTCTTCACCGACTGGGTATTGCCGTTCGAGATTCTTTCGCTTCTGCTGCTGGCTGCCATGATCGGGGCGATCATCATCGGAAAAAAGGAGCAGGCGTATGATATTAAATCCTGAATCCTTTCTGGCATTGGCGACACTGCTCTTCTGTATCGGGGCCGTTGGTGTGATCAGCAGGAAAAACATCTTTGTCATCTATATGTCGATCGAACTGATGCTCAACGCTGTCAATCTGGTATTTGCGACATTTTCACGGCTCCGACCCGACATGGGCGGCTCCGTCATCGCACTTCTTATGATTGGAGTCATTGCCGCCGAAGCAGCGCTTTTTCTGGCGATGATCATACAACTCTACCGGAAAAAACGTTCCGTCGACGGTGACACCTTCGCCGATCTGGCGCAGAGGAGATGGTCATGAGTGCAACCGCTTCAATGCCGGTTCTGGGCTGGATTCTGCTGCTGCCGTTCGCCGGAGCGCTGATATTGGGACTGCTGCATCTGACTTTTCCGAGAACGAAAAAGCTGGACAATCTATACGCTGCCATCGGCGTGGCGGGTCCCGTTTTTGCGGCACTTCTCAGTTTCCTCGTGCTCGATAGACTGCTTGAAACAGACCATGCGCCTCTCTGCCGCCACACCCTATTTCAATGGATCGCAATCGGCGATTTCAAAATCGGTGTGACGCTGGCTGCCGATATGCTGAGCGGTATCATGCTCTTTATCGTCACCTTTGTCGGCTCGCTCATCCATATCTATGCCGTGGGGTATATGTGGGGAGAGAAGAGTTTCGGCAAGTTTTTTGCCTATTTCAACTTCTTTCTCGGCAGTATGCTGCTGCTGGTGCTCGCCGACAATCCGATTATCATGTTCGTAGGGTGGGAGCTGGTGGGCCTCGCCTCCTATCTGCTGATCGGATGGTACTACGACGATCCCGCCAACGTCAAAGCCGCCAACAAAGCCTTTATCCTGAACCGTGTGGGGGATTTCGGTTTCATCAGCGGTCTGGGGCTTCTCTTTGCCCTGGTCGGAAGCGGAGGATTTGACTTTTCCGATATTGCAGCCCATATCGGATCGGTCGATCCGAAAATGGTCTGGCTCGTCGGAATGCTGCTCTTTGTCGGCGCAATGGGCAAGTCGGCACAGATTCCTCTCTATGTCTGGCTTCCCGACGCGATGGCAGGTCCGACACCGGTTTCGGCACTGATCCATGCCGCGACGATGGTGACGGCGGGCGTCTATATGGTCGCGCGTTTTGCGTTTCTCTACAATCTTGTGCCGGATGTCGGCGTGTTCATCGCTTCGATCGGCGCGGCATCTGCGCTTCTCGCGGCACTCTTCGCCTGTTATCAGAGCGATATCAAAAAGATTCTGGCCTACTCGACGATGTCACAACTTGGCTATATGTTTATCGGGGTGGGTCTTGGCGCCTACAGCAGCGGGATTTTCCACCTTTTCACCCATGCATTTTTCAAAGCGCTGCTCTTCATGGGTGCGGGTGCCGTGATCATCGCGCTGCATCACGAGCAGAATATCTTCAAAATGGGCGGTTTGCAGAAAAAGATGGGGCTCGTGACGCTGACGATGCTCGTGGCGACACTGGCGATCAGCGGTATACCTCCCTTTGCCGGTTTCTTCAGCAAGGATGCCATTCTGGCCCATGCCTTCGCGTCACAGCACTACATGATCTGGGCAATCGGTGTCGCCACCGCCTATCTGACCGCCTACTACATGTTTCGACTCTTTTTTGTCGTTTTCGTTGCGCCATCCGGTAAAAACCAAGAACCCGATCGCCTCCCGAAAACGGTAACGTGGCCGTTGGTCGTGCTGGCTGCCGGCAGTGCCATTGCCGGCCTCTTTGGCGTACCGGAAGCGTATGGTGGCGAAAACTGGTTGGGTACACTTATGCACCTTCCCGATCGGAACCTCCATCTGGGAACGGGTGAAGAGTTTCTGCTCGATATGTTCAACGTCATCGTTGCGTCGGCCGGGATCTACGTGGCGTACAGACTCTTTGCCCGCTCGCCGAAGGAAGCGAACGGTAGCGCGGCCTGGCAGACGCTGCTTCGCCATACGCTCTATATCGATACGCTCTATGAGACGCTCTTCGTCAAACCGCTCAGAGGGTTGAGCTTCCTTTTTGACAAAATAGTCGATAATCGGATCATTGACGGAATCATCGGCATGACGGTAGGGGGCTATCGGTTCATGGCGGGTGGATTTGCGCTGCTTCAAAATGGCAGCGTCCGGTGGTACGCACTCTATATTATGGCCGGTGTGGGCGGACTTTCCCTCTACATCCTGCAGAGTATGGGAGGCTGATGATGGAAATGATACTCAGTTATATCGTTTTCCTTCCGATGCTCTTTGCGGTCATCATGGGGCTGTTCCGTGTGAAGATGCCGATCCTGCGTGTCGGAGCGATGCTGTCGGCTCTGGTGGTGTTTGCCCTCGTGCTGATCGTCACTTTCCAATTCAACCCCGAAGCGGAAGGGATGCAGTTTGTCCGCCATCTTCCCTGGATACAGAATTACGGCGTATCCTACTACCTTGGTGTCGATGCCATTTCGCTTCTCATTCTTCTGATGACGGCATTCCTGATGCCACTGCTGCATCTGTATATGTGGAATTATGAGAAACAGGGATACTGGTACAATATGCTGCTGCTCCAGACCGGTGTGACAGGTGCCGTTCTCTCGCTCGATCTGATTCTTTTCTATCTCTTCTGGGAGACGATGCTGCTTCCCATTTTCATTATGATTGGCCGTTACGGTCACGGCATGAACCAGTTTCACGCGATGAAGATTCTTCTGATGACGGTTCTCGGATCGATGGCGATGCTCTTTTCGATCCTCTATCTCGGGTACGAATATTACAGTGTCAACGGTGTCTGGAGTTTCGCGTACGATCAGCTTGCCACCCTCCATTTCAATCCGAAAACCTCAATCTGGCTGGCAGCCGGCTTTCTGCTGGCGTTCGCCATCAAGATTCCGCTGCTCGGCTTCCATACATGGATGGCGCCCGCCTACAGTTCGGCGCCGACGCCGGCGGTCGTCATACTCTCCGCCATCATGGCGAAACTGGGGGCCTACGGGTTGTGGCGTTTCGGATACGGCCTCTTCGGACCGACCCTCAGCTATTACGAGCCAACGATTATCGTACTCGCCATTGTCGGACTGCTCTATTATGCGATCCACGCGATCATGGAGAACAACCTGCGGCGTATGTTCGCTTTCTCTTCCGGTTCGCACCTCTCCCTGATCGCTCTGGGAATTGTTTTGACGAACATCTATGCCTGGAGCGGCAGTCTCTATTTCATCGCGACCCATGCCCTGGCATCCGCCGGCATCTTCCTGATGATCGGATTGCTCTATCGACGGACGGAGAGTGTGCATATCTCCAATCTCGGCGGCATCGCCTCAATCGCCCCACGATTCGGCTTTCTCTTCGCCTTTTTCGCCCTCTGTATCGCCGGTCTTCCGGGAACGGGTGGATTCGTCGGAGAACTGCTCATAATTATCGGGGCGTTTCAGGAGAGTCTTGCCATCGGTTTCGCTGCGGCGACGACGATGCTTGCTGCGATGCTCTTCGTCTTCTGGATGCTGCAGCGGACCGTGTTCGGTCCGGTTTCCCGCCATACGGAAGGGTTCGAGGATTTGACGACAACGGAACTGGTGATGCTCACTCCCATTGCCCTTCTGCTGATTATTACCGGTATCGCTCCGTCACTTTTCACGCCGCTTTTCGAACCACAGCTTCAGCAGCTTCTTCATCGGTTGCTGCAGACCATCGGAGGTGCATCATGATGGAACAACTCATTCTCGTTCTGCCGATGGCGCTTACCGTCATCGGGGCGTTTGTGCTTCTGATGCTCAGTACCGTCAAACAGATTGGACTGAAACGGTATCAGATGATTGCCGTTGCTTTTCTGGTCGCAGCCTTTTTAATCGAACTGCCGCAGTTTGGAACTGGGACGGTCCGCTACGCCTTTCCTGATGTGTTTGGAGAGATGTATATAATCGATGATTTTTCGACTCTGTTCGACCTGATGTTTCTGAGCGGCGCGGTTTTGACGCTGCTGATCAACAGTGTCTATCTTGAAAAACGAAAATACTACAACGGAGAATTTTTCGCACTCTTTCTCTTTTCTGTTTTCGGTATGATGACACTCGCCCATGCGAATGATCTTATCACTGCATTTATCGGACTGGAACTGGCGTCACTGAGTATTTACGCTCTGGTTGGGTATCACAAAAACAACCCCCTCAGCGGTGAAGCGATGTTCAAATACCTGGTTCTCGGATCGCTGGCTGGTGCCATGTTCATCCTGGGAGCCGCGATCATCTACGGAGTTGCCGGAACGACGGAGATCGCGGAGATCGGCAGTTTCATCCGGCAGTCTAGCGGGGAGTATACGCTTCTGCTGGTGACAGCGGGAATGCTTCTGTTCGTGACGATTCTCTTCAAAATCGGAGCTGTTCCCTTTCACGCCTGGGTGCTTGACGTTTACCACGGATCGCCTTTTCCCGTGACGATGTTCATGGCTTCCACTTTCAAAATCGCACTTTTTGCCGTGGCGTTGCGTATCTACCAGGCCTATTTCAGCCAGACGGGACTGCACGGCAGTGATATGTTGACGTTCATTACGGTCATCACGCTGATCGGCGGCTCGTGGCTGGCCCTTTCACAGAATATTCTGAAACGGATGCTGGCCGGTTCCAGTATCGTCCATGGGGGTTATATGCTTATCGCTCTCTCATCCATCGGTCTGGGATCGCAACTGGCTGCGCCGGCGATCATGTTCTATCTGCTCTCCTATTTCATCTCGTCGGTCGGAGCATTCGGGATACTCAGCTATATTGCCGCCGATGCGAAAAGACCGCTGACATACGACGATTTCAGAGGATTTGCACAGAATCGGCCCTATCTCGCAGCGATGATGGCGATTTTCATGCTTTCACTCTCCGGTTTTCCCTCCACGATCGGGTTCCTCGGGAAGTTTTATATCTTTACGAGTGCCATCGAGTCTCGGCAGTTCTTCCTGGCGGGTCTCGGCATTCTGATTGCCTTCATCTCGGTCTACTACTATTTCAGGCTGATCGCCGTCATGTATTTCTACGAGGGCGAAGAGAGCAGGGAACCGTTCCGCTTCGGCATGAGTACACTGCTCATTACGATCATGGCCGTCATGGCGATCTGGGGCGGCATCGGCACCGGCCTTATTCCGTTCTTCCCGGGAGCCGACGGACTGATCGACATCGCGGAGCAGGCGATCGCCTCGCTGCATTAGGACCCATCTCTAAATTATTCTTCAAATAATCCGATCTTTTTGTCAATGACGACAGGGAGGTCGGATAGTATGACAAACATCTCTTCACTCAACACGACATCGAACCATTTCGGTTTTACTCTTCAGACCAGTTCCGGTGACACGATTTCGCTCTCCATGTACGACGACAAATCGGTCTCTCTCGATGCATCCTGCGGAAAATGCGGCCGATCCATCTCCATGAGTCTCCGACACGAATACGGCTACTCATTTCATTACGAAGGGAACGGAATCGATGCACAGGACCGAAAAGAGATCGAAGAGGCGATGAAGATTGTCAAACCGATATTCAAAGAGTTTCTGAAACATGTCGAAAAAAGCGACAAAATTCCCGGTTTCAGAGAACTGACCAACATTGCCCAGGTGTTGCGAGACGAACTTCCCGAGCCCGGAACGCCTGATACACGGAACCTGCTCAAAAACCGTACTGTCGACACAATGGATGGCGTCCTCGCACTATTTGAGCGAAACGACAAACTGCTCGAAAGCGCCAAAGCCCTCTTCGACAAAATGTTCGATAGGACTAACAGACTCGACCTCTTCGTCTGATTCAACATTCAGCTCTCAACACTCAAAACCGGGCTAAAGCTGTCCCTCGATGGGGAGCAGTCCGAAGAGTCCGATGCCGAGACGCTTGAAAAATCCCATGCCTGGCGGTTGGTTGAACCCATCTCAAAAATCTTTGGTCCGACTCTTTTTATGGCCGGGCCTTGTTGCCACTGAGCTTTCTTAAAGCCCCTTTTCGCTAAAATCGCGTCAATCTACTATCGAGGTGAATCGATTATGACCCAACCTTTGCTTATCGAAATCGGTGTGGAGGAGCTTCCTGCCATACCGCTGCTGAAAATTCTCGACGACATCGGATCGTCGTGGGCCAAAATTCTCGAAGCCAATCGGCTTTTGACGGAATTTGAATTCTCTTATACGCCGCGAAGGCTGGTGCTCTGGCATCCGGAATTTCCGGTGAAACAGCCCGACAGCGAAGAGGAGATGTTCGGGCCGCCGGTGCAGATCGCCTTCAAAGATGGCGAACCGACCCGCGCAGCGGAGAGTTTCGCACAGAAGTGCGGTGTGCCGCTGAGCGAAATCGGCCGGGGCGAAAAGGGCGGCAAAGAGGTGCTCTACTACCGGAAAGTGATCGAAGGAGAGGCGAGCGAAACGCTTTTGGAAGAGATGACAAAAACCTGGATGGGGTCGATGCGCTTCGGAAAGATGATGCGCTGGGGAGAGCGGAGCGAGGAGTTCATCCGTCCCGTCCGATGGATTTTGGCACTTTTTGGAGACAAAGTTCCGGAGATCGAACTTTTCGGGGTCAAAAGTGCCAATACGACCCGCGTGCACCGACAGGTCTCTTTCGACCCGATCGTCATCGAATCGCCGAAGGCTTACTTCAAGGCGCTTGAAAACGGCGGTGTGGAACTTTTCGCCGACAGGCGCCATGAAACGATCCTGAAAGGTTTCGAACGCATCGAGAGCGGGCAGGGTGTCGAAGTGGGACGCGATGACGAACTAATGGACGAAGTCGTGGCGATTACCGAATACCCGACACCGCTGATGGGTCGATTCGACGAGAGTTTCCTGAAACTTCCCCCCGAAGTGATCATGACGAGCATGAAGGAGCATCAACGCTATTTTCCGGTTTTCAAAGAGGGGAGGCTGTACAACGGTTTCGTCGTCGTCTCCAATGCCAAAACCGACGATTTCTCCCAGATTATCGCCGGAAACGAGAGGGTCTTGAAACCGAGGCTCAGCGATGCGATGTTCTTTTACGAAAACGACCTGCGAAAAGGGCTCGATCCCGAAGGGCTCAAACAGATCGTCTATATGGACGGCCTGGGGACGATGTTCGACAAAAGCGTGCGCGAGAGCGTCATCACCACAACCCTCGCGGAGGTTTACGGAGAACGGCTCGAAACGGAGACAGGAAAAGATACCGGAGAGCTCAAGGCGCTGGCTGAGCGCGCCGCGATGCTGGCCAAAGCCGACCTTCTGAGCGAAATGGTCTATGAGTTTACCGAACTGCAGGGGATCATGGGGTATTACTACGCCAAAGCGCTGGGCGAAGAGGATCTTGTGGCTGTCGCGATCCGAGACCAGTACCTGCCCAGCGGCGAAGAGAGCGATATGCCGGAAAACCTCTTTGCGGCCCTCCTGGCCATCGCCTACAAATTCGACAACCTGATGGCGCTCTTTTCGGTCGGAAAGATTCCGACCGGATCCCGCGACCCATTCGCACTCAGGCGCGCGGCGGCGGGCATCATACGCATCGTTACGCACTTCGACATACCTTTCGACATTTCGGAGATGATCGACTGCTTCAAAAAAGAGTACGCCTCCTTCGACACGTCGGAACTCGAGGCGTTTTTCGACGAGCGCTTCTACAAAGCGCTGGATGCCAACCCCTCCATCATCACGGCAGTTCTCGCCAGCGGAGAACGTGACATCAACGAGATCGTCAAAAAAGTCGAAGCCCTCCGAAGCATCGCCGAAAGCGACGAATTCAAAGAGGTTTTCACGACATTCAAGCGTGTCGCCAACATCAGCAGAGATATCGATCTCGACGGAGATCTGACGGTGGATCCGGCGCTTTTCGAAAAAGGAGAGGAGAAGGTTCTCTTCGACGCGTTCAACGCAACCATTGCAAAAGAGTACGACGACTACGAGATGCGTCTGGACGCGCTCTTCTCCCTCAAGCCCCAGCTCGACAGCTTCTTCGACCATGTCATGGTCAATGCCGAAGAGGAAAAGCTGCGCACCAACCGCAGAAACCTCGTAGGGAGCATCTACAGAGCTTTCAGAGAGATCGCCGATATCAAAGAGATAAGCGTTTAACAAGAAGCGGAAAGTGGCAAGCGGGAAGCGGTACGACACCATCGTCGTCGGAGCGGGAATCGCCGGTATCTCCTCCGCCTACTGGCTGAGGGAAGCGGGGCAGAGAGTTCTGCTCATAGACAAAAAGGGTCTTCTTGCCGGCGCCAGCGGCGCGGCGGGAGCGTTTCTCTCGCCGCGTCTCGGGCGAGGGGGCGATCTGCAGAAAATCACCAACGAAGCCTACCGTTTCGCACTCGATTTCTATGCACGCACCGTTGCGGAGGGTTTTTTCCAAAAGGGGCTCGTGCGGATTCCGAAAGATGAAAAGGATGCCGAAAAGTTCGCCGGATACGAACCTTTCATCGACGTCCCCTACGAGCGGGTATCCGCCGCGGATTTTCCCCATATCGATCCGGACGCGATGCGCTATGGCGCCTATTTTTTCCCGGATGCGGCATTCGTCGACCCGATGACGGTGGCGAAAACATTGACGAAAGGGATCGAAACGGCGTGGGGTATCGATGCCCGCCCGGAGTTCCGAAACGGCAGCTGGCATGCTGGAAGATTTTCGGCGGAGAGCATCGTATTGGCGACGGGTGCCGAGTGTCTTCCTATCGAGATACCCTATATCACCATAGGCGGTGTCTGGGGTGAGCGGGTCGATGTGAGGACGGATGCCGAGATTCCCGTGACGCTGCATCGGCAACTCTCCGTCTCCGCCAATGTGGACGGTATCGTGCGAATCGGTGCGACCCATGTGCGCAACGATCCCCGCAGCGAGATCGAACGGGTCAACCAGCTCCTCGTTGATGCTATCGCGTTGGTGCCCGCCCTGCAGGATCAGCAAATCGTACGCATCTATGCCGGGCACCGCTCGTCAGTCAGTGACCACTTCCCCCTTGTCGGGTCGGTCGCCGATTCGGTGCGTGCCCGCGAAACGCTCGGAACGCCGCCGCGGAGCGTCAAACCGGAATCCGCCGGGATTCCCGGGATGCACGGCTGCTATATCGTCACTGGTTTCGGAGGCCGCGGCTTTGTCTTTGGCCCGCTGATGGGTAAGATGCTGGCCAGAAAAATCGTCGAAAAACAACCGGTCGATCAACGTGTATCGGCGGACCGCTATCTTTTGAGATATCTGCGCAGTCCGGAATGACATACATGTTTGTCTGCTTCTTCAGTCTTCGAAAAAGAGCATGTGGTGAAATTGCCGGGGAAGAAGAGCGGACAATGTTGATCTGTAAAAACGGCTCTATCGGGATTTGTTACTATCGAAGAGACCAAGATCTCTGAAATCTTTGATATAGAGCACATTGATTCCCTGTCCCGTTTCGTGGACATCGATGTCGAGGCGTACGCTCCGTGATATTGTATATTGGATGATAAAGCTCGAAAGCGTGTCGTTACGGTAGATGATTCGCATACGCTTGCCGATCCGCTTGCCGATTTCTACGCCAAGACCACCCCCTTCGGTATTGAGAATATTGAAAGTATCAAATCGCAGCCCTGTTGCCGATCCGATGGCGCTTTTGATGCCGAATCCCAGAAGCATGGATGCGACGGAGGCTGACGTGCTGCGACTTCCCTGGAACGATTCGTCTGCCGGTGTACCGAACAGTATGTAGCTCATGATATCGTTCTGGTTCATCGGCGGTTCGGAAGAGAAGAGAAAAACGGGATCGGCCAGTGTATGGCTGACATAGATGTTGAACCGGTTGAAATCGATTTCGTAGAGAAGATGCAGGTCCAGATAGGGATTGACGGGATAGGCGCCTCTGAAATAGATTTCGGAGGGCCGAATGGTAAAATGTTTCTCTTCGACATCGATGGCACCGTCTACGACCCGCACGATGCCAAGGAGTGTCGTGGATTTGTAGGGATCTTTCCATATCGTCACATCGGGTTTGAAACGTACGTGGATCATCGGAATTCTGTAATCGAGCGGTTGTTCGGAAAAGATTCGTATATTCAGGCTCTTCCTGGTATGGCTTGGTTCTCTGATATCCTGAATGATGACGATATCTTCGTCGGAAATCGTATACTCTTTTTTCGGCATATAGGTGATGTTTGCTTCCAGCAGTTCCATCTCGCCTTCGATATTCACTTGTTCGACTGATATATTGGCATCGATGCCGGCACTGGCAGTGACATTGCCTTCCTGTCCGATATAGTGCATCCGTTCACCGTCGAAGCGAAGATTGCCCCGCATCTTTTTCAGATCGAAGCTGCCGCGCAATTCACCGGTATCGAGTATGGCAAATCTATCGATATAGAAGTTGAAGTTTTCATCGAAATGAAAATAGGAAATCCGCTTCTGGTCGAACCGCCGCTCTTTGTATCCGATATTGTAACGGTCGATTGTGATCTCTTCTCCGTCAATGCCTCCGATAAGCTTGGAATCGAGTCCATAGTAGACAGTCTGGGAATCCGGCTGGACAAGATACCAGGGAATATCCGTTTCGTAACGAAGTGATAGCCAGTCGGCTATTCTGACGCTGAATCGGCTCTCGACTTCCGCATCGACCGTAACGTCGCTCTTTATATCCAGCTCCTGCATCAGCGCGTAGAGCGAATCGATATGGGTATGGAAATGGAGATCGACTGTATCGTCCGGTTCGATGTTCCCCACAACATCGAGCGTCAGCGAACCGATATTCGCCCACCCCTTGACACGCTTCTCTTTTTCGAAGAGCGTGAGATAGCTCTTTTGTGTCGACATGTTGAGAAGTTTGTTCTCTTTCGAATAATAGATATAGGCATGTATCTGAGATTTGAACATCGGTGGAACACTTTCCCAGATTCCCCCCTCTATATTTTTCGGTTCGACCGAGGCACGTACGAGAAAGGAACCCGGTTTCATCTCGACAAAACTTTTGGAACGGGAATAGTTACCATCCAGCTGTACGATTCCTTTCAGTTCCGGTTCCGGATCGACCTGCATTGTTGCATTGGCTTCCATCGATATCGTTTGATTCGAAAAGAGTTCCGGAAGATGCTCGATGTAATCGATACGATGGGGTATCGCTTTTGCATGCATTGCGAATTGTCTGTAGTCGGTGGAGTAGAGACCGATGTTGAAAGCGCCCATATAAAAATCGGCCACGACGACATCGGTATCCCCCGCCGCATCTGCCTGAAACTGGTGGGAAGGCAGAGGGTGGGTTGCCCGGGAGATCTCACCCGTCAATTTCGTCGCGTAGGCGAGGGAAGGGGTAAAGAGAAACGACTGGTTGATATCAGCATCGATAGCGGCTGTTTTGATATGGTAAAACGCGTTGGCGTTAAAATAGTTCTCCTTGAAGAGATAGTTGAAATCGAGTTTGGCCTCTTCGACGGAAAGATTTATGTCACGCAGATGCACCGGCGTTTTAAGTTGCGTCGTGGCGATCAGGCCGTCGCTGTCGATTCTCAGCTCTATGGGTAGAGGACCCGGAGATTTTTCCAAAAACTTTTCCGCCGTTTTTTTGTACGCTATCGAGAGAGAAGCATCTCCTTCCGCCCGAAGATGCATGTCATGGAAAGATCCTTTGAATTGTCCGTTTGCATAGGGGGATCGGATACGGGTCGAAAAGGAGGGGATATCGACGTCTTCCCTGAACCATCTCAACCGTTCCACTTTCATGTCAAATCCGATACGATCGGGCACATAGACGTCGCACCGATCGATTTCGATGGTTTGTATAACGATGGGAGGGAGTGCGAGATGGCTCTTCTTTGTCATATTGCTCTCTTCGAACTCAAACCTGTCCGGGTAGACTTTCGCATTTGAGAGCGATATTTTGTCGATAGTGGGAATCGGTGAAAAGAGTTTCAGTATGGAGTAATGTACGCCGATATGTCTGGCGAAAAAGGCCTTCTGATACCGGACATCGTAAAGATTGAAGCCACGGAAAAGCGTTCCTTCGATACGGCTGTATCGGACACCGCTGTTTTCGAGTGCCACGTGGGCCAGAAAGTCGGTGGTCTTCGGATGAAGTGTCACATAGAAAAAGAGTCCGGCAAATATCACCAGACCTTGCAGAATCAGCATGAAACGTGCATAGAGACGCCGCATCAGAAGAGTTCCCCGATATGGAAATGAAAGGCGAATTCACTGAAGTCGTTGATGTCGAATCCCACATCGAATGCGATCGGTCCCATTGGAGTAAGATAACGTATTCCGGGCCCGACTGCTATATAGGATTTGCCAAAATCGGGAAACTCATCCTGTCCCATAAAGGTGACGTCGCTGAAGAGCACCCATCTGAAATTGTCGTTCAGCGGCATCCGCATTTCAACCGTACACTCGACGATGCTGTAGGCACCGATTGGATCGTTGTGCCGGTTTTTCGGTCCCAGACGGCGGTAGTTGTAGGCACGGTTCGAATTCATGCCCCCTGCGTAGAAACGGTAGGAAGGAGGTATGCGGCCTTCAAACGTTTTGATGGAACCCAGCTTGCCGCGGAAGGAAGCGATCCCCCAGGGAACCTCTCTGTGATACGATGCGGAACCGTAGACTTTGTAGTAGCTTGCATCCGAAAGCGACGATTTGATCGATCCCATCGCATCGATTTTTATACGATATCCTTTTGTCGGATCGAGAAAAGAGTCGCGTTTGTCCACCTCCCAGCCGATTTTGGGTGAAACCAGAAGCAGTTTGCCGTTGGGAAAGTTGACAGGGTCCTTGCTGTTCTTCGTTTCTGTCCGGTCGAAAATGATACTCTCCTGGAAATAGTGGGGATGCCGCAGATGTTTGAGGTTGAAAATTGCAAGAACCGAATATTCGTCGTATCCGTCGAAAATCTCTTTTTTTACACCGGCTTCCGCTCCCAGACGGTTGTGATGTGTCAGTGGCATTTCTGCCGTCAACCGGACAAATTCTTTGATTTGAGAGTAGCGGCCATCGATTCCCACCGTCTTGAGGTTTCCCAGAAAATTCCGGTGTTTCACACCCGCCTGCAGGTTGATCCCTTCGTCACTGCTGTAGCCTGCACCTGCCGTAAAATGGACCGGTTTTTCGTAAACCGAGACGGTAATGTGGATAGGAACGACATTCCCTTTGATGCTCGTGTCGTCGATGACAACCCGCTCGATCCCTTCGTTGGCGTAGATATCGCGATAGGATCGGCGAATCAATTCCGCCGAATAGGGTTCGCCTTCCCGGAACATAAGCAGGGATCGAATGATTCTCGGATCGATCGATTCGGGTGTTTTGATGGTGATTTCGCCGAAGACGCAGGGTTGATTGGGCTGGATATCGTAGACGATATAGGCGGTATTGTTCTCTATGTCGACGAAAGCTTTCGCATTCAAGTCGATATGGCAGTAGTGGTTGTCTTTGTAATAGCGTCGTATGTTCTCTTTGCTTTTGACGAAGAGTTCCGCATCGAAACGTTCCCCCTTTTGAAAGGGTATCAGTTTTTCGATATCGAGCAGAGAGATGGTTGATACATCGGCAACCCTGACGGGATCATTCTCTTTGATGACAATGAGGATTTTTTCGTTGTCAATTTTGCTTGTGGCTCTTGTGTGATAAAAACCACGGGATCTGTAGTAGTTTTCGAGTGCCGGAAGTAGTGCATTGACATTGTCGGGTTCGATCCTGGGCTTCTCTTTCCAGAATTCGAAAAAGAGAGGCTTCGGAATACCCAGCACTTCATACAGAAGACTCGATTCAATACTTTCATTTCCGACAAATTCGACCGGAAGAGGAGTGGCCAACAGCAGTTGTAGAGAAAAAAGTATGCAGGCAACGATACGTTTCACCAGCCACCCTGTTTTTGGTACCATTATACCAAAGGAGATGGATGAAAACCGTTATTTTCGATCTTGATGGCACTCTGGTCGACACTCATGAGGACATAACTGCTTCGATCAATCATGTCAGGAAAGAGATATATCGGCTCGATCCTGTCGATTCCGCTTTTGTGATAGAGAAGATAAATCTCCTCGGATTGAATCTTGCATACGAATTTTACGGTGTGGAACGGTACGAGAAGCATGCGAAAGAGCTTTTTGAGAGGCATTACAGCCGTCAATGCCTAATGCATGCCAAAACGTTTCCGGATATCCCGGAATTGCTCGGGCGTTTGAAAGCGAAAGCATGTGATCTCTATGTTGCGACGAACGCACCGAGCACGACGTCGAAATTGATTCTTCAAAACAATAACATAGATCACTATTTTACCGATATTATAGGAGCAGACAGGGTCACAAATTCAAAACCCGATCCCGAAGTGATTTTGCAAATACGTGCCCGTACAGTTTTTGACGAAATCTGGATGATAGGTGACAGTGTCAAAGATATCATGGCGGCCGAAAGCGCCCGGGTACGTTCGTTGTTCGTGAAATGGGGATATACGAATGAATTACCCAAAAGTCTGGGCCATGTTCCAACGGTTTCGAAACCGCTGGAGATGGAAAAAACCATATTCAATGAGTTTTTATGAACTTCACTATAGAATCTAATTACCAATGTTACGCAATCTTCGATTGCCAACGTTTTGCGCCCTTTGGAGACGTCGGATACAGGATGAATGTCCGACGGATCGGGTGCTTTTTTTTTAACACCAAAGTGCCATTGTCTTTGCAGGGTATTCTACGGGTCAATAAATAAATTATGATTGAAGGATCTTGATGGTAAACGAAGGACTGGAAAAGCTGAAAAAAGAGATCAAAGAGAAGAAGACACTCAAACAGATTGAAAAAATCGAAAAGATGATCGACAGACTCAGTGGCAAGGATGGGTTGAGGCTGCTGGGAAAAGGAAAGAACCTGAAAAAAGCGATCCGAACGTTGACATATGAAGAGGAGTTGGTCAAACTGCAAATTGAACTGGTCAAACTGCAGAATTGGGTCTATGAAAACAAGAAACGGGTTCTCATCATTTTCGAAGGGCGCGATGCGGCAGGAAAGGGTGGGGCAATCAAACGTTTCACAGAACATCTCAATCCCCGCCGCTACCGTGTCGTGGCATTGCCGAAACCGACCGAAGTGGAGATGGGACAGTTCTATTTCCAGCGCTATATCGCACAGCTTCCCAATCCCGGTGAGATCGTCTTTTTCGACCGCAGCTGGTACAACCGTGCCATTGTCGAACCTGTCTTCAAGTTCTGTAGCGAAGAGCAGTATGACAAATTCATGCAGGAGGTACCCGGGCTTGAACACGCCTTGATCGACGATGGCATCATTCTCATCAAATTCTGGTTTTCCATCTCGAAAAAGGAGCAGCACAAACGTTTTACGGAGCGCAAAAACAATCCGCTCAAACAGTGGAAAATCAGTCCGATCGACGAGCAGGCACAAAAAATGTGGGATGAGATTACCTACTACAAAGAGGAGATGTTCAGCCGGACGCATACAACTTACTCGCCTTGGATCATTGTCAAAAGCAACGACAAAAAGTCTGCACGGCTGGAATCGATCCGCTATGTACTTTCGAAGATACCATACGAGAGAAAAAAGGATGCACAGACGACGCTGCATCCGGATCCCGATATCGTACAGCTCTATCACAGACAGAGCAAACAGGTGGATTGACCTATCATGATTCGCATCTCCCGCATATCGTCGTCTCTTCTTTTCGTCAGTGCGATTCTCCTTTCACAGACGCTTTTTGCCGAGGAGT
>NZ_JAOZPV010000071.1 GCF_029932565.1 Hydrogenimonas sp.
TTCAGAACAATGGGTGAGAAGGAAGGCATAGGAATATGCCTTCCTTGATATTAAATTATGAAAAAAGCTTTCACGTTGATCGAGTTGATTTTTGTTATTGTTATATTGGGTATTCTGGCTGCAGTGGCAATACCAAAGCTTAATGCGACACGGGAAGATGCAATTGTAGCAAAAAAAGCCAAACTGATAACGGCATCTATAAATGAAATAGCTGCTCATGCGTTTGGACAAAAAAGCATCAGCGGTGGTTTGACAACATATTCGAATATTTTGCGGGAAATGAAAGAGAAAGGTGAAGTGGTTCCCAACGGAAATGATAACAATTTGACGTTTTTAACCGGCAACAATACGCAATGCATTATATTGAGTCTTGTCAACGGAAACCAGGAACAGAACTTAAGTGTTTCATATGGAAATCCCAACAATGATACAATCTGTATAGGTTTGCAGCGGATTTTGCATAATAGCAATTATTCAATTGTATTGAGGAAGAATTTGGTCAATTATTGAAATTTGAATGGAGTTGTGAAGATAATGAAAAAATCGAATAGCAGATCTGCATTTACGATGATCGAACTTGTTTTCGTTATTGTGGTGATCGGGATTCTTGCATCCATCGCCATGCCCAGGCTGTGGGTGACACGAGACGATGCCATTATCGCCAAAGGGCGTTCCGATGTATCGACGATCCGAAGCTCCATCGCAACAGACCGACAGAAACGAATGCTGGAAGGAAATACCACGATAAGAGCTCAATTGGATTCTGCAGCTGTCAATACAGATAATGAAGCGTTATTCAGTGATATGCTCCAATATCCTATCTATGCCAAAGATGCACCGGGTCATTGGAAAAAAACAGGTGCCAATACGTATGTATATATTACTGGCGATGGAACGAATGTAACATTTACCTATAATACGGCGACAGGTGCTTTTGATTGTACCCATACCAATAATGCTTGTAGACAATTAACGCAATAAACATAGAAAGAGATATGCACTTTTACGAAGTTTGCCTGCTGGGCAAACGGGCTCCCTTTTTTACTTTCCATTCCGAAAAAAAAATCGAACCCTTCACGTATGTCACTGTTTCTATTCGCGGCAGGATGACCAATGCCGTTGTTGTGGCCGAAGTGGAAAAACCGGCATTTCAGACCCACCCGATCGGTGAGATCCATCCTCTTGTCTATCTCCCCTATCAGATAGAGACGGCACGTTTCATCAAGGAGTATTACGCCTGTACCTTTGGTGAAGCGCTGGGCCTTTTCGATCCGTTTTCCTCCGTAAAACCGGCAATCGAAACATATATTGGCGGATCGAAAATAACGCTTTCCGATCCACAGGCCAAAGCGTTCGAACAATTGATACAACACGATTCGGCCCTGCTTTTCGCGCCGACGGGCAGCGGGAAGACGGAGATCTATATGCAGTTGTTCGATGCGATGCTGCAAAACGGAAAGAGTTCCGTTTTCCTGATGCCTGAGATCAGCCTGACGCCCCAGATGGAAAAACGTCTGAAAATTCATTTTGGCGACAGTGTGGCGATCTGGCACTCCAAGCTGACGAAGAAGAGGCGGACCGAAACACTCGAAGCGATACGAAGCGGAAAGGTGCGCATCGTGGCCGGTCCCCGATCGGCTCTCTTCCTGCCTTTGCATGCGATCGGCCTGATCGTCGTGGACGAAGAGCATGACGACAGTTACAAGGCACACAATCGGCCGCGGTATCATGCGAGAGATCTCGCCCTCTATATGGGAAAGCGGTTGGGTGCGAAGGTGGTGCTAGGCTCTGCGACACCGAGTGTCGTGACCTATGCCAGGCAGCCGGTCGTGCGGATCGAAAAGCCTTTTGTCGAGACGAAAAAACGGTTTCTGTTCGAACAGGGGGGATGCCGGTTGACCCCGACGATGATCGACGCGATCGAACGGCATACGAAGGATGGCGGGCAGGCGCTGGTTTTTCTTCCGACCCGTGCCAATTTCAAATATCTCTACTGCGAAAACTGCGGCTATACGGTGGAGTGCCCCTTCTGTTCGGTCGGCATGAGCCTTCACCGCCATCGGAAAGTCGTGCAGTGCCACTATTGCGGCTATGCAGAAAAGATTCCCTCCTCCTGCCCGAAATGCGGGTCGGTCATCCAATCGGACCGTATCGGAACGGCGGAGGTAGCCGAGCAGTTGTCGGAGCGCTTTCCGAACCTTGTTATCCAGCAGTTCGACAAAGATACGATTACGACGGCGAACAGACTTCAAAAAGCCCTCGACAGATTTGCAAAGGGAGAAACAGACATATTGGTCGGCACCCAGATGCTTGCAAAAGGGCATGACTATGCCGACATCACTCTGGCAATCGTCCTCGGACTCGATTATATTCTGGCTCTTCCCGACTATCGGGCCAGGGAGCGGGCACAGTCTCTTTTCGTGCAGATTTCGGGACGTGCCGGAAGAGCGCGGGAAGCCACCGTCATTGTTCAGACCAATCAGCCGGAATTCTTCAGCGAATATATCGGAAAGTACGACAAGTTTCTGAAAGAAGAACTTGCCTTCAGGGAGGGACTCTACCCGCCTACGATGCACCTCTGCCGCCTCCTTTTCGCCGATAAAAACGAGACAAGGGGACGGGAAGAAGTGGAGCGTGTAAAAAGAGAGATCGAACGTTTCGGAAAAATCGAAATCGTCGGAGCGGGCAAGGCGCCGATCGAAAAGATCGCCGGAAAGTTCCGATTCAGCATCCTGCTCAGAAGCGCGAATCGGAGGGATCTGATGCGTGTCGTCAAAGCGGTGGACGACGGCCGTTTCGAAGTCGATATGGACCCTGTCGATTTCGCCTGAAACTTTTCGATATAATCCCTTTTATGATTAAAAGATACCCGACCAGACAGATTCATGTCGGAAATGTACCGGTAGGTGGTGATGCACCGATATCGGTGCAGTCGATGACCTATTCGCGTACGGCCGATGTCGATGCGACGATAGAACAGATCAACCGTCTCCATTTCGCCGGTGCGGATATCGTTCGTGTGGCGGTGCCCGATTACGAGGATGCTTATGCGCTCAAAGCCATCCGCGAAAAGACATCGTTGCCGCTCGTGGCCGATATCCATTTCAACTACCGTTTGGCACTGATTGCCGCGGAGCACGTCGACTGCATCCGCATCAACCCGGGAAACATCGGTGAAAAATCTCGGGTCAAAGAGGTCGTCAAAGCGTGTACAGAGCGAAACATTCCGATACGGATCGGCGTCAACTGCGGAAGTCTGGAGAAAGAGTTTGAAGAGAGGTACGGCCAGACGGCCAAGGGGATGGTGGAGTCGGCGCTCTATAACATCAAATTTCTCGAAGATCTTGGTTTCAACGAGATCAAAGTTTCGATGAAAGCGAGCGACGTCCAGCGGACCGTCGACGCCTACCGCATGCTGCGTCCGCTGGTCGACTATCCGTTCCATCTGGGAGTGACCGAAGCGGGCACGGTGTTCCATGCGACGATCAAAAGCGCTATCGGCCTCGGGACGCTGTTGCTGGAGGGTATCGGTGATACGATGCGGGTCTCCATTACCGGCGAGCTGGAGAAAGAGATCGAAGTGGGCCGGGCGATTCTCAAAGACAGCGGCGTGGCCAAAGAGGGGCTCAACATCATCTCCTGTCCGACCTGCGGCCGCATCGAGGCGGATCTGGTCAAAGCCGTTGCCGAGGTGGAGGAGAGAACGAAACATATCAAAGCACCGCTCAACGTCTCGGTGATGGGGTGTGTGGTCAATGCGATCGGAGAGGCGAAAAGCGCCGATGTGGCGATCGCGTACGGCAAGGGGAACGGCCTGGTGATGGTGAAAGGGGAAGTTGTGGCGAAACTTTCCGAAGAAAAGCTGGTCGACCGCTTTCTGGAAGAGGTCGAGAAACTGGCCGATGAAATGGAGAATTGAGAATTGAGAATTGAGAATATTTCGATAGGAAGCCTAAAACTCGGTTTCATTTTCAGGAGTGGGGTCTGATGGAAGAACATCTGTATAATCTGAACATCGAACGTGCCGTGTTGAGTACGATCATTTTCGACCCGGAACAGTACGAAGAGATCGCCGCGCAGCTAAAGCCCGAAGATTTCTACCATCCGTTTCACCAGCATCTTTTCATGGCGATGGAGGAGCTTTTCCGCGCCGACCAGCCGATCGACGAAGAGTTTCTTCGCGAAAAACTGAGCCAAAAAAACCGGTTCGACGAGGTGGCGTTTCTGGATATTCTCAGTGCCAACCCTCTCTCCAATACCCATGCCTATATCAAAGAGATCAAGGCCAAAGGGCAGAAACGTGCACTCGTGACACTCGCCACAGAGATAAAAAAGCTCACGATCGAGGACGATCTGCCGGCCGACGATGTGATGGATGCCGTCGAAGCGAAACTCTACGCCATCACTTCCGAAGCGTCGACGCAGGATTTTCGTGAGAGCCAGGAGATGGCGCTGAGTACGCTCGAACACATCAAAAAGATGAAAGAGCGGGGCAACTCGATGCTGATCGGGGTCGATACCGGTTTCAAGGAGCTCAACCGTATGACGTCGGGCTTTGGCGAAGGGGACCTGGTCATCGTGGCGGCGAGGCCGGCAATGGGAAAATGCCTCGGAAAAGGGACCCGCGTACTTATGTACGACGGTTCGCTCAAAAAGGTCGAGGATGTGAAAGAGGGTGATCTGCTGATGGGGGACGACTCCACACCTCGGCGCGTCCTTTCGATCGCCAGGGGGCGGGAAATGATGTACTGGGTCCGGCAAAATCGCGGGATCGATTACAGGGTCAACGAAAGCCACATTCTCTCCCTCAAACGAAGCCGCAACGAAGGGGGACACAGACATGGTGAGATGCTCAATATATCCGTCAGAGAGTATCTGAAAAAGAGCGACAAATTCAAAAGCAATTACAAAGGATACAAGGTCGCCGTCGATTTTCCAGAAAAAGAGGTGCCGGTCGACCCCTATTTTCTGGGGATCTGGCTGGGCGACGGACGGAGCGCCGACGTGAGAGTGGCAACGCAGGATCGGGAAGTGGTCGAATTTCTCGAGGCGTATGCCGCCAAACTGGGGTTGACTCTGCATCTGTATGTCGCCGAGGGGAAGTGCCCGATGTATACGATCAGCAACGGTCGCTCCGTGGATCCACACGGAACGTTTTCGCTTCAGAGACTGCTGCGTCGCATGGGACTTTTCGACAGAAAAAGAGTTCCCCACGATTATATCGCCAACAGTTCCGAGGTGCGTCTGCAACTGCTTGCCGGGCTGATCGACAGCGACGGATATTATGATGACAGATACCATGTCATGGAGATCACGCAAAAGAGTCGTGAATTGGCGGAGGAGATCAAACTTCTCGCCGATACACTGGGGTTCAGAACTTCTCTCGTAAACAAAAAGGCCACGATCCGATCGACGGGTTTCGAAGGTGAAGTCTATCGTGTCAGAATCGTCGGAGATCTGGAGAAGATTCCGACGAAAATCCCGAGAAAAAGAGCCCGCCCGCGAAAAGCGAAACGTGACGTGATGCATACCGGCATCCGTGTGGAGCCGGATCGAGTGGACGACTATTACGGTTTCGTGCTTGATGGCAACCATCTCTTTCTGCTGGAAGACATGACCGTAACCCACAATACGGCTTTGACGCTCAATATGGCCCTCAAAGCTCTCGAAAACGGCGACGGTGTCGCCTTTTTCTCGCTGGAGATGCCGGCGGAGCAGCTGGTGCTCCGGATGCTGAGCGCGAAAACTTCCATTGCATTGCAGGATCTGCGGGTGGGGAATCTGACCGACGAGGAGTGGACACGGCTCTCCGAAGCGGTTGACTGGCTGAGCGGACAGAAACTTTTCGTCGACGACGAAGGAACGATCAATATCCATCAGGTGCGTGCAAAACTGCGCAAACTGAAGTCGCACCACCCGGAAATCAAAGTGGCGATGATCGACTATCTGCAGTTGATGAGCAGCGGCAGCAACAAAGACCGGCACCAGGAGGTGAGCGAAATCTCACGGGGGCTCAAGATGCTGGCGCGCGAGCTCGAAATCCCGATCGTCGCCCTTTCACAGCTCAACCGCTCGCTCGAAGCGCGTGCCGACAAGCGCCCGATGCTTTCGGATCTTCGCGAATCGGGGGCGATCGAGCAGGATGCGGATATCATTCTCTTCGTCTACCGCGACGATGTCTACCGGATCCGCGAGGAGAAAGAGAAAGAGATGAAGGCGCGTGCCGAGGGGAAAGAGTACAAATCGGCCTTCCACGAGAAAGAGGAGGAGGATGCCGAAATCATCATCGGGAAACAGCGGAACGGGCCGACGGGCATCGTCGAACTGAAATTCCAGAAACGGTTTACCCGCTTCGTCGATGCCGGATATGTACCGGTCGAGGTCGTCTACGAACAGAGCAATATCGATATCGGAGCCGAAACCAAAATTGAGCTTCCGCCTATCTAAACCGTCACTGATCGAAGGGCGTCGCGAATGGCTGCTCTTTTTCGTACTGGCGGCTACCATTCTCGTATCGACGCTGAGCTGGCAGTTCTATCGCTACACCCAATTCGTCTCTCAGAAAAAAATCTATACCCGTGCCGATGTTCTGATGCAGTATACGAAGCGAAAAGGTAGCCGGGAGTACGAGGTGTTGAAGCTCGAAACGGAAGATGGACGGACACTCTATACTACATCGCGGGAAGCCCTGAAAAACCTGCGGGGACGAAACGTTTCGCTTCTGCTTTTTCCCAGGAAGGTTTCGTTTGCCGATTACCTGTCGATTCCCTATGTTCCTTCCGCCATATTGCGTGTCAATGCGGAGAGATCGATGCGGATGCAGATTTATGAAACCATCGCCGCACAACACCGGAACGCATGGATGCAAGAGCTCTTTGGTGCACTCTTTCTGGCCCTGCCCATCTCCAAAAAACTTCGCGAAAAGGTGACACTGCTGGGCGTCAACCATCTGCTTGCTCTAAGCGGTTTCCATATGGGATTGCTCTGGCTGATTCTCTACGGTATGGCGTCACTGGTCTACAAACCGTTGCAGCAGCGTTTTTTTCCGTGGCGCCACAGGCTTCTCGATGTCGGTGCCGTCACGGTTGCGCTGCTGGGGCTCTACCTTCTTTTCACGGGTATCCCCCCTTCGCTTCTGCGTGCCTATGCGATGGTGCTGGTCGGGTGGCTCGCTCTGCTTCTTGGTATCGAACTGCTCTCTTTCACATTTCTGGGTGTCTGTGTCGTCATGCTTGCGGCACTCTTTCCGGCATTGATACTTTCGATCGGCTTTTGGCTCTCGGTGTCCGGCGTCTTTTTTATCTATCTGTTTCTACAGTGGACGCAGTCGTGGCCGAAATGGGCTATTTTTCTGACGCTCAATCTCTGGGTCTACCTGGCGATGTTGCCGGTTGTCCATCTCTTTTTCGGCACATTCACTCTCTACCAGTGGGTCTCCCCGCTTTTGACGATACTTTTCACTCTCTTTTACCCGCTTGCGATCGTACTGCATATCTTTGGTGTCGGCGGAGTGATCGATCCGATAGTGATCACGCTGTTGCAGTGGCCACAGGCCGGTTTGGCTGCCGATATCGCAACGCCGGTATGGTTTTTCGTGCTATTCCTGCTTTTTTCTCTCGCCGCTGTCCGGTGGCGTCGCGCACTCTATGTGCAGGCGGGGCTCATGCTCCTCTTTTTCGTATATCTTGTTCAGCAGGTAGCATAGTTTCTGACCGTACAGAAAGATAATCCACGAGACGTAGATCCAGAGCATGAAGAAGAGCAGTACACTGAACGATCCGTAGATCGTGGTGTAGGTTTTGGTATGGACAGTATAGTAGATGAAGATGTTTTTTCCGATGTACCAGATCAGCGAAGCGAAAAAGGATGAGAGCAGTGCCGCCTTGAATTTGATGAGAACGGTTGTCGAAATTTTGTAGGTGACGAAAAAGAGCATCCAGATGATGAGGAAGGGAAAGAGTGCAAGAAAGTCGATACCGCTGGTATATTGGGTGCTGTCGAGGAGTTTCTGGACTCTGACAGAGAGATAGATCGATGCCGCGAGCGCCATCGGTCCCAGTGTGATCAGTGTCCAGTAGGTCGTGAGTGCACTCCAGAAACTTTTCTGTTTCGAGCGGAAGATTTTTCCCACGATATATTCGTAGTTCTGGAAAAACATGATCGACGCGACGATAATGAAGATGAATCCAATGGTACCGAGTTTCGATGTATTGGCCAGAAATGTATCGATATATTCCGACACCGTCTCCTGCGATGCGGGCATGATGTTGGAAAAAATGAAACTTTTGATTTTCTCATACTGATCGGCGAAGTTTGGAAGGCGCACGATGATCGAAAAACTGACCAGCAGCAGCGGAATGATCGTAAAGATCGTATAGAAACTGAGGCTAGCCGCGTAGTAGGGAATGTCCGGATCGTAGAACTCTTTGATCTTGCAGTACACGGAAGTGAAGACGTGGGAATGTGGGAATGTGGGAATGTGGGAATTTTTCTGCTCCCCATTTTCTGTTTTCTGTTTCCCTTTATCGTTCACAGCGCCATCTTGCCCGGATTCAGGATGTTGTTGGGGTCGAACGCCCGCTTGATGTCACGGAAGAGATTCATCTCCTCTTCCGTGAATGCCAGGTGCATGAAGGGTGCTTTGGAGAGGCCGATGCCGTGTTCTCCACTGAGGGTGCCGCCCAGGTCGACGGTGATGCGGAAGATCTCTTCGATCGCCTGGTGGCCGATCTCCAGTTGTTTGGGATCGGAGCCGTCGACCATAACGTTGGTATGGACATTGCCGTCACCGGTATGGCCGAAGCAGGGGACTTTGACGTCGTATTTGAGCGCAACGTCGCTGATGCGGCGCAGCAGCTCCGGCAGAACCGAGCGGGGTACCGTGATATCTTCGTTGATCTTTTTGCTGCCGTAGATCGTGATGGACTGGCTGGCATTGCGTCGTGCGAACCAGAGATCGGCCGACTCCGATTCATCCCTGGCTTTTTTGAACTCCATGCAGCCATTTTCATGGAAAACACGTTCGATCACATCCATCTGGTAGGTGATCTCTTCGGGGAGGTTGCCGTCGACATCGGTGATCAGAATCGCGCCTGCGTCAACCGGAAGCCCTTTATGAAATTTCTCTTCGACAGCACGGATCGTGAGGTTGTCGAGAAACTCCATCGCCACGGGTGTCACGCCGCTGGCCATCGTCTTGTAAACCGCCTCCATCGCGCTGTCGACGCTGGGAAAGATCCCCATGGCCGTCTTTTTGAGATTCGGTTTGGCGATCAGTTTGAGGGTGATTTCGGTGATAACGGCCAAGGTGCCTTCACTGGCGATCAGAATACCGGCGATATTGTAGCCTGCGACATCCTTGATCGTCTTCTTTCCTGCGCGGATGATGTCGCCATTGGGGCGGACAGCGCGGATCGCCATGACATAATCTTTGGTGATGCCGTATTTGGCCGCCCGCATGCCGCCTGCGTTTTCACTGACGTTGCCGCCGA
>NZ_JAOZPV010000072.1 GCF_029932565.1 Hydrogenimonas sp.
TCGTAGAAAAAATCGGCATGAGCCGAACAATCAATGTACCGAGTATCCCTGTCACACTTCTGAAGGTGCAGGATATCAAAGTGTGTGAAATCACGGAAGATGGCCGTGCGATCGTCGCGTATGCCAGTGGCAAAAAGCGCAACAAAGCGGTCGAAGGTCAGCAGAAGAAGTATGGGTTGAGCCCTGAATACAACCGTTTCGCGACACTGAAAGTCGCCAACACCGAAGCGGGTGATCTCGATTTGACACCGCTTGCCGAAGCGAAAAAAGTCAAAGTGACATTCACCAGCAAAGGTCGCGGATTTTCAGGTGTCATGAAGCGATGGAACTTTGCGGGAGGACCCCGAAGCCACGGTTCACGTTTCCACAGAGCACCGGGATCGATCGGTAACTGTGAGTGGCCCGGACGCGTACAGCCGGGACAGAAGATGCCTGGTCAGTACGGTAATGCGAAGGTGACGGTAAAAAACGAAATCGTTTCATTCGATCCGGAAAACAAGATCCTTGTTGTCAAGGGTGCGGTTCCGGGACCGAACGGCGCAATGGGACGAGTAAGGATTTCTAAATGAGTACAGCAGTAGTTTTGAACGAAAAGATGGAAAAAGCGGGTGAAGCGGAAGTTCCGGCAAACTTCCTCGAAGCGAGTCCGCACAACCTATATTTATATGTAAAGTCGTATCAGGCGGCGCTGCGCTCCAACACGGCGCACACCAAAAACCGCTCCGCTGTCAGTGGCGGCGGCAAGAAACCCTGGAGCCAGAAAGGCCGAGGCGGCGCACGTGCCGGCTCGATCCGCTCTCCGCTCTTCGTCGGCGGCGGTGTCGCGTTCGGACCGAAAGCGAACCGCAACTACGACCAGAAAGTCAACAAGAAGCAGAAGCGTCTGGCGCTGATGCACGCCCTGGCCGAAAAAGCAGCCAACGGCAAACTCTACATCGTTGACAGCGTCGAAGTCGCCAGCGGCAAGACAAAAGACGCGGCGGCGATGATGAACAAACTGGGCGAGCGTGATGCTCTGTGGGTCAAGTCTCTGATCGACGACAAAACCTATATGGCATTTAGAAATCTTCCGAACTGTTATTTGATCGAAGAGAATGAACTCAACGGCTATCTTGCAGCAGCGTATCGCGCGGTTGTCATCGAGAAAGCGGTTTGGGAAAATCTGACGAAAGAGGGCTAAGATGGCGGATATTACTGATATCAAATCGATACTTTATACTGAAAAGACATTGGGCCTTCAGGAAGAGGGTGTCATCGTGGTTCAGACATCTCCGAAAGTGACGAAGAATCAGCTCAAAGCGATCTTCAAAGAGTATTT
The DNA here is from genome assembly GCF_029932565.1 of Hydrogenimonas sp. GTDB lineage: Bacteria > Campylobacterota > Campylobacteria > Campylobacterales > Hydrogenimonadaceae > Hydrogenimonas. Next base: position 1,319 of record NZ_JAOZPV010000072.1, read on the forward strand.
CGGTGTCAACCCGGTGAAGGTCAACTCTCTTCGCCAGAGCGGTAAAGTGAAGCGTTTCCGTGGAAAAGAGGGGAAACGTCCGGATTTCAAAAAGTTCTATGTGAAGCTGCCGGAAGGCGCACACATCGAGAGCTTGAGCGCGTAAGGGATAGGCAATGGCAATTAAAACATACAAACCGTATACACCGAGCCGACGCTATATGAGCGGCGTCGACAGCAGCGACATCACGTCCAAACCGACGGTGCGCAAGCTGCTGAAAAAACTGCCTGCGAAAGCGGGACGCAACAACCGCGGCCGTATTACGTCGCGCCACAAAGAGGCGGGTGCGAAGAAGCTCTATCGCATCATCGACTTCAAGCGCAACAAATTCGGCATCGAAGGTACCGTGGCGACGATCGAGTACGATCCGTACCGCAACTGCCGCATCTGTCTGGTCAACTATGCAGACGGTGACAAACGATACATCATCCAGCCGAGCGGCCTGAAAGTGGGCGACAAAGTCCAGGCGGCCGAAGCGGGTCTGGATATCAAGCCGGGTAACGCGATGAAGCTGAAGAATATCCCGGTCGGTACGCTGGTTCACAATATTGAAATGAAGCCGGGCAAAGGCGGTCAGCTGGTCCGAAGTGCCGGTGGCTACGCACAGATCATGGGTCGTGAAGACAAATACGTCATCATCCGTATGCCCAGTTCCGAGATGCGCAAAATTCTCGGTGAGTGCATGGCGACGATCGGAACGGTCGGCAATGAAGAGTTCAGCAATATCGTTATCGGCAAAGCGGGACGCAGCCGACACCTCGGTATCCGTCCGCAGACACGCGGCTCGGCGATGAACCCGGTCGATCACCCGCACGGTGGTGGTGAAGGTAAAACGAATTCCGGACGCCATCCGGTGACACCCTGGGGTATGCCGACCAAAGGCTTTAAAACTCGTCGTAAGAAAGCTAGTGACAAACTGATCATTTCACGACGCAAGAAAAAATAAGAGGATAGGTAGACATGGCAAGATCGATTAAAAAAGGTCCTTTTATCGACGAGCATCTAATGAAAAAAGTGCTCAAAGCGAAAGAGACCGGTGATACGAAACCAATTAAGACCTGGTCACGCCGAAGCACCATCTTCCCGGAGATGATCGGTTTGACTATCAACGTCCACAACGGACGCCAGTTCGTTCCCGTATATATTACGGAGAACCACGTCGGATACAAACTCGGCGAGTTTGCTCCGACACGTACGTTCCGCGGCCACAAAGGCTCGGTACAGAAAAAGATCGGGAAATAAGGGGGCCGCATGAGCAAAGCAACACTGAAATTCATTCGCCTCAGCCCGACGAAAGCACGACTGATTGCACGCGAAGTTCAGGGTATGAACGCGGAACTGGCTCTGGCCAGCCTCGAGTTTATGCCGAACAAAGCGGCGAAAGTCATTTCGAAAGTGATCGCGTCAGCCGTAGCCAACGGCGGTTACGAGCCGGAAGAGGTGGTCATCTCTTCCTGCCGTATCGACAAAGGGCCGGTTCTGAAGCGCTGGAAACCGCGTGCGCGCGGCCGTGCATCACGCATCATGAAACCAACATCTCACGTGATCGTCGAAGTCACAGAAGCGAAGGATAAGTAATGGGTCAGAAAGTCAATCCGATTGGTATGCGCCTTGGTATCAACCGTAACTGGTCATCCCGCTGGTATCCGAACTGGCAGCGTGTCCCTGCATTCATTGCGGAAGATGACAAAATCCGCAAGTTCCTGAAAAAGGAGCTCTACTATGCGGGAATCGCAGATATCATCATCGAGCGTACTGCAAAGCGCCTTCGTGTGACGATCGTCGCAGCCCGCCCCGGTATCATCATCGGTAAAAAGGGTGCCGATATCGAAAAACTGAAGACACGCCTGCAGAACATGGTGCAAAAGCCGGTGGCACTGAACATTCGCGAAGAGAAGCGTCCGCAGGCCTCCGCTCAGCTGGCGGCGGAAAATATCGCGACACAGCTCGAGCGTCGTGTCGCCTTCCGCCGTGCAATGAAGAAAGTGATCCAGGCTGCCCAGAAAGCGGGCGCGAAAGGGATCAAAGTCCAGGTAGCCGGCCGCCTTGGCGGTGCCGAAATGGCGCGAACCGAGTGGTATCTGGAAGGCCGTGTGCCGCTGCATACACTGCGTGCGAAAATCGATTACGGTTTTGCGCAGGCCTATACAACTTACGGAATTATCGGTGTCAAAGTATGGATCTTCAAAGGTGAGGTTCTCCAGAAGGGGATTCAACCGGAGCCTGCCGAAGAGAAACGCGGCCGCCGTGCTCCGAGACGTGGGAGGAGTTAATCATGTTGATGCCTAAACGAACGAAATACCGAAAACAGCAGAAAGGTCGTAACCGCGGCAAAGCCTATCGCGGCAACCAGCTCGCTTTCGGAAGCATCGGAATCAAAGCGACCGAAGCGGGACGTATCGACAGCCGTCAGATCGAAGCGGCACGTGTCGCGATGACGCGTCATGTCAAGCGTACCGGTAAGGTCTGGATCCGTGTCTTTCCCGACAAGCCGATCACTGCCAAACCCCTCGAAACACGAATGGGTAAAGGTAAAGGTGCCGTGGACAAATGGGTTATGAATATCAAGCCCGGCCGCATCATCTATGAGATGGCAGGTGTCGAAGAGAAGCTGGCGCGCGAAGCGCTGACGCTTGCGATGCACAAACTTCCTTTCAAAACAAAAATTGTAACGCAAGAGGCTAGCAATGAAATATACTGAGATTAGTGAAAAGAGCCGTGAAGAGCTCGAAACGATGTTGAAAGAGAAGAAGATGGAGCTGTTTGAGCTGAAACTCAAGCTCAAAACGATGCAGCTTACCAACCCGAACGAGATTCGTGTATGCCGCAAGGACATCGCACGTATCAAGACTGCCATCAGCGCGCAGAAGAATGGATAAGGATTTAGATTATGGCGTCTCATAAACGTATTATTCAAGGAACAGTTGTCAAGAAAGCGGGCGACAAGACGGCGACCATTCTGGTCGAGCGCCGCATTATGCACCCGCGCTATCACAAGACTGTCAAACGCTTTAAAAAGTATCTTATTCACGATGAGAACAATGCGACACACGTGGGTGATGTGGTCACGGCGATCGAATGCCGACCGATCTCCAAAACGAAGTCGTTCCGTCTCAAAGAGATCGTGAGTAGAGGAGTCGGATCATGATTCAGAGTTTCACAAGACTGAACGTCGCGGACAACAGCGGCGCAAAAGAGATTATGTGTATCAAGGTCCTCGGCGGCAGCAAGCGGCGTTACGCCAGCGTTGGCGACGTGATTGTCGCGTCCGTCAAGAAAGCATTGCCAAACGGCAAGGTCAAAAAAGGACAGGTCGTCAAAGCGGTCGTTGTCCGAACGAAAAAAGAGATTCAGCGTGAAAACGGTTCTCTGATCCGGTTCGACGACAATGCGGCGGTCATTCTCGATACGAAGAAAGAGCCGATCGGTACACGTATTTTCGGACCTGTCAGCCGTGAAGTGCGCTACGCGAACTTCATGAAAATCGTATCGCTTGCACCGGAGGTTCTGTAATGGCTAAGAAATTCAAAATCAAAAAGGGCGATACAGTCGAAATTATCGCCGGTGATGACAAAGGCAAAAAGGCGGAAGTACTTCAGGTGCTGCCTGCCAAAGATGCTGTCATCGTCGCAGGATGCAAAGTGGTCAAAAAGGCGGTCAAGCCGACCGAGCAGAATCCTGAAGGCGGGTTTGTCAACAAAGAGATGCCGATTCACATCTCCAACGTACGCAAAGTAGAAGGTGCCTAAGATGTTGAGACTGAAAGAGAAATTTAACGAATTGAAGCCGGTTCTGAAAGATGAACTGGAGCTCGAAAATCCGATGCTGATTCCGGCGCTCGAAAAGATCATCATCAGTGTGGGCTGCGGCGACGATGCGAAGGATACGAAAGTGATTCAGAATATCGCCGATACGATCAGCCTGATCGCCGGCCAGAAAGCGCTCATCGTCCCGGCACGCAAATCGGTTGCGGGATTCAAAGTGCGTGAAGGTATGCCGGTCGGTGTCAAAGTGACGCTTCGTGCTGACATGATGTACAATTTTCTCGACAAGCTGATCAGCGTCGCACTGCCGCGTGTGAAAGATTTCCGCGGTCTTTCCAGAAACGGATTCGACGGACACGGAAACTACAACTTCGGTCTGGACGAGCAGCTGATCTTCCCGGAAGTCGAATACGACAACATCATCAAAACGCATGGTATGAACATTACCATCGTTACAACGACGGATAGTGACAAAGCGGCATTCGCGCTTCTCGAGAAGCTGGGACTGCCTTTTGCAAAAGGACGACAAAATGGCTAAAAAATCGATGATTGCGAAGCAACAGCGAAAACCAAAATTCAAAGTTCGTGCGTACACGCGCTGCAGCATCTGCGGCCGCCCGCACTCTGTGTACAGAGATTTCGGCATCTGCCGTATCTGTCTGCGCAAAATGGCTAGCGAAGGACTTCTTCCTGGCATCAAAAAAGCAAGCTGGTAAGGAGATAGCATGGTGAACGATCTGATTGCAGATTCTTTGACACGAATCAGAAACGCATCGATGCGACGGTTGGAAGTGACCACGTTGCTCTATAGCAAAATGATTGAAGCGATTATGAAAATCTTTCAGGAGAAAGGTTACATCGAGAACTACAAAGTGGTTGAAAACGATGGTAAAAAAAGTATCAATGTTGTATTGAAATATGATGACAATGGACATACTGTCATCAATGAGATCAAACGGATCTCCAAGCCCGGACGACGCGTCTACAAAGGCAAGGAAGAGATCAAACGATTCAAAAACGGCTACGGCACGATTGTCGTAAGCACATCCCAGGGCGTTCTTGCCAACGATGAAGCGTACAAGCGCGGAATCGGCGGCGAAGTGCTTTGCAGTATCTGGTAAGGAATTAGAATATGTCACGTATAGGAAAGAAACCGATTGATATCCCGGCAGGCGTCGAAGTCAAGGTCGAGGGTACAGAAGTTGTCGTTTCCAAAGGAAAAGATGTCAAACGCCTCGATACACATGGTCGTGTCGATGTCGAAGTGACCGATAAAGAGGTCATCTTCCATCGTAAAGGCGATGACAAAGCCAGCAGCGCATTCTGGGGAACCTACCGCGCGCTGACACAGAACATGATCATCGGATTGACACAGGGATTCGAGAAAAAACTCGAAATCAACGGTGTCGGTTACCGTGCAGCTGTCAAGGGCAAAACGCTGGAGCTTCAGCTTGGCTTCTCGCACCCGGTCAACTACGAGATTCCGGAAGGAATCCAGATCGCGGTTGAGAAAAATGTTGTCTCTGTCAAAGGACAGGACAAGCAGAAAGTGGGTCAGGTTGCAGCCGAAATCCGCGCGTTCCGTCCACCGGAGCCTTACAAGGGCAAGGGTGTCAAATATGTGGATGAAGTGATTCTCCGCAAAGCCGGTAAAACAGGTAAATAAGGGTTGAAGAATGAATAGAACACTACTTTTGAAAAAGAATTCACAGCGTGCGAAACGTAAAGCCCGTGTACGCGGCAAAATTTTCGGCACGGCTGAAAAACCGCGTATTACCATTTTCCGCTCGAACAAGCATGTCTACGCCCAGGCGATTGACGATGTAGCCGGTGTGACGGTTGCAGCGGCTGACGGCCGTGTTATGGGACTCAAAGCGAATAAAGAGGCAGCTGTCAAAGTGGCCGAAGGGTTGGCATCTGCGATGAAAGCCAAAGGTCTCGACAAAGCGGTATTCGATCGCAACGGCTACATCTATCACGGTGTTGTCGCGGCATTTGCCGACGCGTTGCGTGAAAACGGAATACAGGTGTAAGGGTACAATATGGAAAATATCAATCGAGAAGATTTCGAAGAAGTTATCGTCAACATCGGCCGTGTCACGAAAGTTGTCAAGGGTGGTCGACGATTCCGATTTACAGCACTCGTTGTTGTGGGTGACCGCAACGGAACAGTCGGCTTTGGTATGGGGAAAGCGAAAGAGGTTCCCGATGCGATCCGCAAAGGTATCGACGAAGCGTTCAAAAACCTAGTCAAAGTCAACATCAAAGGCTCGACGATCGCACACGATATCGAGCACAAATACAATTCGAGCAAAATTCTGCTCAAGCCGGCCAGCGAAGGTACGGGAGTTATCGCCGGTGGTGCCGCGCGTCCCGTTATCGAGCTCGCCGGTATCAAGGATATCCTGACCAAATCACTGGGCTCCAACAACCCGAACAACCTCGTTCGTGCGACTGTTGAAGCGCTAAGCCGAATCAAAGGATAAGCGATGTCACTGCACAATCTTACAAACGCTCAGGGAAGCACGAAAAACCGCAAGCGTGTCGGCCGCGGCCAGGGAAGCGGCATGGGCAAGACCGCGACACGCGGCAACAAAGGACAGAAGTCCCGAACCGGCTACAAGCAGAAGCGCGGGTTCGAGGGCGGACAGCAGCCGATTCAGCGCCGCCTTCCGAAAGTCGGTTTCCGCTCCAGGGTGGAGAAGCCGTATGTGATCAACGTCGAGCGTGTTCCTGCAATCGCAGAGCTCAGCGAGATTACCATGGAGACACTTCTGAGTGTTCATACCATCAAAGGTAAACACAAGCGCGTTAAATTGATCGGCAAAGCGGCTCGCGAGCTTGCCGCCAAAATCAAAGACGAGCGTATTACAACCAGCGGAAAATAACCATGACAAAGTCATTGGTCAATAAAATCCTGATCACATTGGGATTTTTACTGGCATACCGGATTCTGGCCTATGTGCCGGTTCCCGGTGTTAACGTCGACGTTATCAAAGATTTCTTTGATTCCAACTCCTCCAATGCTCTGGGCATGTTCAATATGTTCAGCGGTAACGCCATCAGCAGGCTCAGCATCATCTCCCTCGGTATCATGCCCTACATTACGGCATCGATCATCATGGAACTTCTTGCCGCCACATTTCCCGAACTCGGGAAAATGAAAAAAGAGCGTGACGGGATGACGAAATATATGCAGATCATCCGTTATGCAACGATCGCCATCACACTGATTCAGGCAGTCGGTGTCGCTATCGGACTGCAGAGTCTGACAGGGAAAGGCGGAGAGAGTGCGATCATGGTCGACACGACGACATTTGTCACGATGGCGGCCTTCTCGATGCTGACGGGTACGATGCTGCTGATGTGGATCGGTGAGCAGATCACCCAGCGCGGTGTCGGCAACGGTATTTCGCTGATCATCTTCGCGGGGATTGTCAGCTCCATTCCGACCGCGATCGGCGGAACAATCAATCTCGTCAACACGGGTGAGCTGAACTTTCTTGTCGTCCTTGCGATTCTTGCGATTATCATCGCGACGGTCGGATTCATTATCTATGTGGAGCTGGGTGAACGGCGTGTACCGGTCAGCTACTCGCGCAAGGTGATGATGCAGAATCAAAAGAAGCGGGTCATGAACTACATCCCGATCAAGGTGAACCTATCGGGTGTCATTCCGCCTATCTTTGCTTCGGCGATTCTGATGTTCCCGAGCACGATTCTCCAGGCGTCGACCAACCCGATCGTTCAGAAGATCTCCGATTTTCTGAACCCGAACAGCTACACCTTCAATGTCATGATGTTCCTGTTCGTCATCTTTTTCGCCTACTTCTACGCGTCGATTGTCTTCAATGCAAAAGATATCGCGGAGAATCTGAAACGGCAGGGCGGATTCATTCCGGGCGTACGCCCGGGCGAGCATACGGCCGAGTTTCTCAACGAGGTGGCGAGCCGTCTGACATTCTGGGGAGCCATCTATCTGGCGATTATCTCCACACTGCCGTGGGTTCTGGTCAAAGGGATGGGTGTTCCTTTCTATTTCGGCGGAACAGCCGTACTGATCGTCGTGCAGGTCGCTCTCGATACGATGCGTAAAATCGAAGCACAGATCTATATGAGCAAATACGAAACGCTCAGCGCGGTAGGTCTGTAGATGTCGATTGCGATCCGCAAACCTGCAGAGATCGAACAACTACGCAAAGCGAACAAGATTGTCGGGGAGACGCTCCAATATCTACAGGAGAG
>NZ_JAOZPV010000014.1:0-25761 GCF_029932565.1 Hydrogenimonas sp.
TCAAAGGTAATGATTCGTCTCGAAGATGCCGGTATGAGCGGACATAATTTCAATATTTTCAATGATGCACTGAAAGTACCCTATGGAATTGTTCTGGTCACAGGACCGACGGGAAGTGGTAAGACGACCACCCTTTACGGGGCACTCAACAACCTCAAAAGTGTTGATAAAAAACTCATTACGGTTGAAGATCCTGTCGAATACCAGATGAATCTGGTGCAGCAGGTACAGGTCAATACAAAAGTGGGATTGACATTTGCCAGTGCACTGCGCTCGATCCTGAGGCAGGACCCGGATATCATCATGATCGGTGAGATCCGTGACCAGGAGACACTGAGGATTGCAGTCCAGGCTGCACTGACAGGCCACCTTGTACTTTCGACACTCCATACCAACGATGCGATCAGTGCGATCACGCGGATGGCTGATATGGGTATCGAACCGTATCTGATCAGCGGATCGCTGATCGCAATAGAAGCCCAGCGACTTGTTCGAAAAATATGCTCCTACTGTAAAAAAGCTGTGGAAATACCCGATCATATAGTGAATGAACTGCAGGAGTATATTCCTGAAACCTATCAGTTTTACAAAGGAACAGGTTGCAAGGAGTGCCAGGGCACCGGTTACAGCGGTCGCGAAATGATCAGTGAAGTTCTTCGTGTTGATGAAACGCTCACGAGCATGATCGCAAGGGAAGCATCCAAAGCAGAACTGACCCAGGAAGCTTTCAAGCAGGGGTTTGTCACGATGATCCAGGATGGTGTCAATAAAGCCCTGGAAGGCAAAACGACCATAGAAGAAGTATTAAGAGTTGCGAGGTTATCATGAAATATTATCAAGTTACACTATTGGTACGGGGAACTCGTAGAAACATTGTTCTCAAAGCGAATGACAGAGGCGATGCGATCAACAAGGTAAAAAAAGATTACCAGGGTACACTGATCCGTATCAAAGAGATTTCGGCACCTGTGGATGCCATGATCAAAGAGTTTTTCTCGCAATTCAGGAGTACGGTTGCGAATAAAAAAGTACAGCCCAGGAATCTGATTGCAGCGATTCGACAGCTCGCCGTCATGACAAATGCAGGCATCTCCGTGCACGATGCATTGAACGAAATCGCCAATGCCACGAACGATCCGAAACTCAAAGAGATTCTGCAGCAGGCATCCGAAAATATCAATGCGGGGCTCAGTCTCTCCGAAACATTCAATCGATACCGCTACGACGTCGGAGGCATTACTCTCGCCATGATTGAACTGGGAGAACAGACGGGTAATATGGCCGATGCTCTCGCAAGTCTTGCAGATATTCTCGAAGAGATTCAGGAGAACGTACAGAAATTTAAAAAAGCGATGCGTTATCCGATGATCACACTGGGTGCGATGGCGATCGCATTTACGATTCTCATTATGGTCGTCGTTCCGAAATTCAAGGCCATCTTTGAAAAATTCCATGCCGAACTGCCTCTTCCCACCAAAATTCTGCTGGGTATCGAATATGTGATGAGTAATTATGGCTTGCTTGTTCTGATAGGAATCATTGCTTTCATTATGATGATTATGTATCTCTACCGAAACAACGAGAATTTCAAATACAAAGCCGACCAGTTGATGCTGAAAACCTATCTGATCAAAGATATCATCTTTTTTGCGACACTCAACCGCTTCTCCATCGTTTTTACGGAACTTGTCCATGCCGGTATCCCGATTGCCGATGCACTCGACACGGCAACAGGCATGATCGACAATGCGGTTATGAAAGAGAAACTCGAAGCGGTGAAAGTCTCTGTCTCCCGTGGTATCAGTCTGACGGAAGCATTCCGGGACACCGGCGTGTTCGAAAATATGATCATCCAGATGATTTCAGCCGGTGAAAGCAGTGGTCAGCTCGACAATATGATGCGCAAAGTCACCGACTACTATCGTATGCGCTTCAACCATATCCTCGACAACATGTCCTCGTATATCGAACCGATCATGTTGGCGATCATTGCCGCTCTCGTTCTTCTGCTGGCTCTCGGTATCTTTCTGCCGATGTGGGATATGGCTCGCGCCGTCAAGGGGCATTAAGCCGTTTCGGAAAGGCTTTTCAGCTTTTCGTAGGTCTGATCTTTTTTCAAAAGATCGGCCTCGTAGAGAAATTGGGACGGTAGAAACGTAATATCCTTGAATCTGTCATATCCGGCATAGGAGAGATAAAGACGATTTCTCGCCCGCGTTACCGCTACATAAAAGAGCCTTCGCTCCTCTTCGATAAGCCCGGCCTGGCTCGCCAGTTTCCTGTTTGGAAAGCGCCCATCCATCAAATCGATCACATAGACTTCGTCAAACTCAAGCCCCTTGGAAGCGTGGACGGTCAGCAGATTGACCCCCTCCCCCTCACTCATCTCTCCACCGCCCAGCACCATGGCATTGATAAACCGTTCCAGCGTGTTGTATGCACCGGCCAGCTGCACCAGCAGAACACCCTTGCGCCTGATACGTTCCATTGCATCGCTCTTTCTGCTTTCGTCGATCTCACCGTTCTTGAGTGTCGCCCGTTTCATTGCCAGCTGTTCGATGATAAATCCGTACGTTCGCGACGCAAGAATCTCTCTGATAATGGGGACAGGCTGCTTTTTCAGACGCAACGAGGCGACAAGACGGAAAAAATCATGGATAAAACGAACCCCGTCGGTATTCAGAGCCGGATGCTTCAGAATGGGATGGGCCATGAATGCATCGTCGAAACCCAGATGTGAAAAGCGCGACACCGATCCCACATGCGTCGGATGGTCGAAAAGTCCAAGTTGATAATTGACGGCACGGACTTTGAACGGATTGATCTGCATATCGGGATGCAGGATGCCCTCCAGCATATTGCCATGCCCCAATGCGACAAGTCCCTCAAACAGCTCTTTTGCTGTCGCACTGCCGATCCCTTTCGCATATTCGAAAATATGGATAAATGCCATCATATCTTTGGGATTGACCATCAGTGTGGCGATATCGAGTGCCGCTTTGACCTCTTTGGCATCGAAAAAGCTGCGCCCCCCTTTTCTTCTGCACGGTATCCCCTGCTCTCTCAGCATCGCTTCGATACCGTCCGCCGTCGCATTGTTGCGGAAGATGACCGCTATCTCCGGATGGGGTGTAGTCGATTTACGAATCGTCCGGGCAATCATCTCGTACTGCTGCATCAGATTGTCAAAAATGAGCAGCTTGGGCTGCTGTTCCATCCCCTTTCGTACCACCTCCAACTGCTTGGGATAGATCCGGTCATTGTACTCTATGACCCGATTGGCCAGTGACAGAATCGGTGCGGTCGAGCGGTAATTTTTACTTAGAGTGAATACATGCGCATCGGAATACTTCTTCGTAAATGAACCGATGATATGGATATTGGCACCGTTGAATGCGTAGATACTCTGGTCATAATCTCCAACGCAAAAGAGTGACGGAGGATCCATCGCATCGATCCAGCTACCCTGCAGTGCATTGGTATCCTGGTACTCGTCCACAAGCACTTCCCGAAACGGCAATGCACTCTTTTTCGATTCGTCACGCATCAGAATCAGAAGATCGTTGAAATTGACGAAACCATATTCCCGTTTGGTCGCTTCGAACTCCCCGATGATATCGAGATAGATATCGACAAAAGGCTCCTGCCCTTCATGCCGTCCCGCCAACCATTCGCTGAACGATTCGGTTGTTGCATTCTGATAAAGCGAATAGAGATCATGGAGAAAATTCGCCGAAAAAGGCTGACTGTCGGAACCGATATGGTGAAACTGCCGCTTGTCGTAAATACTTCGAAAAAGCGTCTTCAATTCCCCTGGCTGCTTGAGAATGATGGATTTTTCCATCTTCTTCAGCCAACGATAACTGACGGCATGAAAAGTTCCTGCCTCGATGCGCAACGCCATCTCCCGACCGAAAAAAACGGCGACACGCTCCACCATCTCGGCAGCCGCTTTGTTGGTGAAAGTCAGCAGCAGAATCTCTTCGGGTTTCACCCCCTGTCCCAGCAGATAGCCAATCCGTCCGACGATCGTCGAAGTTTTTCCGGTACCTGCAGAGGCGATGACGAGATTGCGTCCAAAGGGTGCTTTGGCAGCCTGCAGCTGTTCAGAGTTGAGACGGGATAACGGCATCTACTTCATCGTCTCCCGACCGATATTGTGAACCACTGTGCTTTTTGGATTATAAACTTTCAAACAAACTCACTTTTTTCTTTTATCTTTAACCGGAATCTTACCCCCTCTTCGATATAATCGCGATTAATTTTACATTTTACGAGGTCGATAGATGAGCGAAAAGAGAGGGTACAACCCCCACGAATTCGAAGAGAAATTTTACCGGATCTGGGAAGAGCGCGGCTATTTCGAGATCGACGGCAACCGGGCGATCCAGCAGGATGGAAAAAACTTCTGCATTATGATGCCACCGCCCAACGTAACGGGAAGCCTGCATATCGGACACGCTCTGACCTTTACACTGCAGGATATCATGGTCCGATACAAAAGGATGGACGGCTATCGAACACTCTGGCAGCCCGGGACGGACCATGCCGGTATCGCGACACAGAATGTTGTGGAAAAGCAGCTTTTGGCTGAGGGCAAAACCAAAGAGGATCTGGGACGCGAAGCTTTTTTGGAGAGAGTCTGGAAATGGAAAGAGCACAGCGGCGGCATGATCGTCCACCAGATGCGGAAACTCGGCGTCTCACCGGCCTGGAGCCGCGAGCGGTTCACGATGGACGAGGGGCTAAAAAATGCCGTCAAAAAAGCCTTCGTGCAACTCTACGACGAGAAGCTCATCGTCAAAGGCAACTATATGGTCAACTGGTGCACCCACGACGGTGCGCTCAGCGACATCGAAGTCGAATACGAGGAACATCGTGGCAGACTCTACCATATCCGTTACCCGCTTGTCGATGAAGAGGGTTACGTGGTCGTCGCAACAACCCGTCCCGAAACCTATTTCGGCGATACCGCCGTCATGGTCCATCCCGACGACGAGCGCTACAAACACCTCATTGGGAAAAAGGTGCGTCTTCCGCTGATCGACCGGGAAATTCCCGTTATCGCCGACGAACACGTCGATATGGAGTTCGGTACCGGTGTGGTCAAGGTTACGCCCGCCCACGATCCGAACGACTACGAAGTCGGCAAACGCCACCATCTCGATTTCATCACCGTCTTCGACGAAAAAGGGATACTGAACCGATTTGCCGGGGAGTTCGAAGGGCACGAGCGGCTCGATGCACGCGGCAGAATCGTTACACGCCTCGATGAAGAGGGATATATCGAGAAAATCGAAGAGCATACCCATCAGGTCGGCCACTGCTACCGCTGCCACAATGTCGTCGAACCCTACATCTCGAAACAGTGGTTCGTCAAAAAAGAGATCGCCACGCGTGCCATCGAAAAGGTCAATGCAGGCGAAGCGAAATTTTTCCCGCCCCACTGGATCAACAGTTACAACGCCTGGATGAACGACCTGCGCGACTGGTGTATCAGCCGGCAGCTCTGGTGGGGACACCGTATCCCCGTTTTCTACTGCGACGACTGTGGCCATGAATGGGCAACGGAGGAGGATCATCCGCTGCAGTGCCCAACGTGCGGAAGCACACACTTCAGACAGGATCCCGATGTGCTGGATACATGGTTCAGTTCGGCGCTCTGGCCTTTCAGTACCCTGGGCTGGGGCAACGGAGAGGCGCTTCGCGACATCACATGGTCCGAGGGAGATATTGAGAGTTTCTATCCCAACGATCTTCTGATTACCGGATTCGACATCCTCTTCTTCTGGGTCGCACGCATGATCATGATGGGCGAGCACTTTATGGGCGAACTTCCATTCAAAGACATCTATCTGCATGCACTCGTACGTGACGAGCACGGCAATAAAATGTCCAAATCCCGCGGCAACGTCATCGATCCGCTTGATACGATCGAACAGTACAGTGCCGACGCCCTTCGCTTCACGCTGGCGGTACTGGCCGTACAGGGACGCGACATCAAGCTCAGCAGCGACAAACTGGAACTGAGCCGCAATTTTACCAACAAGCTTTACAATGCGGCAAAATATCTTCAGATGAATGTTGCAACGTTCGATAATCTATCTGATACGAGGATCCATACCCCACTCGGACGCTATATGCTGTCGCGTTTCGCTCTGGCAGCGGAGGAGACACGCAGTTTCATCGACCAGTACCGTTTCAACGACGCAGCGACAACACTCTACCGTTTTCTGTGGGGAGAATTCTGCGACTGGGGGATCGAGCTGAGCAAAGCGAGCAAAGAGAGTGTGGCAGAACTCGGTGCCATTTTCAAAGAGGCGATGAAACTGCTGCATCCTTTTATGCCCTTCATTACCGAATATCTGTGGCATCAGCTCTCCGGTACCGAAGTCGAAGAGGCCGGATCGATCATGGTTCAGCCCTATCCCGCCGGCCTGCCGAGAGATGAAAATATCGAAACGGCGTTTTCACGCATTATCGAAGCGATCGTTTCGATTCGCCGCGCCAAAGCGACCGTGGATATGCCAGGCAAGAAGATCGATATCGCCTACATCAAACCCGATATGCCGATGGATGCGGAACTGGCCGCTCCGTTCATCCGACTCCTTGCCAAAACAGAGAAGGTCGATTTCGTCGACAGAAAAGTGGAAAACGCCATCACCGACGTCAGTGACCGTATGGAAGTCTATCTGCCATTGACGGGCATCGATCTGCAGCCGATCCTCGAACGGCTTGAAAAACAGCAGACGAAACTGACCAAAGAGGTGGTCAAACTCTCCGGGATGCTGAAAAACGAGAAGTTCCTCGCCAACGCCCCGGACCATGTCGTCGAAGAGAACAAGAAAGCGCTGGCTGAGACCCAGGCGAAACTCAAAAAGGTCGAAGCGGAGCTTCTGCAACTGACGCAGATCTGATTGTCGGCGGCCATGCTGCCGCCATTCAGCTCCTACTTCCCGCTTTTTGCTTTGTTCATCTCTTCTTCGTTTACCCTGTCGACCAGATCGAGCGCATCGATCGTATTGAGAATGATCTGTTTTTTGCTCGTCAGCGGCTTTATCGCAAGATTTTTGCTTTTTTTGTCGCTCCTGGGATTGGAAAGAATCCTCATTACCTCTTTTTCAAGCTCTTTGATGTACTCCTCGAGACACGCTTTGATATCCACTATCCTCTCTCCTCTTTTTTCAGTTTTTCCCGTATCTTCTTCCATCGATCCTCCAGATGTTCGCCATCCCCGTATCGCAAAAAATGCCAATAGCGATGATGGCCCCCTTTGATCTGTCTGGCATGGCGTATCGGACACCAGAATTGCTCCGTTTTCGACGCAATCTCTCTGACATAGGCGATAAGCCCATTGAAATAGGCGCAATAGAGGCAGTTGAGTTTCTGCAGCGCATTCAAATAGGCCAGGCGGTGTCTGTCGAATACAATGTAGTCACCACGTCGGACTTTCGGGATGCCATACAGCGGAAAGCAGGTCGCCTGATAGATCGTCACCGAGAGATCCATGATGAGAGCCGGCACGATCATTGCATAAATGATCGGTGCGGATAGGCCGTATTTGGGATTCCCCTTTCGGATATAGGTCCAGAGCGGTATCCGCTCCTGTATGAAATCGCACGTTATTGTTTCGGCATCCCGGCTCAACTCTTTATAGAGTTCAGCCTCCATCGTTTCAATCTTCTCGAGCAGATCGTTTATCTTTCTATGATCCATGACTTTGCCTCTGTTTGAGTCTTAAAATGATACAATAAATAAAAACATAACAAGGAACGAAAGTTGGCGAAAGAAGAAAAGAGTGTGGAAGAGTTGAAAGAGTTCAGCGATGTGGAAGTGTGCGGCAACTCCGATCCGTTGCCGGTTCTGCTGAAAAAGAAAAAAGCGATCCGAAAGTATCTGGAGGCGGAGGAGCTCAAGCCCTATCAGGCGGAACTGATCAAACTTCAGAAGCATCTGGAGACCAACAAACTGAAAATGATCATCCTCTTCGAAGGGCGTGACGCAGCGGGAAAAGGGGGAACCATCCGCCGGGTCACCCGTTATATGAACGAAAAGCATTATCGCGTCGTCGCACTCGGCAAACCGACGGAAGAGCAACGTACCCAGTGGTATTTCCAACGCTATGTGGAGCAGTTTCCGCGCGGAGGCGAAATCGTACTCTTCGACAGAAGCTGGTACAACCGTGCGATGGTCGAGCCGGTTTTCGGTTTCTGTACGCCCGAGGAGTATCAGACTTTCATCGAAGATACTCCGAGTTTCGAAAAAGGCCTCGTCCGAAACGGTATCATTCTCATCAAACTCTACTTTTCGGTCACGAAAGAGGAGCAGCGGCGCCGTTTCGAACGCCGAAAAACCGACCCGCTCCGCCAATGGAAATTGAGCGAAGTCGACCTGCAGGCCCAGGAGAGATGGGACGATTTCACCAACATGAAATACGAGATGCTCAAGCACACCCACACGACCATCGCCCCATGGACGATCATCCGCTCCGACAACAAACATCTGGCCCGTCTCAATGTCATGCGCATCATTCTCAATTCACTCCATTACGAAGGGCGCGACGAGATGCTCGATTATGTGCCCGACAGCAACATTGTCGTATCCGGGGCAAGGGAGATCGAACTGATGGAGGCGCAGCGATTGCGAAGCGGCAAGTTCATCGGATGATATGAATAAAATTAAGAGCTGAAAATTAAAAAGAAAAAAAAGGTTGTTATACGGCTTTTTTTCATTACAATGGCTCAAAACATTTGAAAGGTCGTTTCGTGACATTTAAAAATCTGATGAAAGAGCCGGTAAAAGTCGACAAAAAGGCCTTCTTCGATGCCGTCAATGCACAAAAAACGATAGCCATTACGCCCGATGGCAATATTCTGGAGGGTGAGATCGATTCGCTGCCTGCCCAACCTTATGTATTCCTCGGCACACCGAAATCACTGGTCGGCTCGGCAGCTGCAAAGCCGACTCCACTCTCACAGATTCTCGGCAACAACTACGAAGTCAGAGACGAAGGCGATACCGTTTCCATCTATGCCGGACGTGCGTGGCAGGAACTGCTGTCGGCCAACGAACCGTTCCATCTCTACCAGGATACTACGAGTGACGGTATTACCGAATTTTCCGATAAGATACTCGACGAATACATATGGTACAGCTGCGAATTCGGCATCAATGCACGGGAAGTGGCCCAATGCCTCGAAGAACGTGTCGAGGGCACCCTGCTCTGCATCGAAAACGAACGCCCATACAGTTTCACGGGCTGCGCCTACGTCGACGATATCGTAGAAGCGAGAGAAAAAGCGTTCGAATTCATCAAAGAGGAGCTGAAGAAGCGCATGGCAGAAGATGAAATCGTGCCCGACGACCTCACGGGCGAAGAGGAGGAGGCACTCAGGTTCTTCGGACTCCTCTGAAGGCCGCATAGTCGCCCGACACGATTCTGCGGCGCTCTCTGACAGGGCGACGACAAAGATAGACCCATGCGTCCACCCTCATTCCATCACTTTTCTCCACTTCGACGATTTCGCGCAGATACTCGTCCCCTTCATACCGGTCCAACGCGACAAAAAGGCGTGGGGCATCGACTATTTCATACAATTCGCCATGGATAAAAAAGCCCGGAGAGAGTATCGCACCCGGATAGGCACCGAGATTGTAGAGTTTTCCTTCCATGACCGCATTTCCAACCCATCCGGCATATCTGCACATCACTCTATGCATCGGATGACGAAACGGAAACATCAGCGTACCGTAGACGAAGAGATGGATGCCGGTACTATTTCTTGCCATAGCGCCGTATCTGCTGTCCGCCCCGGAAACACTCCTGACAGATGCCGAAACGGAAATTCGGAGGAAGAGGCTTTCCGCACCGTTTGCAGACCCTTGCGAAGACCCCTTTACGCAGGGAGCGCTCTATGAAACGGTTAAGTATTTCTCTCGCTTTGAGTGCATTCTCCGTATCGATGAACGCTTCCGTAAAACGGTAGGAGAGCCACAGGTAGAGCGAAACCTCCTTCACCCTCTCCTCCGCCTCGAAAAGCATATCCGAGGTCTGTGCGACACTGGACAGATCCTCCGGCAGTGCGAAGGGTATCGGTTCGTGCCGCTCCAGTGCAATCAGATAGCGGTGAAAGACGCTCTCGAGATAGGGTGAGCCGAGACTGAGCGGGGCACAGGCCAGATGGTACTTGCTTTTTAGATCGAGCTGGTAGAGGTCGACCATTTTCGCTATCTCGAGCATGTTTTCGATGTTTGCCGCAACGAAAGGACCGTCAAACCGCATATGTTTGACAAAAAAACCGAGTATCTCGGAGAGACTCTCCGTCTCGATGATCTTGGCGATCAGTTCGATATGCTCGAAATTGGCCATGACACGATAGGGTCCCTTGATTGGCAGCGCCGGTTCGTCGATCAGCTCCGTAACCGTCTGAAGTACCGGGGCTGTCAATGCCCCCACATACCCCTCTTCATGCAGGCCGTACCGGCCTGCCCTGCCCGCGATCTGACGGATCTCGGAAGGGGTCAGAAGGCGTCGGCTCTGGCCGTCGAATTTCGAATCTCTGGCGAAGAGTATCGTTTTGATCGGAAGATTGAGACCCATGGCGATCGCATCCGTCGCGACAAGAATCTGCGATTCGCCCTTCCGGAACCGTCTGGCCTCCTCCCTGCGCACCTCCGGACTGAGATTGCCATAGACGACGGAGACATCGTAACGCCCGCTGAGCTGCTCTTTGAAGGCCAGCACATCGCGGCGTGAAAAGGCGACGATAGCGGTGGAGGGCTCCAACCTTTTTAACGATGTGGGATGGTGATTCAGTATGAGCGGCGCTTTTCGTTCGAAGCGAACGATCTCAAGCTCCTCATCGAGCCATTCCGCCAGCTCTCTGACCGCATCGAGCGCATCTTCGCTGCCTGTCATAATGACCGTATGGGCAGGAATCCCGATGATAGCGTTCGCCCATGCCCATCCCCTATCCGGATCGTCGATCATCTGAACTTCGTCGATGATGCAGACATCGACATCGATCTGGAAATTGGCCATTTCGATCGTCGAACTGATGTGCGCCGCTTCTTCGTCGATCATCTGCTCTTCACCGGTCACAAGTGACGCCGGAACACCCGATTTTTTCAATGTTTCATACCCCTCGAGAGCCAAAAGCCGCAAAGGTGCCAGATAGTATCCGGTATCGGCAGCTTTCAGACGCTCCATCGCGGCATAGGTCTTGCCGCTGTTCGTAGGGCCGACATGGAAAATAAGTTTGCGATTCATCTCCCTTGCCAGCGGGAAGAGGTTTTTGAAATCGCGGATGGTTCTGGCAAGCAGCTCCTCCCGCTGTTTTTTGAGTTTGAGCCCCTCGATCTGGCGCGCGAAATGGCGATTGATCGTCTTCAGCGTCTTGTAGGGAATCTCCAGAATCTCTTTCTGCATTATCGTATCGATGACCGCATGGGCGATCACCGTTTCAATCTCATCCTCTTCGAGATCCAGTCCTTCCGCCTCGTGCAGCAGCGCATCTTTGAGCGCTTTCAGTTCGGCATCGAATTGCGACTCCACCTCGACACGTTTCGTTTCGAAATCTTCATCAATCGGAAGGGATTCGTTGTCCCAGACCGTTTGATAAAACCACCGCTTCTGCACTTCGAGTACGAGCTTGTATGTGACACGCCATTCAGGATTGTCGAAAAGTTTTTTTTCTGTTTTTCGGCAGAGACGCACCGTTTCGGAAAGAAATTCGATCTCATCGATCTCGAAACATTCGGAAAGTATCTGCCACACCGTCGTTTCCGGTATCGGAACGAAAAGGAAATCACACTGTTCGGGTATCCGTTTCAGTGCCTGGACAATCTTCTCTCTATCGAGGTAACGGTTTGGACCGGAAGCTTTTTCCAGAAACCGGTCGATCTCCTCTCTCTTTTTTCGGATCGCCTCCTCTTTGCATCTTTCAAGTCGTATACCGAGCTCTTCATCATCCATCGCCAGGATCTCTTCATCATCGAATGGCGTGCAGGAGAGTTGGATGATTTTGTGAAAATGCTCTTCAAAAATGTCGAATCGGAACGAGTGGAAAAAGATAAAGTTTCCCACTTCGTCGAACATTCCGTCGAACTTCTCTTCCAGTGCCGAACGCTTTTGCGCGTTGCGAAGTTTCATCAACGCCTTCGCGATGCGTTTGGGCGTGATCTTTTTAAGCCGTACCCCTTCGAACTGCTCCCTGATCGCGACCTCTTCTGCAGGCGTATGCTCCACTCCTGCGAGAATTTCATCGATCTTTTCGATACGTGCCTCGTTACTCGTCACACTCTTGTCCGATTTGAATGTCGTATCGAGCGATTTGAGATACTCCGTAATCAATGCCCGGTCCGCTGCATCCCCGTTCGACCACAGACGGCGGAATGCCCGCACCAGATCGGCCTTCGTCAAATGCTGCTCTTTGAGCGACAGAATCATCGCCAGTTCGATGAGGTTGTCGAGAGGAACACGGGTAATCCCCTCGTCGAATCCCTCCCCGCCGAATATTTTACGGATAGTCTGGTTGTATTTGATCAGTTTTTTCTTTTTTTTAGCCATGTTTCAGTTGTAAACATGCAAGAGAGTGAAACGACTTTTTAAAGAGTACTTTCTCACATTCCCACACTCATATACCCTCACTTTCCCTTCGGACGGAATGCCGTGATGACATTCTCGTCGGTTACCATATAGCGTCCCCCGATCAGATCGATACAATAGGGCACGGCGGGGAACACCGCATCCAGGCACTCCCGGATCGATTTCGGCTTGCCCGGCAGGTTGATGATGAGACTCTTGTGACAGATACCGGCGGTCTGTCGGCTCAAAATTGCCGTGGGCACATACTGCAGGCTCACCTGGCGCATCAGTTCCCCGAATCCCGGCATCATTTTCTGGCAGACTGCTTCGGTCGCTTCCGGCGTGACATCCCGCGGTGCAGGCCCCGTTCCCCCGGTCGTCACGATCAGATCACACCCTTCGTCATGTGCCAGCTCTTTGAGTGCTATTTCGATCTCGTTCTGTTCATCCGGAATACACCGATAGAGAAATTCCAGTTCGTTTTGCAGATACTCTTTGAGCGTATCCATGATGGCGACACCCGATATATCGTCATAAATACCGGCACTTGCCCGGTCACTCGCGGTGACGACACCGACTTTGATTCTATCCATGATATCCTATCCTGAATTTTTGAGCCTATTTTACCCAAATTTGTATCTTTTTGAATCGTTCTTACCGGCAGACGAACAATAGAACTCATCTCAAAACCCCATTGTCCACCGGCAATGTTTGGTTATAATTGTTGGTATATCACAAATTTACAAAAACCGAGGGAGACAAAGGAGGGTACATTGGATAAACAGGCAATCATAAAAGAGTTTCTTCCCAAAGCCGTTCTGATACCACAAACGAATGAAGCTGCCGCTGCAATTCCAGTCAAAAGTCAGGAAAGCGACATGATCCCCATCTGGAAATTTCCCTATCGGATTGGTCGGGAATCGCGTATGGAGATTGACGAAAAAGGTCATATTCTCGTGAAGGAACGTATCCGACCGGGAATGCTGGCAGGACCGACCAACGATATCTACCTCATCGATTTCGGCAACAAGTTCCAGATATCCAGAGACCACCTGACAATCGAAGAGGAGAATGACACATTTTTCCTTCTCGACAATGGGAGCCGATGCGGTTCGGCGGTCAACGAGACGAGGATCGGTACCGATGCGCCAACCGATCGCGTCAAACTTCACGATGGCGATACCGTGGTATTGGGTACGGACAAATCACCCTATCGATACACCTTTCTCCTTCTCAACGAAGAAGATGGCCAAACGGTTTGAAAAGGTAGCTGGTCGTATACTTCTTAAAAAAATCGTGGGCGGCCTCTGCATCGACAATCCGGTCCCTGCCTCCCAGATAGGTCTCTATATTGATCCCTTTTTCTATCAATGGAAGCAGTTTCTCTTCGGACCACGGATAAAAGAGCAGTTCCTCCAGTTCCTCCACTGTCGACATCCTGGAATAGCGTTTCAAACTGTATGATGTCGGATACGCTGCATTTACAAAAAATTTTTCGATGTAGGCGACCGGATCCTTTTTATAGTACCGAAGCTGTGCTTTGATGAATGCGGGGGACTGCCCTACAAAATAGGCGGGCGATAGCAGGATGATTTTGTCGATTCGATCCGTCGAAGTGCAGGCATACTCGACCGCCTTGATAGCGCCGTAGCTGAAACCCGCCACAACATAGGGATTCCCGGCAACATTGTCAAGATACTCCCTGAAAATCTCCGATTCACCCGCCAGTGAGAAACCGCTAAAATAGATCATGCAGTATCGATTTCACATCCTCTTTTGTGACGATCTCACGCCTGAGTATCTCATCGGCCAGATTGAGAATGCCGGCTTCCGTTCTCCCGATAAATCCCTCGACATCGATTCTGGCATCTTCAAGTATCTTTTCGACATCTGTTATGTCGGTATGGAAATGCTCTCCCATGCCGTAATGTTCAACCATGTCCTGGGCAAGCAGTCTCGCCTCTTTCAGGTCATTGGCAGCGTTGGTATAATGTTCCCGGAAATGCAGATGCATCATCAT
Organism: Hydrogenimonas sp.; assembly: GCF_029932565.1. Taxonomy (GTDB): domain Bacteria; phylum Campylobacterota; class Campylobacteria; order Campylobacterales; family Hydrogenimonadaceae; genus Hydrogenimonas. The sequence goes on from NZ_JAOZPV010000014.1 coordinate 14,607, forward strand.
ATCCCCAGCGAGATGGACCTTGATACGGTTGAGTATTTCCGTTTTCGAAACGATCTCTTTTTCCGAATGTTGGAAATGGTCGCTCAACAGACCGATTTTGCTGAAATCGACATCGAGCCAGTATGCCGTAACAGCTTTGGCAGCCTGATAGATGGCCTGAATACGCTTCTCTTCCTCCGTATAGGTCAATATTTTACGCTTTCCGAGCAGTACTTTGTCCTTGACTGCCAGAAAATCATCGATTTCGATGATCTTTTTTCCATTTTTCAAGGCATGAATCGCCGCTTCGTTGACGAGGGAAGAGAGAGCCGCACCGCTGAATCCCACCGTCATTTCCGCGATCTCGTCGAGATCGACATAATGGGGTTTGTTCGAGAGATAGATCGTCAGGATTGATTTGCGCTCCTCTTTGTTGGGAAGCGACACGAACACCCTGCGGTCGAAACGTCCGGGCCGCAGCAGTGCATCGTCGAGCATTTCAATCTTATTGGTGGCGGCAATGACGATGATACCGCTGCTGTCTTCGAAGCCATCCATCTCCGTCAACAGCTGGTTGAGCGTGGCTTCCCGTTCATCGTTACGCATACCGCCACGCGCTTTGCCAACGGCATCGATCTCATCAATAAAGACAATGGCGGGTGCCATGGCCTTGGCCCGTTTGAAGAGCTCACGAACCCGTTTGGCACCCATACCCACATAGATCTGTACGAACGATGCACCGCTCTGATAGAAAAAAGGCACCCCCGCCTCACCTGCCACCGCTTTGGCGATCAGCGTTTTTCCGACACCCGGAGGCCCCACCAGCAACACGCCCCGTGGCATACGGATACCGAAATTCAGATATTTTTTCGGGTGTTTCAGAAAATCGATAATCTCTTCCAGCTCCTCTTTCACCTCATCGATGCCGGCCACATCATGGAATGTGATATTGGAAATAATGGGCTGGATATCGGCCGGTTTCTGCAGTTCGCTCGCAAGCTGAATCTGTTCGTTCAACTGCTGCTCTTTGATATCGCGGTTTTTTTTGGCCCAACGCAACAGATAAAGAACAAGCAGAATAAGTACGATAACAGTGATGGCATCGGCAATATAGGGATTCGGCTCCTTGATGGTCACGGCTGTCGAGTTGTAAACCTCTTTGAGATCTACGGCATCTTTGGGGACTTTGTAGAGCTCCCCTCCGCTTTTGAAATAGAGGTAGGGTCCTTTGATGACCGCCTGGGTGACAAGACTGGACCGAATCAGGTTTTCAGCCGTTTTGGCGTCGATCGTTTTGGAGCGGTCGCGCAGAAAAGCCACTGTCAACACGACTGCCACCAGCAACGCCGAAACGATGAGAATAATCCGGTTTTTCTTAGTAAGTTCCATAACTCATCTCCTCTGCGGCTTCAAATGATTCCACCTGGATCCATTCCCCTTTCAGATCCCGCTCACTATCGATGGCGACTTTGTTGAAATACTGGTCCAGCCCAATCTGCCTGCCCGCTTTTTCACTCTCAATCAACACCTCGAGCGGCCCATGCACGTTCCGGCGGAATGCAAGGTTTTTCTTCTTGATGATCTGTGTAAGCTCTTTATGCCTTGTTTTGGCAATATTGCCGGGAATCTCCGGCTTCATCGTACTGCTCGGTGTGCCGTCCCGTTTGGAGTAGGTGAAGGCATGGATATGGGTAAGCGGAAGCTTGTCGATTCGTGATAGCGCTTCATCCCATGCCGCTTCGTCCTCACCGGGGTGCCCAACGATAAAATCGGTCCCCAATGCATACCCGTGTGAAGCAAGCTCTTCGAAGAGCTCCAGATCACTCGCGAAACAGTTGCGACGGTTCATGATCTCGAGCATTTTGTCAGAGGTATGCTGCAAAGCGATATGCAGATGTTTCGCCATCCACGGCTCGTCCAGCAGCTCTTTGAACTCCCCGGTTATCTGAATCGGTTCCAGCGAACCGATCCGAATACGGCGGACACCACGAATCAGGCTCATCCGTTTGAGCAGTCTGGCGATGGAGCTTCCCCGATCGATGCCGTAACTGCCGACATTGGTCCCGGTCAGGATGAACTCTCCGAAACCGTTGGCGGCCAGACGTCTGATCTGCTCGAGAATCTGGTTCTCGTCAAGACTCCTGGCCCGGCCGCGTACATAGGGAATGATACAGTAGCTGCACCGGAAATCACACCCCTCCTGGATTTTGACAAAGGCCCGCGATTTTCCGACAAACTGCTCAACCACCGTTGTATCGACATGCTCCAGATCGCCGATCTGATAAAAATGTTCATCCCTGTCGAGGAATGTTGCAATCTTCTCTTTCTCGCTGTGCCCGAACACCCCGTGCACTTTGCCGCTTTCAAAGAGCGATTCACCTTTGGTATGGGCACCGCAGCCGGTCAGGAGCACTCGGGCCCTGCTGTTTCGTCGTCCAACCTGGTTGATATACCCCCGGACACCGCTGTCGGCACCATTGGTGACGGTACAGGAGTTGACGACGATGACATCCGCCTCCTCTTCACTCTTCGCGACTGTATATGCACCGAGCCGGGAGATCATCACCTGTGTATCGAACTGATTGGTCCGGCATCCGAATGTTTTGAAATAGACTTTTTTCATACCGTGATATTACCCTCGGAAAGATCGGGCAGCGTCGGCTTCCCTTTTGCCCGATCAAAATAGATATGTTGAGAAGGATAGGCGATGACGATATCCTCCTCCTCTTTTATCAGATCCAGTATCTCTGCCGAAATCGTGCTGCGAAGCGTCAGCGTCGCATAGGCATTGGTCAGATACCAGACACTGATTCTTATACCATTTTCTTCGATAAACGAATAGACCCTCGGTTCGACATTGGTGTTTTTCAGACTGTATTTCGATCGGAGTTTGTTCAACTGCTTTCTGGTAATGTCTGTATATCCTTTGGCATATTTTTTCGCCGTCTCTCTTGCTATATGCTGTGCCTTTTTATGGTTGGAATTGAATGTGATCGTAAAATCGATGCCGTCCCATACCGTTTTGAGTGTCGCATGGGAATAGTTTGCGATCATATTGGTGAAGATGAAGTTGTTCGGAATGAAGATAATCCGGCCTGCACGACGATTATGCATGTAGGTCGTAAGCGTGATATCCTCGAGGATCGTAATGCGAAAAAGGGAGATATCGAGCACATCCCCCACATACTGCACCCCATCTTTGACCACTTTGACCCTGTCTCCGGCATGAATGGAGCCCCCGAGAACGATGACCAGCCAGCCCAGCAGACTCATGAACCAGTCTTTCATCGCGATCGCGATACCGGCCGATGCGAAACCGAGTACCGTTACCAGATAGGAGACATTTTCGATATAGGCGAAGAGCAGGATCAGGATGATGATGAATACGAAAGAGAAGTTGATGATCTTGTTCGCCATATAGAAACGTTCGTTATCAGTGATCGTCCGTTTGACCAGCCACTTGATCAGCAGCACAAGCAGAAGCAGTACGAAAATCGAAACACCGATGGTTCCCGCTTTTTTCGCCTGTTCCTTGATCTGGTTGGTCAGCCGCAGTTTGATCTCATCGACCCGCTTTTTATAGACGACCAGAGCGGTCTGGTGCAAACTCAGGGCCTCTTCCGCCTCTTTCATCTCTTTGTTCGTCTGGGCATAGGCTTTTTGGAGTTCTCTGTCATCAGGCACGAGTGCAAGAAGCTCTTTCAGAATCGAAAGCTTCTGCTCCAGCATTGCGATGAACGTCTCGAGATTTCCTATTTCATGTTCGAAACGGGCGAGCTGCTCTCCCAGCTGTTTGATATACGAAAATGCGTTGATAATTGCAACAGGATTCGTAACAACCGGGACTTCGGTAATCTCTTTCGGTCTGATCAGGGTTTTGAACGGGTTTTGCTGATAATCTTTCAAAAGATTCAGCCGCTCTGTCAATTGGGCTTTCTCGTTTTCAAGTTCCCTGATACGCAGACGATACTTTCGGGCACCCTGTTTTTTCAGCTTCGCTATTTTCAGATCGATCGTTTTGATGTCCGTTTCGATCTGCGTATAGGTCAGATGGTTCGCATAGATTTTCTGCCAGACACTCTCTTCATTGAGCTGGCGGTTTATCTGCTCGAGCGCACTCTTCAGATACGCAATTTTTATTTCTCTTTTTTTCCGTTCTTCTTCCCCATTTTCTGGAGTCTCGGCTGTTTCAAGCGATGTGGTTGCCTTTCTGACATCGTTTCCAACGTTTTTTTGGGCATATCCGGCACCCGTGAACAGCAGAGATGCCAATATGAAACAGAAAACGAATTTAACACGCACCGGTTCTGCCCTTTTCGAATTGCTTCAATACATGGATCACACGCTCCCGCTCGGGATCCACAAGCATCTTGTATGTCCCAATCGCTTCCGGCACAATAAAGGTGATTTTGTTGTCATGACTCTTTTTATCCAAAAAGAACTGCTCATAAAAGTTTTCGGCCGAATCGATGCGGTATTCCGTCGGTAGACCATACTGCTTCAGTAATTTCTCGACACGTACGGCATCCGCTTCGCGAAACAGACCGAATGCCAATGCCAATGCATTGGCCATCACCATGCCGATGGCAACTGCCTCTCCATGCAGATAACGACCATATCCGCTGATGTTTTCGATCACATGTGCAAATGTATGGCCGTAATTGAGCACGGCACGGATACCTTTTTCCGTTTCGTCCTGATTGACCACCATTGCCTTGAGTTCGACAGAGCGTTTGATGGCCTCTTTAAGATTGGCTTCGTCATGAAGATCGTGCGATTCGAGCCATTCGAAAAATTCCGCATCGAACATCACCGCCATTTTGATGATCTCGGCAACGCCTGCTGCAAACTCCCGATCCGGAAGGGTCGAAAGCCAGAAAGTATCGATATAGACAGCCCTGGGTTGATGAAACGCTCCGATCAGATTTTTCCCGAAACGGTTGTTGATGCCCGTTTTCCCCCCAACACTCGCATCGACCTGGGAAAGCAACGTAGTCGGAATTTGAATGAAATCGATCCCCCGCTGAAAGATACTGGCGGCAAATCCGGTCATATCTCCAATGACACCGCCGCCGAATGCGATAAGTGTCGATTTTCTGTCGAGCCGATGGTCGAACATTCTATCGAGCATCGATTCGATCGTATCCATTGTTTTATAGTTTTCACCATCCGGAATCGTTACGACATACAACTCATTGGCTTCGACCTTCTCCAGAACATTTTGCAAATGCAGGCCTGCGATTTTCGGATTGGTGATGATCAGTGCTTTGCCTTCGATCGCAATCTTCGGCAACGGACCGATTGTAATATCATAATCCCTGTTGGCGGGTTGAGGAAGTGTAATAGAAACTTTCATTCAAAAAACCTGTCAAAAATTTGATATATTTTACTTAAAATTGTCTTAGAATGTGCTTTGGACCTCGGAAAAAACGGCTTTCAAAAACGATTCGTTATGGAGTCGAACGGCTATTCGACATCAACCGGAACGAAAAGCTGAGGATTGTAGGAGAGCTTGAAATAGAGCTTTTCCACATCGGTGCTGAAGTAGGAGAAGAGGCGATTTTGCAAAATCTTGTCGGTAAAAGGCAAGATCTGCAAAAAAGGTTCCTCATGAAAAAGCTCGCGAATCGGATTCCGGTTTTCCTGTCTTACATTCATATTTTTCGAAAAAATGTTCGAAAGATTTTCGTAATGGTTGAGGATAAACCGTTTTTTCTCGAAATCGCTGTCGGGTTCGTAATCGAGCAGTTCGATATCGAGATTCAATTGCGAAGCGACGTCAAAAACGGTTGCGGATATCACTTCCATGCTCTTTTCATCCGAGAGAATCAGAACGAGTTTTTTCAACTGCATCAAAGAGATTTGGCTGAATTGAAGAACCGGTTTCCGGAGTGAATAGAAGATTTGTCGATACCGAAGGTCGTTGAAAATGTCCTGTCCGCATACGATCAGCCCGATGTTGTACTGCTCGATATCCTCTGCAATCACTGCTTTCGGATCACGATTTTGAAAATCGACAACACAATCCACCGTCTCCGAATCGAGTGATTTGATCGTCTCCAAAAGTTGGGCATCTGTCGGGTTCGTGACCCGAATAATCAGCTTCCGTCCTTTTATCCGTTTATGGAGGTACTGCATCTGCTCGATGCAGTTGAGAATGCATCGGCTGTTCTCATAAACCATATCGATATAGAGATAAAGATTTTCGCCGAAAGGGGCGGGAAACTGCCCCAACTCCTGTTTGATCGCCTTGAAAACCGATTCGAGCACGGAAGGCTTCCCGACAAGAAGAAGAAGATCGTTGGGCTTGATCATCAGTGAAGGTTTCGAAAGGAGAAGCTGATTGCCCCGGTATAGTGCAACAATACGCCATTGATTCTGAATGATTGTACCGATATGCCGGTAGACGTAGGCACTCCCAAACGGCACAAGCACCTCCATGATTTCACCCTGGCCAAGACCGACATTTTGGGCGATGACAGGAACGTTGGGCAGGAAGTCGTACAAACGGTTCGCAATCAATTCGTTGGCATTGATATTGATCAGGTTGTCATCGTTGAAAAGGTGATCCTCACCGAACTCGATATCCCAACGGTTGAAAAACGTGATGCGTGTCACCGGATCGTCACGCCGGATATTCTGATAGGTGCCTTCCGCATCCACACGGTTTTTCATAATGATGAAAATATCGTCAAAATCGCGTTTCAGCAACTTCGAAAGCTTGATATAGCTGGTGGGATCAAACTGATAGGTTACAAAATTGGAGGGGAGCTTTTCAGGCATTATCGATCGGTCAAGCGCGATGATCGTATATTCGTTCGTGCTTATAAATGTTTCACTGATACGCTGTAAAAAATGTTTTGCTACAATTCCATCAGCAATGATCAATATCTGTTTCATGAACTCTGCACCGCCTTGTTTCTTGCTGTCACATGTTCAACAGCTTCAAAATAGGCAATTATAGCGAAAATTAGGATGTCACCGATGAAATTCAATGTCGATGCCGTCGACGGGATGGCCCGGGCATGTACCATACAAACCGCCCACAGTACGATCCATACACCGATTTTTATGCCGGTGGGCACAAGTGCAGTCGTAAAAGCGCTCGATACGGACGATATGCGAGAGAGACTCGATACCCAGATCATTCTCGCCAACACCTACCATCTCTATCTGCGTCCGGGAGATGACGTGATTGCCAGACTCGGCAAGCTCCACGGCTTTACCAAATATGACCGCAGTTTTCTGACCGACAGCGGCGGATTCCAGGCTTTCAGTCTTAGTGATATCAGCAAAGCGGACGATGAAGGCATACTTTTTCGAAGCCATATCGATGGGAGCAGACACTACTTTACCCCGGCCAAGGTCCTGGATATCCAGTACAACCTCGGCAGCGACATTATGATGATACTCGATGACCTCGTTGCACTGCCGGCGACCAAACAGCGTCTCGCCCTCTCCATCGACCGTACATCACGCTGGGCACACGAATCGGTCACCTATCATCGGTTCAAGCAGGAGCACGGTATCGGAACCGATCAGAATATTTTCGCCATTATTCAGGGCGGCACCGACCCCGAATTCAGAAAAATTTCGGCGGAATCGCTCTGTGCCATGGATTTCGACGGATTCGCCATCGGCGGACTGAGTGTCGGAGAGGCGAATCAGGCGATGTACGACACGGTCGAATTCACGACACCATTCATGCCGGAAAAGAAACCACGCTATCTGATGGGTGTCGGAACACCGGAAGACCTGGTTGAAAATATCGAACGCGGTATCGATATGTTCGACTGTGTCATGCCCACCCGCAATGCCCGCAACGGTACGCTTTTCACAACATTCGGCAAAATCAATATCAAAGCGGCCCGCTTCAAAGATGACAACACACCTATCGACGAGATGTGCGACTGCTATACCTGTCAACGATACAGCCGCGCTTATCTGAATCATCTTTACCGTGCAAGGGAACTTACCTATTTCCGTCTGGCATCGTTGCACAATCTTCATTACTATCTCTCTCTTGTCGGAAAGGCCAGAAAATCGATTTTAAAAGGTGAATTTGGTGCATTTAAACGCGATTTCTACAATAAAAGGGCAAAATAGCCGATAGTATTATGTATTAGTATGCACAAAATCAGAGTGAAGGCAAATAATGCATTTGAGCAAAATGGAGTTTATCGCGCTTGTTATCGCTATTGTTCTCGGACTCCATTTCTATAATCAACATAAAATGGAAAATGAACTTTACGACGACTCCGACTTCGAAACACCACTTTACCTGAAAGAGGACCGTCCACCAGTTATCGTGGCGTTCGGAGACAGCCTCACAGCCGGTGTCGGCGTCGCAAAAGAGTTCAGCTATCCTGCCCAGTTATCCGATTTGCTTGGAATCGACGTGATCAATGCCGGAAAACCCGGAGAGACGACATCGAATGCCGTCGTTCGGATACGAACCGTATTGAACCGCTACAAGCCCGATATCGTCATCCTCGCGGAAGGCGCCAACGATCTTCTCCACGGCAGAAAAAGATCCGTCATCAAAAAAAACCTGAAAACCATCGTTGAAACGATAAAAAAGAGCGGTGCGAAAGTGATCATCCTGGGCATGCCGGATATGGATCTGATCGAACTGATGATCTCGTCGGATATCGATCTCTATGAGGAGGTCGCCCGTGAAACAGGGGCCTACTATATTCCCGGAGTCTTTGGGAAGGTTCTAAAAAATGGTGAGCTGAAAAGTGATAATGTTCATCCCAATGCAAAGGGATACCGTATCATTGCAGAAAACATCTACGAAAGTCTAAGGGAGTTGATACTATGACGAAACTGGGTGTCAACATCGACCACATCGCCGTACTTCGGGAAGCGAGAAAGATCAACGACCCTGATCCGATCGACGCGTTGGGCATCGTCAAGCGTGCGGGGGGTGACCAGGTCACGATTCACCTGAGAGAAGACAGGCGGCACATCCACGATGAGGATGCGGAGCGTATTGTCCGACTCAGCCCGCTGCCAGTGAATTTGGAGTGTTCGATCGATGAAGAGATCATCGACATCATTTGCCGTTTGAAACCCCACCGCGCCACGCTGGTTCCGGAGCGGCGCGAAGAGGTGACAACAGAAGGCGGGCTTGATATTTTTAAATATGAAAATCGTACGCTTGCGGCCATCGAGAAGCTCCATGCCCATGAAATCGAAGTTTCTCTCTTCATCGATCCCGACCTGGAGACGATAACCCGTGCCGACGCACTCGGTGCGGAATGGATCGAACTCCATACCGGCAGCTATGCCAATATCTACGCGATGCTCCACTCCAACCTGCCCCATTCCCATCACTCCATCAAAGAGCTGGAGCTGCCGAGGCACACCCTTCAGACCAAACTTTTCGAAAGTGTCGAAACGATCAGGGGAGCTGCCGATCATGCCGGAGCAATCGGCCTCAAAGTAGCAGCCGGCCACGGTCTCAATTATCAGAACGTCACAACCATCGCTCAGATCGAAACGATAGAAGAGCTCAATATCGGACAGAGCATCATCGCCAGAAGTCTCTTTACAGGTCTGGAAGAGGCCATCCGCGAGATGCGAACCCTGTTGGCATGAGCAAGCCCCGTATCGCTGTCAGTATCGGTGATCTCAACGGTATCGGGATCGAGATTCTCTTCAAAGCACATGAAACCGTTTCAAAATTTTGCCGTCCACTCTATTTTGTGGGCTACGAGATGGCCGAACAGGCCGCGAAACTCCTGAATTGTAACATACCCAATGATTTCGAACACGTTCCACCGGATACGCAAAGTTTCACCATCACACCCGGCATTGCGAAGAGCGATGCAGGAAACTACAGTTTCGCCTCATTCAAAAAGGCGGTCGAATATACGGAAAAAGGCATCTGCGAAGCTCTCGTGACACTCCCAATCAATAAAGAGGCATGGATGCATGCAGGCATCGGATACAAAGGTCATACAGATGCGTTGCGTCACTTCTTTCAATGTGACGCCATCATGATGCTCGGCAGTGAAAAACTCTATGTGGCTCTCTTCACCGAACACATTCCACTCAAAGAGGTCCCGAAGAAGATAGAAAAGGGGAAACTCGTACGGTTCCTGCTCGATTTTCAAAGAGAGACGGGGGCTGAAAGGATCGGCGTGCTGGGCCTCAACCCCCACGCCGGCGACCATGGGGTCCTGGGCGACGAAGAGCGGACCATCGAGCAGGCTATCCACGAAGCCAACGAAACACTCGAAAGCCAACATCCAGCTCTCACTACCGTTTTTCATGGTCCTCTCGTTCCCGACATCGCTTTTACACCGAATATGCGTCAAAATTTCCACTATTTTGTCGCGATGTACCACGACCAGGGATTGGCACCTCTCAAAGCACTCTATTTCGATGAAAGCATCAATGTAAGTCTCAATCTTCCAATCGTTCGGACCTCGGTCGATCACGGGACGGCATTCGACATCGCCTATCTGCCCGACCGTCCCGTCAACCTGAAAAGTTACATCGAAGCGGTCAGGGCCGCTGTCGCCTTTTCGGCGACGCGACATCAACGCTCGTAGATACCCATCAACCCGGCTCCGTCGATCACATGCCCGTCGATTGCAGAAAGAAGTTGATGTTTCGTCATACCCGCTTCGACATCAAGCGCAATATCGATGGCATAGAGTTTGAACATATACCGATGGGCGCCGTTTGGCGGACAAGGACCTCCATATCCGATGGTTTTGAAGCTGTTGATTCCCTGGCGGATACCTTCGTTCAGGTAGGGCTCGTTGGGCAGCGCTTCGGGAAGAGCGCCGAGCGTAGGGGGAATATTGTAGATGACCCAATGCACGAAAATACCCATCGGAGCATCCGGATCATCCATAATGAGAGCCAGACTCTTCGTTCCATCGGGAATATCGGAAAAGATCAAGGGTATGGAGATATTCTCTCCATCACAGGTGTATTTGACAGGTATATAGCTGCCATGTTCGAATACAGGACTTGAGAGTATCATAACTCTCCTCCTTTCGATTGATTATGCGGTTCGTGCCGCAGGATTCGCCATAAGCCTCTCTTTCGGAATCGGCTGGCCACTCACTTCATCGATGCCATACTCCCCTCTTTCGATCTTTTTCAGTGCATCGTTGACATCCTTCAGCTCCTGCAGAAGAATGCGCAGAACCTCTTT
>NZ_JAOZPV010000014.1:25861-28331 GCF_029932565.1 Hydrogenimonas sp.
GCGGTAACAGCGATGATTTTGTTCCAAGTCGAGGCGGTACGACAACGGTATGGCCAAGGCCACATCGAAGAGAACCAACGACAAATCGGGACAAAAGCACGCTGCCCGAAGAATGGCACGCAAAACACGCTGGCTTCGTTGAAAAGCTTGAATGTAGCTTCGGCTACATCCTGCGCTTTTCGCTTCGCCATCGCACTTTTTGCGTACCATTCCCGTCTATGGGAATTTTCGAGATGGGTTCTAATAAATTATACCACTTTTAGGTAGGTTCAAGTATGCTAACCATAAAACTTTACGGAGCTTCGCATGTACCTCTTCACATCCGAATCGGTTTCGGCCGGCCATCCCGATAAGTGTGCCGACATCATCTCCGATACGATCGTCGACAGATTGCTGGAACTCGATCCGAAGGCCAGAGTGGCCACCGAAGTTTTCATCAGCGGCAAGCATATCATCATCGGCGGAGAAGTTCGGACGGATGCCGATATCGGCGAAGGTTTCTATCGTCTGTGCGTGCTGGATGCTCTCAGCGGAATCGGTTACCCCGAAAGCGGATTTGACGAAAGTCAGACGCTCTATCCCGAAGCAGCCGAGATTCGGGTACTCGTTTCGAAACAGTCACCCGATATCAGTATCGGCGTTGACAAGGAGAGCGGAGAGATCGGTGCAGGGGATCAAGGGATGATGATCGGCTTCGCAACGGACGAAACACCTGCATTCATGCCCGGCGCCCTCGAATACGCCCGCAAACTGCGCGATGCACTCTATGCCCACTCTCTCGAAAACCCCGACCGTTTCGGCATCGACATCAAAACCCAGGTAACCCTCGATTACGGCACGAAAGCCGATTTCGACGCAAACCGCCCAAGGGCAATCCGCAAAATCGTCGCCGCTGTACCCCACGCAGCCGGTCTCGACATCGAAGAGGCCCGCATTATTCTCAAAGGTGTTATCGTCGAAACACTCGAAAACGACGCCCTTTTCAACGAGAAAGGGTGCGAGTTTTACATCAATGGCACGGGACGCTACGTCAACCACAGCCCTCTCGCCGACAGCGGCATGACAGGAAGAAAAACGGTAGCCGATACCTATGGCGCCTACGCTCCGATCGGCGGTGGAGCCCAGAGTTCCAAAGATTACACCAAAGTCGACCGTTCGGGCCTCTATGCCGCGAGATGGCTCGCCAAACATATCGTCGCAGCCGGTTTGGCGAAAAAGGCCGTTGTGGAGTTGGCATATGTCATCGGCCATGCAAGACCTGTCAATGTCACCGTCGACACGATGCATACAGGCCTGACAGAGATAAGCGACGAGATTCTTTCAGAGAAAATCGAAGAGAATTTTCCTCTGACTCCACAATGGATCACCAAAAAATTCGGTCTCGACCGACCATCCGACGCAACCTTTCTCTATGCCGACGTCGCTGCCCGCGGACAGGTCGGTTACCCTGACTATCCGTGGGAACGACTCGATGAACTGGAGTGGTTCAACGGATTAAAAGGATAGAATCCATCTCAATGCAGAGCCATGCCGCATCCATGCAGATGGCGATCGTTGAAAAATATTTCGACGGAGGTTTCATAGATTTCATCGGCCATCGTATCGCTGCAGGGCCCCGGACGCAGAATCACTTTGAAAGGTAGATTGGCGGTTTTCGATTCGAATACCGTTCTCGGTTCAAGAGGATCGGTCTGTGGCTTTGCCCGAAACCGATACAACTTTTTTTCATATCCAAAATAGAAATCGAGTCTCTCCCCTCTTATTTCAAGAATCCAAGGCGGCTCGTTGCCAACGGCTCTGAAATCGATCCCATTGAGTTTGGCATCTTCCCAGACAGCACGCCGACGATCGTTTCGACAGTCACGGTAAAACGTCCCATTCTCCTGCAACGATGCTTCTCTGCCTTTGAAAAAAAATACCACATTGTCACCGCGATAGACTTGCGCGTTTTTTCTCCTCGAATCGATAAAAGGGAGTTCGGCACTTCCTCCCGGCCAGAAAACCCATACGGCACTCTTTTCAAAACGGGCGACAAACTCGAAGCTGTCGGAACAGCGATAGAAATAGGTACGATCATGATGCTTTATCTGCGTTGCCGAATCACCGCAGGCAGCACTCCCTGTGATGAGAACAAAAAAAAGAAGATGGAAAAAGTGGCGCATGGGCTTCTCCTTGCAGAGCGAAGGAGACGGGAATGCCGTCTCTCACACGATCAGTGGAGGAAGTGGCGGACACCGGTAAAGTAGAGTGCGATGCCGTGTTCGTCCGCCGCTTCGATCACCTCGTCGTCCCGAATCGACCCGCCCGGTTCGATAATCGCCTTTACGCCGGCTGCTGCAGCGGCGTCGATGGAGTCTCTGAAGGGGAAAAACGCTTCGCTGGCCATCGCCGCACCCGTAACGTCCAGTTCCATCTCTTCCGCCTTTTTCAGAGCGCATCTTGCCGCGTCGACCCGGCTGGTCATACCCAT
>NZ_JAOZPV010000015.1 GCF_029932565.1 Hydrogenimonas sp.
CATACCGTCTTCGTCTATCCCAGGTGGGATATCGTACAGAAAAAATTGAAAAAGTGAGGAGGAACAATATGCTGACTGCAATGCCGGTCAAAATGAACAAAGAGAATCCTCCATTGACGACCGTATTCGGAAAGGCGAAGTGGTTTGCTTTTGTCGATGATGGAGGCAGCGTCGAAATTCGTGAAAACCCCTATGCCGGAGCGGGTCCGAAAACGGTGGCATGGCTTATCGGTTTGGGTGTCGATACAATCGTGACGCAGCATATCGGAGGCAATCCATTTATGGTTATGAAAGAAGCGGGTGTGCGTCTTTTCTACCCTGGAGAGGGGCGCATCCTTGTTGGGCAGGTTCTCGAGAAACTTAAACACGGCAGTATGGAAGAGATCACTGTCGATAATATTATGCGGTTTGCACATCATTGATAGAGGAGGCGAGAGTGGAGAAGAGGAAAGTTTTGATTCTCGGTGGAGGATTTGCCGGTGTGGAGGCGGCGATTTTTCTACGCAAAAAGAATTATGCTGTTACATTGATATCGGACCGGGATTACTTTTACATCTATCCGACATCCATCTGGATTCCGACGGGCGAAACCGAATTTGAAGAGATCTGTATCCCACTGAAGGATCTGCAGGCGGCGCATGGATTCGAACTGATTATCGATGAAGTCAAAGAGATCCACTCCAAAGAGCGTCGTGTCGTCTGCGCCAATGGAGAATACTGCTGTGAGTACCTGGTCATTGCCATCGGAAGCGGCAAAGTCAAACATGAGGGAAGCGAACATTTCCTCTCTATCTGCGGGAAACCGGAAGAGTCGCTAAAGATCAAGGAGCGCATTGATGCGTTGATTGAAAAGGGGCATGGAAAGATCGCCATGGGATTCGGAGGCAACCCGAAAGATCCGAGCAATGTTCGCGGAGGACCGGCTTTTGAAGTCCTTTTCAATGTACACAATGCATTGAAGAAAAAAGGAATTCGTGATAATTTCGAGCTCACCTTTTTTGCACCGATGGAGAAACCGGGCGCACGCATGGGTCCTCAGGCTCTCAAAATGATGGATATGTTTTTCGGCCGTCTCAATATCCGTAAACATTTCGGCAAGAAGATCAAACGTTTTGAAATGAATGGTGTCGTTTTCGAAGATGATACCAAACTCGAAAGTGATTTTACAATGTTCATTCCTGCCGGTGACGGCCATCCGGTCTTTCAAAATTCTGACCTGCCATTGAATGAAGCCGGTCTGATCAAGATCAATGACTACTGTGAAGTGGTTCACGATTACGATGAAACACCGGAGTTTTACAATGTCTTTGCCATCGGTGATTCCGCGGCGATCGATGGGCCGGACTGGCGTGCAAAGCAAGGGCACATTGCCGAAGTTATGGCGCGCAACGTCGCCTTCAATATCGATGCTATTGCCAAAGGAAGCGAGTCACGCAAAGGATATCTCGATCATCTCAATATCCTTTGTGTGATGGACAGCGGTGATGGTGCGGCTTTCGTCTATCGCGACAACAAGGGCGGCAAAATGATTCCGATGCCGATCATCGGCCACTGGCTCAAAAAAGGGTGGGGATGGTACTGCCGAAACTCGAAACTCGGCAAAATCCCCCGAATTCCGGGCATGTAAGTATAAGTAACTGCCGTTACGCATAAACTTCGTTTTGGGTAACGGCATCTCGAAAGCGAAAGCTTTCGAAGCGTCAGGGGGTGCAATGGACACTTCACCCCCCGCCAGGGTACGCGTTTCGCGCATGCCCGCGTAACATAATTAAAAAAGGAGCAAATCATGTGCAACGAAGGAAAAGTCGACCGTATCGTACGGGTCATTCTGGGGCTCGCCATCATCGGATGGGGTGTCGCGGCGCAGAACTATTGGGGTGCTGTCGGACTGATACCGCTCTTGACAGGGGCCATAGGCATCTGCCCACTCTATCTTCCTCTTGGGATCAACACGGGCTGTCACAAGAACGATAGCTCTGAGAATTCTTAAAAATATCTCTCAAACTCCACCTTATAGTTATTATTCGGTGGAGTTTTTCTTTTTCTTCGATACAATTCCACAACAAATACCATTGATTCAAGGAGCATGAATGACCCAGAAAGTCTTCAAAGAGAAGTATCCCATTTTCGAACTTTTCATCGATAAGAACGAGACGACCTGCAAAACGGTCGACGATGTGATCGCCTATTTCAAAGAGAAGATCGATGCACATCCGGTTGCCGTCTATATCGCGACCTTCGACCATTACGCCCACACGAGCAGTCTGCCTGAAGGCAGTATCAACGGAAATATCAAGGCCGCGAAAAATATCGTCTTCTGTTTCGGCAAAGAGCTTCCGACACCGGAAGTGATGGCGGTCCGACCCCGTTCCATCGGCATCAGCGACATGGGCGACAAATTTGTCGTCATCTTCATGGAAGCGCCCAATCCGCAAGCCAACGAAGCGATGGAAACGTGGAGCAAAGCACTCAAAAACGCTTGATCCGCATGCCGAAAGTACCGGCATTTTTCCGACTTCTTTTCTTCGGCCCGCCTCTTTTCGGCGGGCTGCACGATTTTGTCACCACTCTGTTGCGGCACCTTTGATATAATCGGGTATGAACTATCTTTCCATTATCCTGCTGGCAACCTTTCTCTCCGTCGTCATCAATTCGCTTCTGAAGCGTTACAATATTCCCACCGTGATTGGTTACATCATCACGGGTGTCGCCGTCACCACATTTTTCGACCTGCACCACGATTTCACCGAACAGCTTCACCATATCGCGGAGTTCGGTATCGTTTTTCTGATGTTCACGATCGGGCTGGAGTTCTCCTATCGCCATCTGGTCAAAATGAAGCGGGAAGTCTTTCTCTTCGGTTTCATGCAGCTGACGCTGAGCGCAGTTGTTTTCGGCTTTCTGGCCCACAAACTGTGGCATATTTCCTTTCAGGGTTCCATTATCGTCGGTCTCGCGCTGGGACTCTCCTCCACGGCGATCGTTTTGAAGATGCTGGGCGAATCGGGGCAGATGCACGCCCCATATGGGCGAAAAGCGGTGGGCATTCTGATCTTTCAGGATATGGCGGTCATTCCGATCCTGCTGATGATCACGATCTTCTCCTCCCGAAGCGGCGACCTGGGAGGGATGCTCTGGCAGACGCTGATCGACGCCGTGGCGGTGGGGATCATCATCTATCTGGTCGGTAAATATCTTCTCGAATGGGTCCTGACGCAGATCGCCAGGACCAACTCCACCGAAATCTTTCTGACCACGATTCTGCTGATCGTCGTCGGGTCGGCGCAGCTGGCGCACTTTTTCGGCTTCAGCTACTCGCTGGGGGCTTTTCTGGCCGGCATGATGCTCGCCGAAACCCACTACAAATACAAGATCGAAGCGGAGCTGGTGCCGTTCCGCGATCTGCTGCTGGGCCTTTTCTTCACGACGGTCGGCATGCAGATCGATCTGGCTGTAGTGGCCCAGAATATCGGCTGGATACTCGTGATCGCGCTGGTCGTGATGGCGATGAAGTTCGGCACGATCTTTCTCTTTCTGCGTTTTTTCACCCGTCCCCGCGTGGCACTCAAAACCGCCCTCACGCTGGCGCAGGTGGGCGAGTTCGCTCTGGCGGTCTTCGCCCTGGCCCAGGCGAATGATCTGCTGGATATGCGCATTACCCAGATCATGCTCAGCGCCATCATCATCTCGATGATCGCCTCCGTTTTCATTCTGGGGCATATACGCGATATCGCCGATATGCTCATGCCCGAACCTGAGCCGGAGTTCGTCAAAGTCGAATCGACCGGTTTTTCGAACCATGTTGTCGTCTGCGGTTACGGGCCCCTGGGACAGAAAGTAACCGAAGAGCTCAAAAAACAGCAGGCCCACTACGTTGTCCTCGAACACGATATCCGCCGCATGGAGGAGGGGCAGAGAGCCGGAGAGCCGATCTTTTTCGCCAACGCCGCCAACGAAGAGATCCTGAAGCACTTCAACGTTGCGCAGGCGAGCGCCGTTATCGTTGCGGTGGACAATGCCAGACACCTCAGGCTCATCTGCGAAGCCCTGGAGAACACGGCACCCGAAGCCAACGTCGTGGCGAAAGTGAAAACCCTCTCCGAAGCGGAACTGATCGCCGGTCTCGACGTGGACCATGTGGTCGTAGAAAGCAGGGAGATGGCGAAACTCCTCGTGGCCGAAGCGATGCGGTGCCGGCTTTTCGCCCAATAGAAGAGCATCCATCCCGATTTCTGCTTCCATTTGCTACTCTCTATTTTCCCGTTCACGAAATTTACCTCCCCCTTAGGGGTCATTGGATACAATCGCAAAAGATTTTACTTTCGCGATCGAGGGGCTGTGCATGACAAAATATATTTTTGTAACCGGCGGTGTTCTGAGTTCCCTGGGCAAGGGGATCACGGCGGCGAGCGTGGGGACGCTTCTGAAACAGACGGGGCTGAACGTTTCGATTTTGAAGATGGACCCCTATCTGAATATGGATCCGGGGACGATGAGTCCCCTGGAGCACGGGGAGGTCTTCGTGACGGCCGACGGTGCCGAAACCGATCTGGATTTGGGCCATTACGAGCGTTTTCTGAATGTCGATCTGGGCAAGAAAAACAACTTCACGACCGGACAGATCTACCACTCGGTGCTCACCAAAGAGCGCAAAGGCGAATACCTGGGCAAGACGATTCAGGTGATTCCGCACATCGTGGGCGAAGTGAAGCAGAGAATTTTCGAAGCGGGCAAAGGGAAAGATGTCCTGATCGTTGAACTCGGTGGAACGGTTGGAGATATCGAAGGTCTTCCATTTCTCGAAACGATTCGCCAGATCAAACACGAGCTCGGCAGTGAGCGTGTCATCAATATCCATGTGACACTCGTTCCCTACATCAAAGCGGCCGGTGAACTGAAGACCAAGCCCACCCAGCACAGTGTGCAGGAGCTTCGCCGTATCGGTATCACGCCCCATATGATCATTGCCCGCTGCGAAAAACCGCTGCCCAAAGAGCTGCGTAAAAAGATCGCCATCAGCTGCGATGTGGATATGGACAGTGTCATCGAATGCATGGATGCTCCGACGATCTACCAGGTGCCTCTCAATTTTCTCAAAGACGGTATCATGCATCCGCTGATCAAACGGTTCCATCTGACCGATACCGAACCGAATATGGAGGAGTGGGACATTCTGGTCAAACGTATCATCGCCCCGCGCGACGAGATCACAATCGCCTTCGTCGGGAAGTATTTGGGACTCAAAGAGTCCTACAAGTCGTTGACGGAAGCACTGATCCATGCCGGTGCGGCACTCGATACGAAAATCAATCTTCATTGGGTCGACAGTGAGGATATCGAAGAGAAAGGGATCGAAGAGACGATTGGCGAAGTGGACGGCGTTTTGGTCGCCGGCGGATTCGGTGTGCGGGGTGTCGAAGGCAAAATGATGGCGATACGTCATGCACGCGAAAACAGAATCCCCTATCTCGGTATCTGTCTCGGGATGCAATTGAGCATGATCGAGTATGCCCGCAACGTGCTGGGGATAGAAAATGCCAACTCGGTCGAATTCGATCCGGAGACAAACGAGCCGGTCATCTATCTGATCGACGAATTTATCGATCAGTCGGGAGAGAAGCAGGTGCGGACCCATAAGAGCCCGCTCGGAGGCACGATGCGTCTCGGTGCCTACCCCTGTGAAATCAAGGAGGGCACGAAGCTCTTTGAGGCCTATGGGGACAAAAAGATCATCTATGAACGGCATCGTCACCGCTATGAAGCGAATCCGGCGTATCGGGAGCGGCTCGAAAAAGCGGGGATGATCGTATCGGGCGAAAGCAACGGCCTCATCGAAGCGGTCGAAGTCCAAGATCATCCCTGGTTCCTCGGCGTGCAGTTCCATCCGGAATTTACATCGCGTCTTCAAAACCCCAACCCTTCCATTCTCGCATTTGCCAGGGCAGCGCTGACTGCCAAGAATGCCGAGAATGATTAAAGCCTCGCCCGGAATCGGAGTGCTGCAATATGCACTCTAGAACCCATCTCAAAAATCTCCATGGCCGGGAATGGCACGCAAGTGGGCGGAGCGATTTTGCCCCCTCTCTTTGTTGCTTCTCCTTGACGCGGCTTTGGCCACGCCTTCGTCGAAGCGCCGTGACAGGAAGCAAAATCGTTTCCGTTACCGACTATGGGGATTTTTGAGATGGGTTCCAATCTTCCCAAGCTGACCAAAGCCAGCATAGCTGCCTTGCTCGAGGCGCGGTTTCTGGACGGATTCAAGGAACTCAAAGATCTTCCCAACCCGTTTGAACTGCATGAAATGGACCGAGCGGCGGACCGTATTGTCCGTGCGATCCGCCACAAGGAACGGATTGCCATTGTCGGTGACTATGATGTGGACGGTGTCGTTTCATCCGCCCTGATGGAGGAGTTTTTCGAGCTGCTCGACTATCCGGTCGATGTCGTCATCCCGAACCGGTTTGTCGATGGCTATGGAGTCTCTCCAAAGATTCTGGACCGCATCGATGCGGATGTGGTTATTACGGTCGATAACGGCATTACCGCGATCGATGCGGCCAACATCTGCAAAGAGCGAGGTATCGACCTGATCATTACCGATCACCACACCCCCTCCGGAATGCTTCCCGATGCTTATGCGATCGTCAATCCCAAAAAGGATGCCTGTTCGTTCGCCTACCCTGATATCTGCGGGGCACAGGTGGCGTGGTTCCTGATCGGTGCTCTCAAGCAGCGTCTGAATCTCGAGATCAGGATGGGACGGTTTCTCGATCTGCTGGCACTGGCGATCGTGGCCGATGTCATGCCGTTGACGTCAATCAACCGTCCCCTTGTCCGAAAAGGGCTGGAGATGCTTTCGAGTTCAAACCGTCCGGCATTCGAAGTGGTGCGATCTTATCTCGGCAAACAGCGCTTCAGTGCAGAGGACATCGGATATGGTATCGCACCCCGCATCAACAGTGCCGGACGGATGGAAGATGCATCGATCGCCCTGAAATTTCTTCGGGCCAAAACGATCGATGAAGCGAGTAGCGGCTGGATCACGCTCGATGCGCTGAATCAGATGCGGCGGCAGGAGGAGATGGAGACGACGGAGACGGCGATAGCCATGGCCAATCCGGACGACCCGGTCATCGTAGTGGCCCGGGAGGATTGGCACGAAGGGGTTGTCGGTATCGTCGCGTCGCGCCTGGTCGACAGGTTCAAAAAGCCGGCCATCGTTCTTTCTGTCGAAAACGGGCGTGCAAAAGGGAGCGGAAGAAGTATCGGTGATGTTAATCTGTTTGTACTGCTTGACCGGTGCAAAAGTTTTCTGACGGCCTTCGGCGGTCATAAAATGGCAGCCGGACTTTCGCTGGACAAAGAGAAGATCGAAGCCTTCCGCGGCGCTATTTGCAAAGAGGCGTCGATGCTCCCGCCCGAACTCTTTATGCCGAAAGAGAATATTCTCGGAGAGTTGCCGATTGGAGAAATCGATTGGGGTCTGATGGAGATCCTGGCACGGTACGAGCCTTACGGAGAGGCCAACAGTCGACCAAAATTTTTGATCAAGAATATCAGTGTTATTGATGCAAATATAATTGGCGCCGAAAAAAACCATATGAAGCTTCTTCTGGGCAGTAAAAATATTTCTCTTTCCGCCATTCAGTTCGGGTTCAAGAAAATGGTTTCAGTTGGCGAAAATATCGATGTTTCCGGGACTCTGCAGGTCAATGAATTCAACGGCCGTCGAACGATACAGCTGCTTGTAGATAAAATTCACTGACGCATCAATAAGATAATTTTTACCTTTAATACTTATAATAGGAACATTCGCAAATAGAGGAGTGATAATATGGACAAAAAAATGTTGAAACATAGCCAGGAGGTTATTGAAGAGATCATGAAGAAAGAGGGCATGAGCCGACGCGATGCTCTGAAACTGATGGGTCTCGGTGGAGCGGCCACGATGATGGGGGCAGCACCCACATCCGCCAACGCCGCAACGAAAGCGATGGCTTCCAGCGGAAAGAAGGCCAAAATCGTGATCGTCGGCGGCGGTGCCGGTGGTATTATGGCGGCAGCACGCATGAGAAAAGCGGCTCCCAATGCGGAAATTGTGCTTATCGCTCCCAACGATATCCATCTTTATCAGCCTGGCCAGGTCTTTATGGCAGCAGGCCTTTATACGGAAAGTGATATTCAGAAATCGAACAGCGACCTGATGCCTGACGGCGTCAAATGGGTCAAAGATGAGGTAAAAAGTTTTGATCCGGACAACAATAGTGTTGAAACAGGCAACAATGGAAAAATCGGCTACGACTTTCTGGTTGTCGCGACGGGTCTGCAGTATGACTACGAGCGTATCAAGGGCATGAGCCCCGATCTGGTCGGACAAAAGGGCATCTCCAGTGTCTATCTGAACGACCCCGTCAAAGGTACGGCCAAGGGCGGCGTTGCCACATGGGAATGGTTCAAGCAACTGCGCGCTGCAGCGGAAAAGCGCGATCCGGGCAATCCCCTGCACGTGATCTGTACGCAGCCTAGCACACCGATCAAGTGTGGTGGTGCACCGCAGAAGATCCTCTACCTGAGCGATGATATGCTGCGCGGCAACAGCCCGCTTGGCGGCAAAGATATCCACGATAACGCCAAATTTACTTTTGCAAAAAAGGGTGGAAAACTCTTCGGTATCAAATCTTACAACCAGACACTCTTGAAATTGACTGTCGACTACGGCAATATCTATGACGCATTCGGCCACAATCTGGTCGAAATCGATTCCGACAGCAAAATGGCGACATTCGACTACCACTATCTCGAAAAAGGGGAGTGGGACGAGGACCTTGAAGAGTTCGAAGTCATTCCGATGGTCAAAAAGGTGAAAATGAAATACGATTTCATTCACATCGTTCCTCCGATGAAAGGGGTCGATGCCGTTGCAAACTCTCCGATCGGATGGCAGAAAGGTACCGCCAAGGGATGGATGGCGGCAGACCGCTATACGCTTCAGCACATCAAATATAAAAACGTATTCGGCATCGGTGATATTCTCGGTATTCCGCTTGGTAAAACAGGCGGTTCTGCACGTCACCACGGGCCGATTCTCCAGGACAACCTCGTTGCCGTTATGGAAGGCAAAGAGCCGACGGCGAAATTCGACGGGTATACGGTCTGTCCTTTGAAAACACAATATGGTGAAATTATGCTGGCGGAGTTCAACTATGATGGCCCGGCACCGTCGTTCCCGCTTGATCCGTCTCAGCCGCGCTGGGTCTGGTGGGCATTCGACCTCTACATGCTTAAGCCGATGTACTGGAATCTGATGATGCGAGGCCTGATGTAAAAACGGGTATCATTCACAATGATTACACGATTTGACGTTAAAATGAAAAATATTTCCGAAGAAGGAGAAACAATGCGAATGAAAAAAATTGTGGGAGCCGTTGCATGTCTGACGGTGTTAAGCGTGGGTGCGATGGCCGCCGAAATGAGCAATGCAAAAATTTATGAAAAGTATTGCAAAAAGTGTCATGGTGCCAATGGAGAGGGAAACCCAGCCAAAAAAGGACCGGCTCTGAATGACAAAGATATCAATGAGCTTTTCGATGCACTGATGAATCTGAAGGAGAAGGGATTCGAAGCGAGCAAGCACGAAGCGATGACGCACAACATGGAAATTCTCGAAAAGAAAAAAGGAATCCATGTCGATCCTCAGACAATGGCCAAATATCTCTACTACTCTTTCAACCCAGAAGCCAACTAAGCTTCAGAGGCGACGCTACCGTCGCCTCGATCTTTGACTCCAAACTCTTTACTCTTCAATTCTGTTTTCCCTGCAAAATATACAATCGATGTGATGAAAATCAATTTGGTATTTTTGCCGAACAAGATTGTTTATGTTCAAATTTTTTGATAAAAAGCATAAGAAGAATAGTATAAGCTTATTTGTACTAAAATTAAATGTGACTTTATAAATAAGATTAAATTTATCTTATTTATGATGGAATTATATTTGATATAGAAGGAGGAGATATGGCGGTCGAAATTTCCCGAAGACGCTTCCTGCAGGGCAGCGTCGCGATGACCGTAATTGGCGGCATGTCGATGGCACCGAGCAATCTTTTTTCCAACGAAAAGGAGCACGGAGAGCTCTCCATCACGACGAAGACAGGCACGGGCGAGGCGAAGTTTGTTCCGACACTGTGTGAAATGTGTGTCAACAAATGTGCGGCCATTGCCCGGGTGGAGGATGGTGTCGTGACCAAACTCGATCCCAATCCGATGTTTCCGAAATCCCGCAATATGCTCTGCCCCCGAGGAAATGCCGGTATCCAGGCTCTTTACGATCCTGACAGACTGAAGTATCCGATGATACGTATCGGAGAAAAGGGGGAAGGCAAATTCAAACGGGTTTCCTGGGATGAGGCATACGACGCGATTTTGAACGGTACCGACAAATTCCCCGGATTGGCCAAGATTCTTGATGAGGAAAAAGATAACCGATCGACCATCTTTTTCTGTGCCGGCGAGGGAATGGCCGAACACACGTTCAAGACTTTCTATACAGGATTCGGTTCTTCGAACTGGCTCAATCACGCATCCTTGTGTCTTCGAACCGTTGTTTCGGGTTATGGTGTCACACTTGGTGCCTATCCCCAGGCGGATCTGGAGAATGCGGAGTACATCATCATGGCCGGCGCCAATCGGGCCGAAGCGATCGTCACACCCGATACGATGGACTTCTTCAAACGTACGAAAGGGCGCGGCGCCAAGCTGATCTGTGTCGATCCGCGCTTTACCAACACAGCCGCCAAAGCCGACAAATGGCTGCCGATCAAACCCGGTACCGATCTGGCTTTTGTCCTGGCATTGACCTATGTTGTTGTTATGGAGGAGCTTTACGACAAAGCGTATGTCGAGAAGTATTTCAACGGTTTCAAGCAGTACAAGAACCATCTATACGCCGAAGAGTACACGCCGGAATGGGCTGAGAAGATCACCGGCATCCCAGCCGAAGATATCTATGAAATTGCACGGGATTTCATGAAACATGCGCCCAAAGCGGTCTATTATCCGGGCCGTCGCAGTACTTTCGCCAAAAACGACTTCCAGCTGCGCCGTGCCATGGCGATTTTCCAGGCACTCGGCGGCGGCATTGACACGAAAGGCGGACTCGTCTTCGGGAAAAAACTTCCTCTCAAAGGTCATAGTGCCGTAGCACCCATGTACGCCCAGGCGGAGGGTGTGGATGTCGCCCGGGCCAAAGGCAAGCCGGGTTATTCCGACTGTGCCATCGTGTCAGGCGGCGGATCGTGGATCGGATTCCGAAACCGGATACTTGAAGGAAAGAGCGTTTATCCCGTACGGGGAATGTTCCTGTACAAGCACAATCCCATGATGAATATGCCCAACGTGGAAAAAACCGCGAAATTCCTCAAAGGTCTCGACCTTATCGTCACGATCGACACCATGCCGAGCGATACCGTAATGTATGCCGATGTCGTATTGCCGGAGTGTACCTATCTGGAAAGAACCGACCCGGTCAAAACGTTTGGCGGTCCGGAACCGTCGATTGCCGTGAGAAACAAAGTCATTGATCCGATGTACGAAACCAAACCGGTCATTGACATCATGCGCGGCCTGACCGAGAAAATTTCCAAACCTCTTTTCGAGATTACGAAAAAATATGATGAAGATGTGCAGGATGACATTGCCGACCGGGGTGAAGCGGAAGTCTACAAAGAATTCGATCTCACCATCCCCTTCGAGCATAGCCAGGAAGAGCTCAATGAACATGCCGTTTCCGGGTATCCGGGAGCTTACGAGGCGCTTTGCAAACATGGGGTCTTCTATCCGAAAATGGAAGAGTATTTCAAGCAGGTGTCGGCCAACGAGCATGTGTATTATCCCGACGACGAGAAAGCTTACAGCGTACGGGAAGGCAAACCCAAGACCAACTCCGGCAAAGTGGAGTGCAATCTGGCCAATATAGCGAAAAAAGGTGTCGACCCGATGCCGACATGGCGCAAGGAGTACGAATATCACGTGCCGGAAGGAAAATTCCGCATGCTTACGGGGCGTCATGCCCAGTTCACCCAGAGCGGTACCGCCAATAACGTAATGCTGCATGATCTGATTCACGAGAATTACATCTGGATCAACAAGCGGGTGGCCAAAAAGATGGGGATCAAATTCGGCGATATGATCGAAGTCTCCAGCGAAGCGGGAAAAACGCGGCTCAAAGCCTATCCGACCGAAAAGATCGCTCCCGATCAGGTCTTCTTCATTCACGGATTCGGAGAGGAGTCCGAAGCACTTACGTGGGCGTATCGAAGCGGCGGCAACGACAATGCCGTCATCGTCGACGAGATCGAGCCGGTCTACGGCGGTGCCGTGATGCATTCAACGAACGTAGAAATCAGAAAGGTGTAAGAAATGGCAAGATATGGAATGGCCCTGGATTACAAAAACTGCATTAACTGCAAAGCGTGCGAAGTCGCATGTAAAGAGGAGAACGGTGTCCTGCTCGGGGCTGACAAGCACCGTATCTGGGTTGGTGTCAAAGAGATCGAAGGAGAGTTTCCGCTGCTCAGTATTGCATCCAATACGTTTATGCCGAGTCAGTGTCAGCACTGTGAGCATGCGCCGTGTCAGGAGGTCTGTCCGACACATGCGACTCACTATGACGAAAACGGCGTTGTACGCGTCGATCCGGACAAGTGTATCCTCTGCAGCTACTGTATGAATGCCTGTCCTTACGATGCGCGCTATGTCGATGACAGAACGATGACGGTCGACAAGTGTAACTTCTGCTCCGATACGCGTCTGGCGCGCGGAGAGACGACCACAGCCTGTCAGGCAACCTGTCCGACAAAAGTACGTATTTTTGGTGACCTGGATGATCCGAACAGTGAAATCAGCCAGGTATTGAGAGATCGCGAGCACTTCTCGCTCAAGCCGCATCTGGGTACCAAACCCAAACTCTTCTATTTGATTTAAGGGGTGAATAATGGATTTGCAAAAAATTATTCCGTATAGAAAAATGTCTCTGAAAGAGCTGTTGGTACCTGAAAACAAATTGATGGCCTTGATCGCCATCGTACTGACGGCACTCTTTTTTATCGGTGTGATTATCTATCTGATTCACGGGCACCATGCCTATGGTGTAACGAGGGAGCATCCCTGGGGACTGTTGATTGCGATGTACATCTTTTTCGTTGTCTCATCCACGGGATTGTGTATCGTAGGCTCTTTCGGTGACGTGTTCGGTTTCAAAGACTATATGGCTGTCAGCAAACGGGCGATTTTCGGATCGATTATTACAATTCTTTCCGGTTTTGCCGTTATCGCATTTGAGATCGGGCACCCGATCACGATGATGATCTATAACGTATTGAGCCCGGGGCTGACCTCGGCGATCTGGTGGATGGGTACATTGTACGGTATCTATCTGACTTTCATGGTGATCGAATTCATTTTCCTGATGCGTAACGATATGAAGAATGCGAAGATCTTCGGTTTGTTCGGGCTTCTGGTGGGTCTTGCGGCACACTCAAACCTGGGTGGTGTTTTCGGTTTTCTGAATGCCAGGGTCGTCGCAAACGGCGTTTTCTACCCGACCTATTTCATTCTGACAGCGTTCATTACGGGGATTTATCTGATTTTCCTGATGTATGGATACAAATACCGCGGCAAGCCATTCCCCGAGGATGTGACCAAGGCACTGATCAATTTCATGAAAATTCAGGGATTGCTCCTGGCGATTCTGATGTTCTTCGAGACATGGAAGATGCTGACCGGTGTCTACGGCGGTATGCCGGAACGCGCGGATGTCATCATGCACATTCTCCATACCAAGTCGTTCTGGCTGGGCGAGGTGATGTGTGGTATGGTCATTCCATTCCTGCTGATCCTCAAATCCAAAGGAACGGCTATCAAGAGCATGGTATGGGCTTCCTTCATCGGCATGATCGGTATCTTCTACATGCGATATGATCTGGTCCACGACGCCCAGCTGTTCCCGATGCAGACGTTGAAGATCCGTGAATATCAGTTGCCGCCTTCGTTCGTCGACTATTTCCCGTCATCAACCGAGATGATGATAGGATTCGGCGGTATTGGCATCTGTCTGATTCTCTATTTCCTGGGCACCAAACTTTTCGATCTTGACAGCATGCCCGAGCATCACTAAAATATCACAACAACCGGCCCCTCTTTTTCGGCGGGCCGGTAAAAGGAGCAAGTTAATGAAACGATGGATGCAGGTGATATTGCTGTCGACACTTTTTTCGGGTCTGTTGATAGCGGAAGAATACAGTGTCAAGCAGGTGGAAGAGATCGGTGGGAAAATCTCCAAAGAGATTCAAAAAACACTCAAACACAAATTGAAGAAGGCCAAGAAGAAGGGTGGCATCGAAGCGATGGCGGAATATTGCGCCGAAGAGTCATTGAAGGACATCGATGCCATCCGCAAGAAATATGGAAAAGATCTTCGTGTCAGACGTGTCAGCCTGGGCCACAGAAATCCGAAGAACGCACCCAAAAAAGATGAAGAGAAGATGCTGAAAGCACTGGATCTGCTTGTGAAAGCGAACGCGTTCCTTCCGAAGACGATTGTGCAGGCACATGAGGATGGCAGCTATAAGCTCTATGCGCCGATTACGCTGAACAGCCGAACCTGCAAAAAGTGCCACGGAGACAAAGATACCATTGACCCGAAAATTGTCAAATATTTTGCATCCAAATACAAAGATGACAAAGGATACGGTTTTCGCAGCGGTGACCTGAGGGGTGCGATCGTCGTGGAATTCCCTGCACCGAAAGAGGACGAGTAGAGGTTTCTCACAGGATGAAAAGGGGAGGGCGGTGAAGGAGAAAGTCTATGTCTGGCCGCTTTGCATCAGGACCTTTCACTGGCTGTTTGCTCTCTCTTTCTTTTTCGCATTTGTGACAATCTGGTTCGAAAATCTTTTAACCATCCATGTGGCCTTCGGAATGGTCTTTGTCATTCTTGCTCTCTTCAGGCTGGGATGGGGATTTATCGGACCGCTATACTCCAACTTCAACTGCTTCGATTTCCAAAGAGATCATCTCCTTGACTACATTCTGCACCTTTTCGGCCAGAAAGAGAAGACAGCAGGACACAATCCCGCTTCCAGCTGGGGAGCGATCGCCATGCTGGTTCTTGGACTTCTGCTGGGTATCAGCGGTATTTTTCTCTACGGTGTCCAGGAGGGACGGGGTATCGTCTCTTTTCTCAACAGAGAGATCTACTATCAGATGGATCAGATGTTTCTGACCCATATGTGGATCGCCTATGCGATGCTTCTCGTTGTCATCATTCACATCTGGGGCGTCGTGTTCGAACATATCTACCACCACACGGGCATCATTTGGTCGATGTTTACGGGATACAAGTACCAGGTGGGCGGGATGGATGTCAAGCTGGATCGAAAACAGAATTTTTTCGCCGCATTCTTTCTGTTCCTCTCGGTTGCCATCTACTTTTATGTGGTCGAAGTACCCGACAATGCGTTGACAAAAAGCTGTTACGAACCGATCGATTACGAGAAGAAATATCCCGTATTGGCGCTGGAGTGTGGAGATTGCCACATCGTTTTTCCTGCCTATCTGCTCCCTGCACAGTCGTGGCGGCTCATCATGGATACGACCGACGAGCACTTCGGGGACGAACTCGATCTTGACGAAGAGGATGCCAAAACGATCCGGGAGTATCTTGTGCGTCACAGTGCCGATCACTCGACGCGGGAAGCCGCTTTCAAGATTCTGGAATCGCTGAAATGGCGCTACGAGCATGTCAATTCCATCGTCCATACCCCATACTGGAAAAAGACGCACAAACGCATACCTTCGAAGGTTTTCAAGAAAAAGTCGATCGATTCCAAATTCAGCTGCGATGCCTGTCACCCCGATATCGTGAAAGGACGGATCGACGACGATTCCATCAAGATTCCCGATGTCTCTTTCAAAGATGCGCTCAAAATGCACATATATTCCAAATGACTCTCTGATTCCTTTTCCAATTCAACGAAAACTAACGCACCGGATGCTACCGTATAAACTACCATTTAACGTATGAAGGAAAGTGAATGAAGCGATTGAAAAGAGAGCTTCTCATCTATGTTGGACTGTTTTTTGCTTTGGCTATTGGAATGCATCATGAAGAGTGGTTTGACCACCCGCTGGAGCATGTCGCGGCACTGCCTTCGAGTCCGCTGGGACCGTTACATCCGCTGATCATTGTGTTCGGCGCCTATATGCTGGTGGTGATGGTGCGCCTTTTTATCAAAATGATGCGCAAGATACTTTCAAGGGAAACATAGATGGAATACTATACGTGGATACTGGCATTTCACGTGATGAGTTTTATGAGTTGGATGGCGATGCTCTTCTATCAGCCTCGCCTTTATGTCTATCATCAGGAGCATGCCGGGAATGAGGGCTTCGTCGAAGTCGTCAAGATTCAGGAAAGCAAACTTTACCACTTTATCGGTGTGCCGGCGATGTGGGCGACCATTATCAGTGGCGGAGCCATGATATGGCTGAATCCGGCACTTTTTCAGAGCGGATTGTGGCTTTGGATCAAACTTGTCGCAGCGGCTCTGCTGGTGGCCTATCACTATTCGCTTGGATGGTACAAGGCGCGGCTGGCAGAAGGCACATGCACCAAAAGCGGCAAGTTTTTCCGTGCATACAATGAAGTCCCGACGATCCTTATGATCGTCATCGTCATCATGGTGGTCGTGAAACCGGTATGAGCCCGAAAAACGGATTGAGTGAGATGGAACGAACAATAGCGCGACGCGGCATCGTCAAAGCGCATATTCGATTTGTCAAAAACAGTGAGACGTCGCTTGCCATGCTTTGCTTCTCTTTCAATACCTCCCGATTGGACGAGGAGCAGCTTGAAAAGAGTGTGATGCTTCTGCAGGAGCAGACCGACTTTTCCCCGCTTCTCGTCTGTGACGACGGTACCTTCATGACCTTCATGAAAGATATGCATCTGCATCGATGTGTGCAGGTTGTGAAAAATATTCAGGAGACATTGCGCAAATCGCTGAATGCCGAAATGGAATACGGCGCCCTGACCATCATCGACAAAGAGGACAGTTATGATACCCTGATGGCACGCATGGAGCGCTATCTTGCACAGGCGAAGGAGATAGGAGAGGGAAAAATCTGCTATGGAACGGCCAAATACAACTTCTGCACAGAGGGTGGCGAGGAGGAGATTTTTGCCAATTTCTTCGCCGATAACCAGAAAGTGACCCTTTACAATTTCTATAACGGTATGCCTCTGAGCGAAGAGGTCAATGTCCTGAGTTATCAAAAGGGTGTTCTGCGGGTCAAAACATCTCTGGCCAAATCCGCTTTTTTGAAAAACGAACCATTCACATTTCTAAAGCATCCGCTGCTCCCCGATACCGTCAAGGCCGATATCGCCAATGCCGTACCGAATCGTGCGGAGGTGATTTTGAGCAATCTTCGGTTTATCGACAAGTCACCGGTTGATCGTGAAAACATCCGTGTGATGCCGGATGAGACGATCGAAGCGTTCATCGAGTGTGCAAACGGGGAAGAGATAGCCGGCCTCATCCATTCATTGGCGGTCAACTCGATTGCTGTAAATCTCGAGAGAGTGGAGATGACAGAGATCTGTTTCGAAGGGGATGAAAAGCATGTCGTTATCAGTTTTGATCTGCCGGAACGCGAAAAAAGAAAAACCCATATCCGAATATCTGCCATTCTTCGTTACAAAAAAGCGGATCAGCTCATTTTCTCGATCTACCCCAATCACTACTTCAAACAGAAGATCGAGAGCTATATTGCATTGCAGCAGACCCGTTTGATTACCATTATGCAGAAAATGGTTCTCAATTTCTATCAGGGATAGAGAGACCGCCCCCTCCACTCATTGGCTTCTACAACGAAGAAGGTCGGGTGGACGTTTGAGACAGTTTCTTTCGCCATGACCGATCCATTTATTCACAAGGAAATAGAATGAAAACAGTGTTGAAAAGTGTTGTGATGACGGCGTTGATGCTGTCGTTGGGAATGGGCGCGGAAGCGGTTCGGATGGGAGCGTACATCGGACAACTTCCGGCGAAGATCGATTTCGGCAGGCGCGATGGGTATCCTCTGCATTACGGGACATGGGCAGGCAATGTCTATCTCTATAAACAGAACAAAGAGGTGCAGGAGTGGGTAGGAGAAATGAAAACCAAAATGATCAAAGAGGCGCTCAGTGCATCCAAAAGCTATGCAGAATCGAATGGGTACCGGTATTTTGCTGTCGACAACATTCATTTTCAGGTTGTACACACGGACAATGCGATTGAGCTTTATTTCGATGGCAATGTTGTCGTCTGGAAATGAGGCAGTCTCAAAAGTGAGGGCATAAAAAAAGGCGGACCCGAAAATCCGCCTCACACTCCCCCGAGTGTAGCAGTGATTTGCAATGTTGCAGGCTTCCTGTGAAAAAGACCTGCTCCGCCGGGAGCCGGTTTTAGTGGCTCAGAACCCGGCGTTGGCGTTTGGAGGTTGTTCAAACGCCGTTGAATTATTTGCTTGCAGCAGCTTTGGCAGCTTCAAGCGCTTCTTCGTATTCCGGCTCTTCCGTGATTTCGGGAACGAGCTGCTTGTAAACGATTGTTCCGTCTTTGTCGACGACGAAGATGGCTCGGGCAGTAACGCCGGCGAGCGGGCCTTCTGCGATCAGTACGCCATATGCATTCGCGAAATCTTTGTTACGGAAGTCGGATGCGACGGTCAGGTTTTCGATGCCTTCTGCCGAACAGAAACGTCCAGCCGCGAACGGGAGGTCCATGGAGATGACAGTCGTATCGACGCCTTCGATATCCGCAGCTTTTTCGTTGAATTTGCGTGTTTCAGCTGCACAAACCGGAGTGTCGAGTGAAGGAACGACAACCAGAAGTTGTACTTTGCCCTGAGCGCCACCGACTTTTTTATCGGCGAGTCCTTCAGAATTTACAACAGTGACTTCCGGAGCTTTATCTCCAACATTGACTTCGTTTCCAGCCAGTTTGACTTCGTTACCTTTGAGCTTTGTAGTTGCCATAGGTTTTCCTTTTTATAAGATGTGTTGATTAACATAATCTATTCGCATTTGATGCGACTGATGAAATTGTACATGAATAGGATAAAAAAACTCTTAATTAAAAAAATTTAATTTTAAGTTTTTTGTAAACTTTTAGAAAATTAAAAAATCTTATCAGTTCTTGGTGAAACCCCGATCGTCAGCGCATCCGCGAAGCGCTCCAGATAAAAGGCTTCGATGCCGCATCTGCCAACCATGGCGGCGTTATCCGAGCAGTATTGCAGATCGGCGAGATGAAGGGTGCAGTCGAATTCGGCACAAAGATTCGCGAATGCCTCCCGCACGGCCATATTGGCGCTTGCACCGCCGACGATGGCGAAATCGTTCGGCTGCAGACGGGTGAAAATCTTTTTGGTTTTTTGCAGCAGATGGGCGATCGCCGCCTGTTGGAAGCCTGCGGCGATATCCGCCATCTTCCTGTCGTCGAGGGGCTGGTTCCGTTCGATGAGCAGACGCACGGCATTTTTGATGCCCGAAAAGCTGAAGGCGACTTTCGGAGAGTGCCGAAGCGGGATCGGCAACCGGAACCGGTCGGCGTCTCCCTCTTTGGCAAGTGCTTCGATAACGGGCCCGCCGGGATAGCCGAGCCCCATCATCTTCGCGGTTTTGTCGAAACTCTCTCCGAAACTGTCGTCCATCGTCGTGGCTACGATCGTGATGTCGTCGAAGCTTCTGACATCGAGCACCATGGTGTGCCCGCCGGAGATGAGCAGCACCAGCATCGGAAGGTGTGCCTCTTTTTCGATGAAGAGCGAATAGATGTGCGCTTTGAGATGGTTGATGGCGATAATGGGCAACCCTCTGGCAATGCTGAGCGCCTGTGCCATCGCCACCCCCTCGAGCAGTGTCACCGAGAGGCCCGGGGCATTGGTGACGGCAACCGCCTGCAGATCGTCGAGGTAGGGTTTGGCCTCTTCGAGAAGCCTGGGCAGATCGACGGCATGGAGACGGCTGGCCAGCTCCGGAACGACACCCCCATACTTCGCATGCTCCGCTTCCTGGGATATCTTGCGATGGAAGAGCAATCTCTTCGTCGCGATTTCGGTGACGGCGATGGAGCTGTCGTCACAGCTGCTTTCGATACTGAGGATCATACTCTATCACTCCCCCTCGGGCAGACACCATCCGTTTTCAGAAACTCCAGTATCCAGGGCCACGGTCCATAGCCGCTGTCGGCATTGATATGGCCGCCCTTTTCGATCGTTTTCATCGGGATGGCGAGCCTTTCCTGAAGTTTCCACGCCTCTTCGAGTGTCAGGTAGGGATCGTTGGTGGAGACGATGAGGGTGGCATTTTCGGCAAAGAGGTGTGTGGGCACTTTGACCGGAAAGAAACTTTTGATCGTATCGATCCTACAGTCGAGGCGTGGAGGCGAAACGAGGATCAGCCTCTTGACCGGTGCAATCTCTCCTTCGTTGCAGAGGTGGAACCATAAGGTATTGGCGAGCGAGTGGCAGATGACCGTGTCGGGTCTGAAATCAGCCAGATGCGCTTTGACCTCTTTTCTCCAGCGATTAAGATGCGGAAAATGTGGGTGTTGGATGAGAGGAAAACTGACCGTTCCATACTCTTTCGCCAGTTCGCAGGCGAGCCACGCCTGCCAGTGCGGGTAGTCGCTTCCTCCCCATCCGTGCAGCAGCAGGACCTTATCTCGTTTCACACCACTCCCTTACGGTTTTGTCGATGGCGAACACATCGTCGAGTGTCTGTGGATTCGCATCATGGAAACGGTCGTAGGCGGCCAGGGTGAGTTCTGAAATCCGACCGAATGGGATCGAGCCCTCCGAGAATTTCCGGATACCCACTTCGTTGGCTGCATTGACGATGACGCCGAGTTTGGGATGTTTCAGAAGATCCTCCTTGATCTGCCATATCGGATAGCGGTCCGGTGAGATTGCATGAAATTCCAGTGCGCCCACTTCGAGCAGGTCGACCGGTTCGAGAATCGGTTCGTCCACTTTCTGCATCAAGGCGTAGGCAATGGGGAGTTTCATGTCGGGATGTGCCATTTGCGCCGTCGTCGCACCGTCGGAAAATTCGACGAGCGCGTGAACGATCGATTTGGGTTCGATGACCGCATCGATATGCTCGCAGCCGTAGAGCCACCGTGCTTCGAGCAGTTCGAACAGTTTGTTGGTCATCGTAGCACTGTCGATCGTGATTTTCGCACCCATGCTCCAGTTGGGATGGTTCAGGGCTTCTTCGAGCGTGGCGTGTTCGATTTGATCGATCGGTGTGTCGCGGAAGGCCCCGCCGCTCGCCGTGATCATCATCTTTTTCGGTTTTCGGCCGTTCAGCAGATACCAGAGTCCGAAATGCTCGCTGTCGATCGGGCGAAGATGGTCGGGGTGGATAAACGCACCGGCGGCGACGAGCGACTCCTTGTTGGCCAGTGCAACCGTTTTTCCCTCTTCGATCGAGACGATCGTCGGGCGGAGTCCGAGAAAACCGACGAGCGCGTTGACGACGATCATCGAACCGCTTTGGCGAATCACCTCCAGGATCCCCTCTTCGCCCCAGTAGACTCTCGGATGGTCGATCTGTCTGGCCAATTCTTTGGTGGCGACACAGACATAGCAGGGTTGGAATTTCAGGATTTGCTGTGTCAGAAGCTCGATGTTGTTTCCCGCGACCAGCGTTTCGACACGGATATGGAACCGTTCGGCGACGGCCAGTGTGTTGACGCCGATGGATCCGGTGGAGCCCAGCAGGATCATCGCTCTCCTTCCGGGATGCGATAATCCTGCCTGGAAGATGACAATGCTCTCCGCTTCATTGCACTCTCTCCACTCCCATGCCGATTCGCGAGGCGAATCTCAATGCCCAATACCCGATGAACCATTTACAACAATCCCCTCAACA
The DNA here is from genome assembly GCF_029932565.1 of Hydrogenimonas sp. Lineage (GTDB taxonomy): Bacteria > Campylobacterota > Campylobacteria > Campylobacterales > Hydrogenimonadaceae > Hydrogenimonas. Next base: position 21,983 of record NZ_JAOZPV010000015.1, read on the forward strand.
ACAGCACCATCACGATGCCGCCGAAGAGGTAGCCGTCGACACGGTCGAGTATGCCCCCGTGCCCAGGCAGAAGATCGCCGCTGTCTTTGACGCCGGCCTGGCGCTTGAGGTAGCTTTCGAAAAGGTCGCCAAAAACGGAAGCGATCGAAGTGCCGAGAGAGATCAGGAGCGCCTGCGGCCAGTCGACCAGAAGGCTCCCGGCGAAAAAGCCGGCGAATGTTGCGACCAGGACGCCACCGACGACACCTTCGACCGTCTTTTTGGGCGAAGTGGGGCAGAACGGACGCCTGCCGAACATTTTGCCGGTGAAATAGGCGAAAATATCGGTCAACGCAACAACCACCAGAAGCCAGAAGAGGGAATCGACGCCGAAATCTTTGTAGAGTGCGAGGAGGAAGAGAAACGACGCGGTCGGATAGAGAAACGGAAGAAAGAGTTTCTTGTTGAAATCCTGTGTATAGGCAAGCAGCGAGGCGAAAATGACTGCGATCAGAAAGAAGAGATCGTCCGGGTTCGGGTAGATGAGCGCCAGTAGCCAGATCGCTGCGGCACAGGCGTACATCTGGTTATTCGTTTCGACTTCGAAAAGCCGCATTGCTTCATAAAATGAAAAAAGATAGACGATGCCGAGAAAGAGCCAGATCAGGAAAAAATTGTCGATAAGTCCGATCGATACGACGATGGCGACAAGGACGGCACCCGTTAGAAAACGGAGTCTGTTTTCGGAAACAATGGAGAAAAAACTCATAAAAACACCCTTCTGTCAAGTGTCTTTAGTATAACCGAATTTGGGTTAAACATGAATATCGACGTGCGGTGTACCGTCTTCGTCGATCGTAAATCCCTTGTCTTTGTGGAGATGCGGTTTGCGGCGTGCACTCTGCTCCCGCTCTTTTTCGCGTTCGCGGGCTTCCTGTCGTTCATGATCTCTGTCGGGGTCGATCGCTTCGGACTCTTCGGCGGGACGGGTCTCTTCGATGACTTTCTCTTTTTCGTTCACGATCGCCTGGGCGGCGGCATTCTGCACATCGTAGCGGTTGAACTGCATATTCTGTACCGACGCGGCCACCTGCATGTTCTGGTTGACAAAGATGATATTGGTAAGCGGTGAGATTGCCACGATATTTTCCTTTCACCCGACGTTTAGAGATCAGAATATCGATCCTGTTTATCCGCCTCACTCCCTTTATGTTTTCGTTACCTTAATTGTATCGTAATTGACATAGTTGACATGTGCCCCCTGAACGATTTTGACATGCCGTCTCTGAGTAAAATCGACCAGATAGTCATCCGGTTGAATCACACTGGTTTCGACACAGATTTTCGCCGCTTTTTCAATGACATCTTTGGGTATCTGTTTTCTGCCGGCGCTTTGGATGATGCAGTGCGAGGAGGGGCGATCTTTGAGATGAAGCCACATGTCACCGGCTTTGGCATGTTTGAGCACCCAGATGTTTTCCCGTTCGTTGCGGCCGACCATGACGCGGTACTCTCCGATCCAGAAAATTTCGCACTGGGATTTCACCTCTCTCTTTTTTCTCTGCTGTTTCGGCGGGAAGAGCAGCGCGATCTGTGCTTCGTTTGTGGCGTGTCGAAGGTTTTCAAGCAGCCGCCGATAGAACGCGATACGGCTTTTGAGATTCTCCTCTTCGATATGCAGATGTTCCGCTTTGCTGGCTGCCCGTTTCGAGCGTGCGAAAAAGTACTCTCCCAGCCGTTTTGGGTTGGGAAGCGCCGGCAGATCGATCGAGACGGGGTTGCCTTCGAAATCGTAGGTCACGAGTTTCCGGTCGTACGGTTTGATCTCATGCAGATGGGCGAGAACAATCGATGCCCGTTGGGCATAAAGGGATGCCTCCTTCTCGAGTTCGGTTTTGTCAGGAAGCTTCTGCAGTGCCGTTTCGAGCCGCTCGATCTTCTTTTCGAGTGCGTGGGCATGCCGCGTTTTGAGTTGTTCGAGCCGCCGTATCCGTCTCGTTTCCGCCCGTTCTTTCAGCCATGCCTCGATATCGTCGATGGAACCTTGCCGGCGTTTCCCTTTATAGGGCTTGAGCGGTTTGAGTTCCACACCCGGTTTGACGACGCGGAAACTGGCATCGCTGTCGACATGGCGGAGCGCTTCGAGGACAACGCCGTTTTCATCGAGTATGATGGCGTTGGTGTGGCGGCCGGTAAACTCCAGCTGCAAAAAGGAGGCTTGGGCTTTGTAGGCCCCCTGCTGCGAAACTTCGATGCGGATGATCTTGTCACCGTGGGGCATCGTGACATCGACGATTTTCGCGCCGTTGAACCGTTTTTTGAGCATCGTGTCGAAAGGGGCGTGGTAGGTGCGTGCAGTGTCGACATCGTCGGCACAGAAGAGTTCGCTCTGCCCCCTCGAGAGATCGAAACCGATCGCCTCTTTTCTGTCGAAGAGGATGCGGATGATGTTGTCACCGATACGTTCAGCCCGTGTGATCTGTCTGAATGATCTGAGATGGTCGGTGAGAGCCTGGAGTTCGTAGAATTTCATAGAGCCATTTTAGCGAAATATTGGGGCGATTTTGCTATAATCGCGGCAATTTCCGGGGCTGCTGCCCCCTTCTGCAAGGATTGTTATGGGACAGACCATTACCGAAAAGATTTTCAGTGAGCATGCGGGGCGTGACGTCAGGGCGGGTGAGATTGTGCGGGTACCGATCGATATGGTCATCGGCAACGATATCACGACACCGATTTCGATCCGTGCGTTCGAGGAGAGCGGTGCGACGAAACTGGCGAACCCCGACGGTTTTTCGATCGTCATGGACCACTTTATCCCGGCCAAGGATATCGCCAGTGCCAACCAGGCGAAGATCAGCCGAGAGTTCGCCTACAAACACGACCTCAAACACTTTTTTGATGAAAAAGATATGGGTATCGAACATGCCCTGCTGCCGGAAAAAGGGCTCGTCGTACCGGGTGATGTGATTATCGGGGCCGACAGCCACACCTGTACCCATGGAGCGCTGGGAGCCTTCAGTACCGGTATGGGATCCACCGACCTTGCCTTCGCGATGATCACCGGCGGCAACTGGTTCAAGGTGCCTGAAACGATCAAAGTGGTGTTCACCGGTAAACCGGGTGAACACATCTACGGCAAAGACCTGATTTTGGAGCTCATCCGCATGATCGGCGTCGATGGTGCCCTCTACAAAGCGCTGGAGTTTACCGGTGATACAATCGGACACCTGAGTATGGACGACCGCTTCAGCCTCTGCAATATGGCGATTGAGGCGGGAGCCAAGAGCGGCATCGTAGCCGTCGACGAAGTGACGGAAGCGTTCCTGGCCGACAAGCCGCTGGCACGCGAGCCAAAGTTCCACTACTCCGATCTCAATGCCGAGTATTGTCAGGTCATCGAGATCGATGTGGGCAAACTGGAGCCTGTCATCGCCTATCCCCACCTTCCCAGCAACGGCAAACCGGTCAGCCAGGCGGTCGCCGACGATCTAAAAGTGGATCAGGTTTTTATCGGAAGCTGCACCAACGGCCGGCTCAGTGATATCAAAATCGCTGCAGAGATCGTCAAAGGCAAACGTGTCGCCCGCCACACCCGTATGATCGTTACCCCTGCGACGCAGAAAATTCTGAAAGCGGCGGAGAAAGCGGGTTACATCGATACGCTCATCGATGCGGGTGCGGTCGTCTCGAATCCTACATGCGGCGCCTGTCTGGGCGGGTATATGGGTATTCTTGGCGACAATGAGCGCTGTATCTCCACAACCAACCGGAATTTCGTCGGCCGCATGGGGGCACGCAGCAGCGAAATCTATCTCGCCAATTCCGCCGTTGCCGCTGCCAGTGCAATCGCCGGCAAAATCGTCGATCCGCGCGATATCTGAATGAAATTCCCTCTCCCTTGTGTCATTTTTGCCGGGGGAAAGAGTTCCCGCATGGGGCAAGACAAGGCGCTCCTGCCCTTCGGCGGTTTTCCGTCACTCGCCGAATACCAGTATCGCCGTCTTCTTCCGCTCTTCTCCAATGTCTACATCAGTGCCAAACGCAACAAATTTTCTTTCGATGCGCCCATGATTCTTGACGCTCCGGCTTCGGATTTTTTCGCACCGACCGCCGGTCTGCTGACCGTTTACGAGACGCTGGCCAGCGATTTCTTTGCCATCAGTGTCGATACGCCTTTTGTCGATGAGACCGTGATAGAGGGGGTGGTGAGTCTCTATGAAAGAGAGAAGGCCGATGCCGTTATTGCCCGCAGCCCCGGAGGGACCCATCCGATGTGCGGCATCTACACGATGACTCTTTTGCCACTGTTGAAACAGATGATCGAAGAGGGGAACCACCGCCTCAACCATTTGCTGGGAATCGCCGATACACGTTTCGTTGATTTTCCCGACGATGAACTTTTTTTCAATATGAATACACCGGCAGAATATAGGGCTGGGAACCGGAAATCGTGAATCAGTGTTCGAGAATTCTTCCCAGCTGCATTCTTGTGAAATAGATAAATTTGCTGAGCAGCGAAGTTTTATATTTGTCTTTGTGATAGATCAGTAGAAATTGGCGCTCGAATTTCAGTTTCTTGATCTTCAGTTCATACAGATCGCCGCGTTCAAGCTCTTTCATGACGCTGATGCGGGGAAGACAGGTGAGACATTTTCCGCTCTGAATCAGCATATTCTTGATCGATTCGGGGTGGCGCAGTTCGAGAAAAAGATTGATCTGGGCCGCCAGGTCACCGAGATGCGTTAGAAAAACTTCCCGGGTTCCGGAGCCCTCTTCGCGCAGAATCCACCGTTTGTCCAAAAGTTTGTCAATATAGTACCCATCCTCTTTTTTGGCGAGGTCTTTGTCTCCGGTTACGACAATCAGCTCATCAAGTCCTACGACCTCCTGTTTGATCGATGTGGAGTCGACATTCCCCTCCACAAACCCCAGATCGACCGATCCATTCTCAATCAGATCGACGATTTCTCTGGTATTGCCGATTTTCAGGTTGACCTTGACCTGAGGATAGGTTTTCATGTAGTCGCAGATGATGGGAGGGATGAGGTAGTCGGCGATGGTGGTGCTGACGCCGATCAGCAGTTCGCCATTGTTTTCATCGTTTTTGAACTCCTCTTCGATATCGTTGAGCTTGCCGACCAGCGGAGCGATCGCTTCCGCGAAGGCACGCCCTTTTTCGTTGAGTGCAAGTTTCTTGTTGATGCGGTCGAAGAGTTTGTAGCCGATGATATTTTCCAGCTCTTTGATCGACATGGATACCGCCGACTGGCTCAGGCCCATTTTTTCAGCCACTTTGGTCAGATGGCCGATGTGGGCAACCTCCAGAAATATCTCCATTTGACGCAGGGTGATCTTCATCTTGGTATCGCCTTGGCTCAATATTTCTGATAATTATATCATATTTTATTTATTTTGTTTGTGGGAAGTTCTATATTATAATATAGAGTAAAACTTATTAAGATTGAATAGTTTAATAAGAAATACTGAAAAGGTTTCGAATGGCATTTTCTCCGGAAAAACGCAAAGGCACCATCAGCGGTATTGTTTTTGTTGCCCTCGTTGCAGCATCGGCCACATATATCGCCGGACTGGCACCGGTCATGAAACTGGGTATCTCTCCACTGGTCGTCGGTATCGTTATCGGTATTTTCTACGCCAATACGCTCCATAACCATTTTCCTGTCGAGTGGGAGACGGGGATCGTCTTTTCGGCGAAAAAGATCCTGCGTTTCGCCATCGTCTTCTACGGTTTTCGCATCACCTTCCAGCAGATTGCGGAAGTGGGCATCGAAGGGTTCATGGTTTCGCTCATCATGCTTTCGACGACATTCCTGTTCGGCACATGGCTGGGCAGTAAAATATTCGGTCTCGACCGCGATACGGCGATGCTCACCGCTTCGGGCGCCTCGGTCTGCGGGGCCGCCGCGGTTCTCGCGACCGAACCCGTGCTCAAAGCCGAAGAGCACAAAGCGGCCATCGCCGTTTCGATGGTCGTACTCTTCGGTACGATCGCGATGTTCCTCTATCCGGCCCTGCTCAAAGCGGGGGTGTTTGACATGACACCGCAGGAGTTCGGCATCTATGTGGGTGGCACGATCCACGAGGTGGCGCAGGTTGTCGCGGTGGGGTCGATCGATGGGCCCGATACCGAGATGGCGAAGGCGGCGGTCATCGTGAAAATGACCCGCGTCATCATGATCGCCCCGATGTTGATCCTGCTGGGCATCTACCTCTCCTATACCGCGAAAAAGAGCGGCGGTGAAGCGGGCGGCGTGAAGCTCGTGATTCCCTGGTTCGCCGTCTATTTCATCGG
>NZ_JAOZPV010000016.1:0-11806 GCF_029932565.1 Hydrogenimonas sp.
ACGAAAAAGCCTGTAATAAAGAAAGCGGATTCAAAATCCGCTTTCTTTCAATAAACGGTAAATAGTAAACGGAAATCGGAGAAAAGGAAAAAGGATAAGAAAGAAATATTTTTTTATTTCAAATCAAGCTGGCATATGCCAGCTTTCTCAACACTCAACACTTTCCCTACGCATTCATCGTTTTAAGCGCTTCATCGAAGGCATTGACTTTCTTCATTGCCTCGAGGGAAAGTGTATTGATCGCATCGGGAGAGAGATTGTATTTCATAACGATCTGGTTCAGTTTTTTGACATCGTTGTTCTCGATGACGCGGACCATGTTCAACAGCTGTCCGTAGAGGCCGTCCGCTTCAAATAGTGCATTTTCTATCTCGTCGGAAACGTGCAGATGGTGAAGTATCTCTCTCGGCGGTCTGTGGAAAATCAGATGGATCAGAGAGAGCATGCCGACAAGATACGCGGTCTCCTGTTTCGATTTTTCCGCATTGGGTTCAATCAGTTTCAAAAGGCCGACCATCAGTTCCGTTCGGTTGATAACCATGAGAACCAACGGATGGTTTCCGTTGTCACGCTGGGTCTCCTTCGCAAAGAGCATGACAAGCAGCCACTGGGAGAGCTGATTGCGTCCAAGCAGTGTAATCAGGTGGCGAATCGAGGTGACAGTCTGGCGGAGGGAGAAGAAAGGCGAATTGATAAATCGCAGAAGCTGGAGTGTAATTGTATGTTCCCGTTCGAACGCTTCGACCAGTTCGTCCGTCGATGCATCGTTGCGAATGAGATTCCAGAGGAGCAGAATGGCTCCTGTTTCGGCATGAATCGGATACTCTTCAAGAATTTCCGGTTCTTTGAAAAAGTAACCCTGAAAATAGTCACATCCGAGGTCCAGCATGTTTTGATGCGCTTTTCTCGTCTCGATTTTCGAACAGATGGTTTTGATACCATGCGCTTTCGCCGTATAGATAATTTTTTTGATCGTATTTTCATCGAGCGCTTCGTGATCGATCTTGATATAGGTTATCAGATCGAGGATATGCGGGAGATTGATGGTTTCGGGATTCTGCAGGTCATTGATCGCAAATACATACCCCTCTTCTTTGTAATGGGCAAGGATGTCGATCAATTCCGGATCGTGAATGTCCTCTTCGAACAGAGCAAATATCAGACGTTCCTTCGGCAGTGCTTCGATCAACTTGCGTTTAAGGAAAAGAGGCGTTATTTTGATGATTCCCTGATGCAGACCGATCACATTGTCCACACCGATGACATTCATCAGATTGTTGACGGCAGTGGCCGTCATCACGGTGCCCTTGTCGATATCTTCTTCCGGTTTGTTCCCCCTGAAGAGAATTTCGTAAGCGAAAACGCGGTTCGCCCGGTCGATGATTGGTTGTCTCGCGATATAAAATGCGTCCATATTACCTCTTTTGTTTCATTGTCGAGTTGATCTCTTCAATCCATTTCGTTGTACTGCCTTGACGCATTTCTCGACTGTTTTGGGGCGTTTTGTTGGTTTTGGAAGGGAAAAGAAAACCCAATATCACCAAAATTGCAACCGCAACCAAAAAGATGAGAAATGCCTGCATCAACGATAACTTTTTACAAATTCCGCAATACGCTCGATCCCTTTTCGAATCGTTTCGATATCGGTCGCAAAACTGAATCGGAAATAGCCGTCCGTTCCGAATCCGGCGCCCGGTACGACTGCGATTCCTGCCTGTTCGAGCATAGCCTTGGCGAACGCCATCGAATCAGGTTCAATGGCTTTGTGATTGACAAAAAGGTAGAAAGCCCCTTTTGGTTTGATGACGGACAAGCCCTCGATTTCATTGAAAAGTCGTGTCGCCTCGTCGCATCGGGCTTCGAATGCCTGACGCATCATTTCAATATCGGCGTCTGCACTTCCGTCGAGTCCTTTGATGGCAGCGAGCTGCGTGATCGAATTGATGTTGGATGTGCTTTGGCTCTGCAGTTTTTTCATCGCTTTGACAAGTTCCCGGTCTGCACTGGCACAATAGCCGAATCGCCATCCCGTCATCGCCACCGATTTGCTCAGACCGTTGATCGTGATCGTCCGCTCGAACATATCGTCACTGACGGAAGCCGTTGCGGTAAATTTGGTTCCTTCATAGACAAGTTTTTCATACATCTCGTCACTGGCAATCAAAATATCGGTACCTTTGAGAACCTCGCCCAGTGCTTCGAGCTCTTCACGGGAGTAGACAGACCCGGTGGGATTCGACGGCGATGTCAGAATGAGCATCTTCGTTCTGGATGTGATGGCGTTTCGCAATTGTTCCGGTGTGATTTTGAATGCAGTGGTATCGTCTGTTTCGATGGCGACAGGGACTCCTTCGCTGTATTTGACCAACTCGGGATAGGTCACCCAGTAGGGTGCCGGAATGATGACTTCATCTCCAGCATTGATAGTGGCCTGAAAAAGGTTGAAAAGCGATTGCTTGGCCCCGTTGCTGGCAATGACCTGGTCTGCCGTGTAGATGAGGCCGTTGTCACGTTTCAGTTTTTCGACGATGGCCTCTTTCAATTCGGGAATGCCATCCACCGGTGTATATTTTGTAAACCCCCCTTCAATCGCTTTGATGGCGGCATCTTTGATGACCTGCGGTGTATCGAAATCGGGTTCCCCCGCCGAAAAACCCAATACATCCTTCCCCTCCCTCTTCAACTGTTGAGCAAGTGATGTAATCGCGATTGTCAGAGATTCCGAAAGTGTCTGGATTCTGTTGGAAAGCATACACGGACCTTTTTTCTTTTCATTTTATCGAAATTTACGGGAGTGCTCCCTTAATTTGGCAAAGGCGTGAAAGAAGATGGGGTGTTTTTGGGACAGGTTGTAGAAAAAAGTGGAGGTCGAAGAGCAGAAAGCTCTCCGAATCTTTAACGTTTTTCTGTTTCGCAGTTTGTATCGATCGTACCATCCTGATTGAATTTGACTGTGACACCAAACTGTTCGTCATCGTCATATTTGATGTAACGGACACCATCAAGACAAAAGTAGGAGATATTGTCCACATCGATTTTGCCCGCTTCGATATCCGCTGCCTTCACCTGATGCTGCTTGTCGCTGCATCCACCCAATACAAACACTCCCAAGAGCGCCGCACTTAAAAGAACAATACGTTTCATGGAACAAATCTTTTTATTTGAATGATGGCAAATCTTTATACCGGAGTCTATTGTTTCATAGATTTGATAAAAGCTTCGTAAATTTCATCGAGCTTCTGATCCTCTTCCAGCAACTCTTTGTGTTCCGGCGCCAGAATATGTTCGATAACGGCAACCCTTTTGATGAGATATTCGAAGAGTTCTTTGTTGATGTCCGGAATTTTGTTGTGGCTGAGGGGGCTTTTGTCGCGGCCTTTTGTTACCACTTTCGCCGGAATGCCGACAGCAGTCGACTCGGGGGGGACGGATCGGACGACAACCGAATTGGCGCCGATTTTGGATTCATATCCGATCGTGATATTGCCAAGCACTTTGGCACCGGCGCCGATAACGACTCCACACTCCACCGTGGGATGCCGTTTGCCCGGATTGAGGGAAACACCTCCCAGTGTCACACCCTGATAGATCGTCACATCGTCACCGATGATGGCGGTTTCTCCGATGACGACGCCGATACCATGATCGATAAAGACCCGCCGGCCAATGGTTGCAGCGGGATGAATATCGATATTTGTGATCAATTGGGAGATTCCCATCCAGATTCGGGCGATCAGACGCAAACCTTTGCGATGCAGCCAGTTGGCGATGCGGTAGTTGGCAATGGCCCAGACTCCCGGATAATTGAAAAAGAGTTCAAATTTCGAATGAATGGCTGGATCGCGTCTATAAACTGTTTTAAAATCTTCTATAATAAGCCGATAAATCGGTGGCACTATACTCCTCCTTCCGATCGTATACACTATTCTGCAAAATTGATGGTTCTAAGATAACCATTTTCACTGAGATAGAGGTAAAGTTCACCAAGTATCTCTTTGTGCTCATCTTCTACTATTGTTTCGGACTCCTCTATCATCTGCCGGATACGTCGTTCGATCTCTTTGGTATCGTAGTCGATATCGTCGAGAACGTCGAGGATGTTCTGCGCTTCGAGAATCTTTTCGATCCGGTAGGTTCCATCCTCTTCGAACTGTACGATCGCCTCGGTTGGATGGGTGAAAAGGTTATGCCGCATTCCGAGTATCTCCTGGTAGGCACCCACTTTGAAAAATCCGAGAAAGTACTCTTCCTGCTCCACGTCGACATCGTGAAGATAGAGGGGATTGTCGATGTTGAAAGCGATCTCCCCGTCACTGTCACACGTGATGTCCCAGAGGCTTGCCGAACGTGTCGGCTGCCTGTCGAGACGATCGAGCGGCATGACCGGAAAATTCTGACCGAGTCCCCAGTAGTCGGGAAGCGACTGAAAAAGCGAAAAGTTGACCAGGTACCGCTCCTGTACACGATTGAGAATATCCTTGATCTCTTTGGAGGGCTTGTGCCGCAGGAGTTCCAGTGCCTTTTTGATGATGAGGTGGACGAGCGTTTCGGTATTGGCCCTGTCTGTCAGATCGATGTAACCCAGATCGAAGAGTGTCAGCAGAGATTCCATATGGTCGAGTGCATCGTGCAGGTATTCCCGGGCGTTTTTTGGGGTAATGGAGCTGTAGAGATCGTAAAGCTCCTGAACAAGAGGAGGATTGTCCTCTTTAAGGCGAAGAATTCTTTCGCTGTATTCCTGGCTGAAGAGTTCCAGAACCGGAGCAACGAGTACTGCATGACTGGCTGCAACGTATCGGCCCGATTCTGTAAAAATCGTGGGTTCCTGGACCCCTTTTGCCTGTGCGATCTCTTTCAGCAGGAAAACGACATCATTGGTGAACTCTTCCAGTGTGTAGTTTCGGTTTGACTGCCCCTCCTGCTGACTGTATTCGACGGCAAGTCCGCCCCCGATGTTGATGGCTCTCAGATTGCCGGCGCCCATTTTTCTCAATTCTGCATAGATGTTGCCGGCTTCGCGGATCGCCTTTTTCAGAGGGGAGATGTTGTTCATCTGCGATCCGATATGGAAATGGATCATGGAGAGACGATCCATAAGATTGTTTGCCTTGAGCAGATCCATCGCTTCGAGCAGTTCGGTCGAAGTCAGGCCAAATTTCGAACTGTATCCCCCGCTTTTGGCCCAGATGCCGATACCACCGGTATGCAGACGAATGCGCAGCCCGATTTTCGGAATAGGGTTTCCAAGGCGTTTTGCCTCTTTGATGATGAGTTCGAGTTCGTTGATTCCTTCGATCGTCAGTGTGATGTTGTGTCCCATTTTGGCAGCGAGAAAACCGATACTGATAAGTTCCTGATCCTTGAATCCGTTGACGGTGATCGGCTTGCCGAGATTGGTGTAGGCCATGGCCAGTATGAGCTCACCTTTGCTGCCGGCTTCCAGGCCGTACTCCAGATCTTTCGTCGCCTCCATCAATGGGATGATGAATCCGGGAAACTGGTTGACTTTGAGAGGAAAAACGGCTTTGAATTTTCCCTGGTAGTCGAACTCTCTTTTCGCCCGTTCGAAATGGGAGAAGAGTTTGCGTACATTCTGGACGGCCAGGTGGGGAAAGCGCAGAAAGAGGGGGCCTTTGTAGCCGTCATCGCGCAGTTTTTTTGTGATCTCGACAAGGGCAGGCCGGTTGCCATGGTTGATTTTGACAACACCTCCTTCGACAAAAAAATTGTCATCGCCCCAGATCTGGATGCCGTAACTCTTTTCCGGATCAGTCGAATTCGCTGATGGCAATGCGTTTCTCCTCTTTGGTTTCAAGATCCTTTATCCAGATTTCGCCGTTTTTCAGCTCATCTTCTCCTATAATGGCACATTCTCTGGCACCGAGGCGATCGGCCGCTTTGAGGTGGGCTTTCAACGATTTTTTGCCGTACTCCGTAAACACCTTCTGCACTTTCCGTTTTCGATGGGCCAGATCGATAATCATCGGAAGGGCGTCCGGTTCCATCATGCCGAGATATAGACCATTCCGCCCCCTTTCCGGTATTTTGACGAGATCGAGAATCCGCTCGATTCCGAGTGCGAAACCGACAGCCGGTGTCGGTTTTCCGTCGAGAAATTCGACGAGTCTGTTGTAGCGTCCTCCACCGGCAATGGCGCTTTGCGCTCCGATTTCACTGCTGACGAACTCGAAAGCCGTGCGGGTATAGTAGTCGAGACCCCGTACCAGTTTCGGATCGAGTTCGAACGGCAGATCGTGCGATTCGAGCAGAGTGAGCAGGGTATTGAAATCCTTGTCGCATGTTTCACAAAGGTTTTCCGTGATGACGGGCGAGCGTTCCAGCAGAGCCTGACAACTGCCGTTTTTGCAGTCGAGAACCCGAATCGGATTGGTGGCGATGCGCCGCTGGCAGTCATCACAAAGACCGTCACGTATGTCGTTGAGATGGGTAACCAGACTCTCCCGATATCCCGGCATACATTCGGGACATCCCAATGAGTTGATTTTGATGGTATACCCGATTCCAAGCGCATCGAAAATATCTTTGATCATCAGGATGATCGTGAAATCTTCATAGACACTCTCTTCACCGAAGCTCTCGCAGCCGAATTGATGAAACTCCCTCAAACGCCCTTTTTGCGGACGTTCATATCGGAACATCGGGCCGTGATAGTAGAATCGGTGGATGCCTCCTCTTTTGTCCAGTTTGTTCTGGATGAACATCCGTACGACTCCCGCCGTCCCTTCTGGGCGGAGGCAGACGTCGTGGCCCCCCTTGTCGATGAATTGATACATCTCCTTGCCGACAATATCGCTGCTTTCTCCTACACTCCGTTTGAAGAGCGACGTCTCTTCCAGAAGCGGGGTTTCGATGTACTCGTATCCGTAACGTTCCGCAATGGCACTGGCCGTGCTCAGGAGGTAGGTAAAAATTTCGTTGTCGGGGGCGATGATGTCTTTCATGCCGCGTAGCGCTTGTATCATAGACGTTCCTTGATATGCGTAGTAATCTGTTCCGTAATGGTTTCGACAGAATGGGTGGCATCGACAATCATATGATCGAGATTCAGCAGGTCGACCAGTTCGAGCATCGTGGTCTGGACCTGCAGCATATAGTCGATGCCGCGCTTTTCAATCGTATCGTGCTGCTTTTCGCCAAGACGGCGGACCAGAGTCTCCCTGTCGATTTGAAACAGGATAATCGTGTCCGGAAACATATTGGCGGTCGCGTAGCGGTTGAGCTGCAGGAGGGTATCGATCGCAATCTTTTCATGTACATGGGCATAGGCGATACCGGAAATAAAAGAGCGGTCACTCAAAATCAGTCTGTCGGCATTGGGGCGGATGACCCGTTCCGTATGTTCCGCCCTGTCGGCAAGAAAGAGGAGTACTTCACTCCGGGGATGAATCTCTCCCTCCTGAAGGAGAATCGTGCGGATTTTCCTGCCCAGATCGGTTCCACCGGGCTCCTTCGTAATGAGTGTATTCCCAAATCGAGCCGCCACCCGCTCGATCTGTGTGCTTTTGCCGACCGTGTCGATCCCCTCGAATGCTACATACATGTTACGGGTTTTTTCTTTCGGTTGCCGCCTCGATCATGCGATAGACTCTTTCCGGCAGCAGATGGGCACATGAGGCGTTATGTTTGAGAATGGAGCGGACCACGGACGAACTGATGAAAGCGTTTTCGAGGCTCGGCATGAGGTAGACCGTTTCGATTTCGGGTGCCAGCGATGCGTTGGCGTATCCCATTTGCAATTCGTACTCGAAATCACTGACGGCCCGAAGTCCCCGAATGATAATGGAAGAGTCCATTTCTCTGCAGAAGTCGACAAGAAGATTGGAAAATCCTTTGACCTTGACACTCTCCAGCCCTTCACATGCGGCGGAAGCCATTGCGATGCGTTCACTGTGGGAAAACATCGGTCCTTTTTCGTTCGATTTTGCGACAGCCACAATGATCTCGTCGAAAAGGTGGGTGGCGCGGACAATGATATCCATGTGTCCGTTTGTGATCGGATCGAACGTTCCCGGATAGATCACTCTTTTTCTGGATTGTTTCATGCCTCTTCGATTCTCCACCGTTTAAAAAGATCGTGTTCGATGTTGAGTAGATCGAGCCACTTTCCTATCACAAAGTTTTCCATCTCTTCGACCGTTTCGTGATCGCTGTAGTATCCCATGACAGGCGGAGCGATAATGACACCCAGCCGTGAAAGTTTCAGCATGTTTTCCATGGCGATGGCACTGAAAGGCATCTCGCGAGGTGCAAGCAGAAGCGGCCTCTTTTCCTTGATCATAACGGCTGCAGCGCGCGTGACGAGATTGTCGGCAATACCGCATGCGATTTTTGCCAGGGTATTCATGCTGCATGGGGCGACAATCATAGCGTCGCTTGGGAATGATCCGGATGCCATGGGTGCGGAAATGTCCTCTTCGTCATAGATTTTACCGTTTTCATGGGCAACTACAATATCCGTATGCTCGGAAACGATCAGGTATGGTGTGATGCTTTTGGGCAGTTTCTCAACAAGTTTGAAGCCCAGGTGAACTCCGCTTGCACCGGTCACAGCGACGATCAGTCTCATCGTATCTCCACGGTTTTTTGGCCTACCACCACTCCGCGCATCGATACACCGTTTGATTTTTTCAATGTGATATTGTCTCCTATATATCCGTTTTGCAAGGCAGTGGCTTCAAATTCGATAGTGACAGGGCCGTCATGATAGATACACAAAACCCGTTCGTTTTTTCGCACATCCGGCAGCGGCAGGACCATTTTTTCTGTAATAATTCGCCCCTCGGCGATGTTTTGTCTTGCGATGAGTCCGCTTTTTGTCATGTCGAAGAGAGGTGTATCATTCATTTTTTCAAATGGGACCGTCTCCCTGCGAACACTCTTTGAATCGATTATTTTATCTTTTTTTATTTGATGATTGGCTTTATAGAGTGTGATAGAAGCATTGATGTCATATTGAAAAAAGTGGCGTTTTTTTCCGCATATGGTGATGAATGTGCCTCTTTTTCTGCGCAGGTTGCTTTTCGTGAGTTTCAGCGTACAGTGGGGGGAATAAGCAAATCTTTTTGCCGAGGCTGCCGTCGGTTTTATCGTGATTGTATGAATATGGATGGATGGATAGTGTTCCATGTAGGCTCTTTTGATGTGCTGCCGGAGTTTCGGATAATTTTCCGTATGGGTGCGTTGAAATGTAATCATGCCGGATCTCGGTAGCACGACAGAGTGGCCTTTCTGTTCCAGCAGCTCTTTGATTTTAAATGCGGGTACTTCCCATCTGGAACGATTGTCCGGCAGTGTTAACAGGCACGACCTCTCTTCTTTATGTGTAAAAAGATTCGCAGGCACACAAAGGGTATGAATAGTGTATCGGTTTTTTAAATGAATCGTATCCGCATGCAACAATGATAAAGAAAAAATGATGAGCATGAAAAGAGAAGTGAAGATGGAGCGGGAGACGGGGGTCGAACCGGAGGCCCGTGAAACGGAGGAGACCTGCGTCTCCTCCGTAGGGCCGCACGCCGATGCCGATGTGCAAATAGCACAGGCAGACGGCGAGCGAAGCGGGTGGAAAAAAGTTTTGAAAAAGTTTTCTAGAATATCGTAGAAAGCAGAAAAGAGTCTGGAGCGGGAGACGGGGGTCGAACCCGCGACCCCAACCTTGGCAAGGTTGTGCTCTACCACTGAGCTACTCCCGCTTATAAAATGGTACCGAGGGCCGGACTCGAACCGGCACGGGCTAATGCCCACCAGATTTTGAGTCTGGCGTGTCTACCAGTTTCACCACCCCGGCTTCTGGTACCCTGATTTGTCACGAGTGGAATTTTAGTAACTGGAAACTTAAACACCGGTTAAAAGCTAACCGGTGATATTTTTGTGAAGTTATTTGGCAACAGCTTCTTTCAGTTTTTTGCCTACTTTGAATTTGACTGCGCGGGTAGCAGGAACATCTACAACACGATCCGTTCCCGGAACTTTCGCCTTGCGAGCCGCACGTTCTGCCGTCGTGAATGTACCGAAACCGATAAAGCTTACACTTTTGCCGCCGGCAAGTGCTTCCGTGATCGTTTCGAGCGCAGCGTCAAGAGCCGCTTCGGTGTCTTTTTTAGACAATCCCGCTTTTTCGGCGACTGCCTGAACAAATTCAGCTTTTTTCATTGGGCTATCCTTATGTGAGATTTACACGCTCATTGTACAATGTTTTATTTCAAAATGCAAGAAATCTTATAAAAAAACTAAACGTAATGTCCATTTTACCGATAGTGTTTACAATAATTAAAAGAGGAACCCAATTTGCTTGGGCAAAATCGACACAAATCGACGGAGTGAACAGAGGATAACATGCGCATCACACAAAACAACTTTTACAACCGATTCGTCGCCGATCAGCAGAGTATCAAAGAGCAGCTCAATCGACTCAGTCAGCAAATCTCTTCCGGCATGAAGATCAAATACGGATTTGAAAATCCCCGGGTTTTCTCTGACACGCTCCGTCTCGATTACGAAGAGCATACATTGACCCAGGCGGTGGAGGTGGCGACAGATGCCCAGAACTTCGCCAACAATACCGACAGCGTCATGTTTCAGTTCACCGATGCATTGACACGGTTCAAGACACTTCTCATCCAGGCGGCCAACGGTTCGAACGCGGACAGCAACTATTTTGCCATCAGCAACGAGCTCAAATCTCTGAAAGAGCATTTCATCAATCTCGGAAACAGCTCCATCAACGGCCGCTACCTCTTTTCCGGAACGAAACTCGATGTCAAGCCGCTGGACGACAGCGGCAACTACTATGGAAACGGTGAAGAGCTCAAAGCGGTCGTCGGGGCCGGCGTGGAAGTGCCCTACAACATTCCCGGGCTCGACCTCTTTTTCGGAGAGGATGGCAATGTGAGCCGCAGTGTGACGACGAATGTGGCTTTGAGAAAATTCGGCACGGAAGAACCTGCATCGCTCACTACCACTCTTGGTGAAATAACGGGGAATACGGATGATTACGATTTTACCATTCAAGGCAGAAGAAGTGATGGCACATTTTTCGTGACCAACCCGCCTGTCACATTGACCGAGACGGATACGGTGCAGGATTTGCTGAACCGTATCGAGGATGCTTTTGCTCCTGGGCCCGTGGATGTGAGTCTGGTTAACGGATATATTCATATCAAAGACAAAAAAGAGGGACGTTCGTTGCTCGACTTTCATATTTATGGAGAATCCGGAGGAGGCGACTCTATCGAGTTTGTAAAATCCGACGGCGTGGCGGCAGATGTTTACGCCGTCAATGTTCCCTTCGAACAGATCGGAAAAAACGGTTTTCGCGGGAATATGCCACAGATCGTAAAAGAAGATGGCAGTATCGCGACGGGCTCGACAAAACTGATCGAAACAGCAGGGCTTTCAAGCTTCCCCTTAAATACAGAATTGACTGTCGCTTTTTCTGATGGGACGAATCCTTCAAGTTTTGATATTTCCTTGAACGATACTATGACCTATCAACAATTGATAGAAAACATCAAAACGTCTATCGAAAACGATGCCAATACGGTGATAACCGATGTAAATGTTTCTTTGGATAGAAATGGAAGGATCATTGTCAAAGGGGATGGATTGACTTCATTTTTTATGTACGATAATAACAATGACGGAGACAATCTCCCCGCCATTTTGTTCAATACCAACAACGCCCTGACTATCGACGACCCCAAACACGACTTCTTTGCCGCCATCGACGAAGCGATCGAAGCGGTGGAGAACGGTCTGGTCTATCCCGATGGCGGCAGCAGCAACC
>NZ_JAOZPV010000016.1:11906-27444 GCF_029932565.1 Hydrogenimonas sp.
GCGATCGAAGCGGTGGAGAACGGTCTGGTCTATCCCGATGGCGGCAGCAGCAACCTGGCACGCAACGCCGGCATCGAAAACGCGCTTGCCCGTATCGATCACGTTCTCGATCATGTGGGGAAAGAGCATACAAAAATCGGTGCAATGTCCAACAGCCTCAAATATGCCGTCGAACGCAGCGAAACACTCAAAATCAATGTTCAGTCATTGCGCTCCGAAGTTCTCGATACCGATATCGGGGAAGCATCGGTACGGCTGAACCAGCTCAGCATCAATTTTCAGGCGATGATGGCATCGATCGCAAAAGTTCAGAACCTCTCATTGGTTAACTATCTTTAACACTCGTTTCATCACCTTGCATAGATTTTGAAGGATGAGATATAATCATCTTTTCAAACGATGCAGGGCACTGCGCTATTTTATATAGAAGGAAACGACTATTTTTAAAACAGCATTTTTACTGACGATCGCCATTTTCTTTATGTATGGAACCATTGCGACTTTTTTCCCGCAAAGCGCAATGGTAGGAACGTTTGGTACCTATCTCGGAACACACAATCTCGAACTTTTCGGATTTCTGGGATATGCAGACTTTCTATTTCTTCTCTATCCGCTCTATCGACTCTATAGGCTGCAGAGATTTGAAGATTTCGAAATCGAGAGTTTCGCCGCATGGACTCTCTTTCTCTTTTCACTCCTCATTCTGCAGGCACTGGTCGCCGAACCGCCGCTGGATGGATGGATAGGGGGGAGTATCGTCAGTTTTCTGCATCCATTTATCGGGGATGCCGGTGTGTGGCTCTTTTGGCTGATGACTCTGACGCTGTCGGGTGTCATTCTGTGGGGTGAAACGATCCATTGGAAAGTGTCCGACATTCAGGCGATGATGCATGAAAAAGAGGAGGATACTCCCACCCAGCCGGTTTCGGTGAAACCGAAACGGTTGAAAAGAGAAGGCCGCAGTGAAGCGAAAAGGGCAGCAGTGCCGGAGCCTGAACCAGTATCCGCCACTTCCGAAGAGGGATCGGCAGAAGCTATTCCGGAAGAGAGAACAGACGAGATACGACTGATCAAGCGGGAGAAGGGGAAAAAAGATGGCAAAGCCGAACCGAATGCCGTAGAGAAAGCGCACACGGAGCATGGAACCATCGAAATCGTCCACGAGATCGAAGAGAACAAAAAACTGCTGGCGCAGATCGATCTCGGCGAACAGGAGAAGCCGAAAAATTTCCGGCTGCCGAAACTTGATTTTCTTCAAAAGGCTCCCAAGCGAAGCAAGGAGATCAATGAAGCGGAGATCGATGCGAAGATCAGCGATCTTCTGGAGAAGCTCGCCAAATTCAAAATCGAAGGGGATGTGGTCCGAACCTATGCCGGCCCGGTCGTGACGACATTCGAATTCAAACCCGCCGCCCATATCAAAGTCTCCAAAATCCTCAATCTGCAGGACGACCTCGCGATGGCGCTTCGGGCGCAGACGATCCGTATCCAGGCCCCGGTCCCCGGCAAAGATGTCGTCGGTATCGAGATTCCCAACAAAGAGGTCGAAACGATCTATCTGCGGGAGATTCTCGAGGACAACATTTTCAAAAAATCCAAATCGCCGTTGACAATCGCACTCGGCAAAGACATTGTCGGCAAACCGTTCGTCACCGATCTGAAAAAGCTTCCGCACCTGCTTATAGCAGGGACGACCGGCAGCGGGAAAAGTGTCGGTATCAACGCGATGATCCTGAGTCTGCTTTATCGCAATTCGCCCGACCAACTGAAACTGATGATGATCGATCCGAAGATGCTCGAATTTTCTGTTTACAACGATATTCCGCATCTGCTCACACCGGTTATTACACAGCCGAAAAAGGCGATTGTCGCACTCTCGAACATGGTGGGCGAGATGGAGAGACGTTACCAGCTGATGAGTCAGACGAGGACCAAGAACATTGAGACTTATAACGAAAAAGCACGCAAAGAGAGACGTGAAGAGCTTCCCTACATTGTCGTTGTTATCGACGAACTGGCCGATTTGATGATGACAGGCGGAAAGGATGTGGAGTTCAGCATTGCCCGCCTTGCACAGATGGCGCGTGCCAGCGGTATCCATCTGATCGTTGCGACACAGCGACCGAGTGTCGACGTCGTGACGGGGCTTATCAAAGCGAATCTTCCGTCACGTATCAGTTACAAAGTCGGGCAGAAGATCGACTCGAAAGTCATTCTCGATACATTGGGAGCCGAATCGCTTCTTGGACGGGGCGACATGCTCTTTACACCGCCGGGCGGTGGGGGGCTGATCCGTCTGCATGCACCGTGGAGCAGTGAACAGGAGATCGAAACGATCGTCGAGTTTCTCAAATCCCAGCGGCTCGCCGAATATGACGAACACTTTCTGCAGGAGAGCGATGTCGAGGGCGGCACTGCCTCCGGCGGCGGTACGGTCGATGATATCGATCCGCTTTTCGAAGAGGCGAAACAGATTGTTCTTACCGATCGGAAAACGAGTATCAGTTATCTGCAGCGGCGTCTTCAGATCGGTTACAACCGTGCGGCGCGCATTGTGGAACAGCTTGAAAACATGGGCATCATATCGGCACCCAACGCCAAGGGCAATCGGGAGATCGTCGGGGGTTAATCGATCCGGGTGATTGTCAGCCTGACACTGCCCCGGTTGTTTCCGTAAAAATTCCACGCATCATTGGCATAGGCATAGAAGTATCCCGATTTTTTAGGGGTATGTTTGCACTTTTTCCCGATTTTGAATGTTTCGTGAGGTGCCGGTGTCCCATCTTTTTTCGGGTTGCCTCCATTGGCAATCGACCCGACCAATGCAAACCATGGAATCTTCTCCTCGCGTCTGCTTCCGATAAAGTCCGCCGCTTCGTTTTTGGTGACCTTTTTGTATAGTTCTTCGATCTTTCCCCATAGCGTGCCGGCGATATGGGCGATCTCCCCGATATAAAACTTGCCGTCATCCGCTCCCTCCGGACCGCATTTGATATCGCGATCCATCCACTGTCCTTTCGCTTCGAACCGATAGGTTTTTCCCGCTTCGAGATAGATTCCCGTTTCATTCCAGGGATTCATCGCATAGATGGTACGTTCGAGGCTTTCGCCTTTTTTCAGGAATTCGGTCGTGTGATAGTCGGCCTCTTCGATCGGAGGGTCGACCTGCCGCTTGATAGCCGAATGGTGCACTATTTTCGGACTGTTCTTTTTGATGAGTGCGGGTATGCTTCTCGGTGTGGCACGCAGATGTTTGAATATACCTTTCAACGAATCGTACAGAATGCCCCGAGTGTTCGGCTTTATCTGTTTGACCATCTCTTTCCGGAATAGAAGACCGGCATCCGCCGCTTCCTCAATCATCCATTTGAGTGCGATATCGGACAGCCCGGTATCGACATAGCCTCCGCCGACATTGGAGTGGACACCCGGAAACCAGATCTGCTTGACATCCTTTCTATTTTCGATGTTGCTCCAGAGTGTCGGAGAGAAGCTGGCACGTTTTTCGTCGATTGCAACGGCATGACGGGCATGCAGGACATTGCAGCCGAGTTTGGTGTCGTGAAAGGCATATTTTTTGACATTGTCGAGCAGATTCAGGATGGCAAGGTTGTTGGGAATACCCAGTGCGCCGACAGTATCCCATACGCCCAGGAAATGGATCGGAATCGATCTTTTTTTTACCGTTTTGTCTCTCTTTTTACAGTCGATATCGGTTTCGGGATGAAACTTCCATCCTTTTGCCCAATCTTTTCGTGGTTTTCCTTTCCGATATCCTTCATCATAGGCGGTTTTGACACGGTGCCACAACTCTTCCTCTTCGAGCCCGGAAAGATCCAGAAGTCCACATTTGCCGATCATTCCGGCCAGACTCCGTACCGTATAGGCGCCCCTGCTGAAACCAAAGAGGAAGATGCGATCTTCGGGGCGGTAATGATCGCAGAGCCACTTGTAGGCGCTTTTGATGTTTTTACTGAGGCCGACACCCACGGTGCCGCCGGCCAGTTTTTCCCACCATGTGCCATCCGTACCGACACCGGGATGATAATAGCGTTTCTGTTCATTTCCATCTTTGTCGAATTTGTCGAGGGCATTGAAAATCCGTACGACATTGGTCGGGGTTGGAATGTCATATTCTTTCTGGTCGGGGGTGTTCCACGTGCCGTCCGCACAGACGATCAGGTTATACATTCTCTCTCCTTTCAACAGATCATTCTCTTTTAGATTAGCACAGGAAAGCTTCGAAAAGTGTCACGTTACAATTTGACACAGTGCGGAAAATAGATGTTACCTATAGTTACAATACAGAGAATATTGCAGGTTGGTCTGATAAAATAGACGGAACCAAACCATAACGAAGGAGAAAGAATGGGTTTTATGGCCGAATACGAAAAGCATGTGAAAGAGCGTGAAGCGTTGGGCGTTCCGCCACTTCCGCTCAGTGCAGAACAGACAGCGCAGGTAATTGAGCTGTTGAAAGAGATTCCGATTGTCGAAGAGGAAAAACTTCTGGATCTTCTCGAAAATCGCGTTCCGCCCGGAGTGGACGATGCTGCCTATGTCAAAGCGGCATTTTTGAACGACATTGTACAGGGTCATGCAAAGACAGCTGCAATTTCTCCACTGCGTGCCATCAAAATGCTGGGTATGATGCTGGGAGGCTTTAATGTCAAGCCTCTTGTTGATGCATTGAACCATGAAAATGCAGAAGTTGCGCAGGAAGCAGCCGATCAGCTCAAAAATACTCTCCTGGTTTACGACGCGTTCAACGATGTAAAAGAGCTTGCCGACAACGGTAACCAATATGCCAAAGAGGTTCTCGAGAGCTGGGCGAAGGGCGAATGGTTCCTGAACCGTCCGGAACTTCCGGAAGAGATCACGGTTACCGTTTTCAAAGTACCGGGCGAAACCAATACCGACGATCTCTCTCCTGCGAGCGAAGCGTTTACGCGAAGCGACATTCCTCTCCATGCCAACAGTATGTTGACGGCAAAGATGGATGATCCGATCGGCACGATCAAAAAACTGAAAGAGAAGGGCCATCCGGTCGCCTACGTCGGTGATGTCGTCGGTACGGGTTCTTCCCGAAAATCGGGTATCAACTCCGTTCAGTGGCACCTTGGCGAAGATATTCCCGGTGTTCCCAACAAGCGTACCGGCGGTGTCGTCATCGGAAGTATCATTGCACCGATCTTCTTCAACACGGCGGAAGACTCGGGTGCTCTTCCGATCGAGGCGCCGGTTGAAAAACTCGAAACAGGCGATGTCATTACCGTCAAGCCCTACGAAGGCAAAATTTATAAAAATGGTGAAGTGGTCAGTGAATTCAAACTCAAACCCAACACGCTTCCGGACGAATTCCGTGCAGGGGGGCGTATCCCTCTTATCATTGGACGCAATCTGACTCGCAAAGCCCGCGAAGTACTCGGTATGGGTGAAGAGAATATCTTCGCACGTCCCGAACAGCCGGAAGGCAAAGAGGGTGTCGGCTTTACATTGGCCCAGAAAATGGTTGGTAAAGCGTGCGGCATGGAGGGTGTGCGCCCGGGTATGTACGTCGAGCCGGAAGTCTCCACCGTCGGCTCCCAGGATACGACAGGACCGATGACACGCGACGAGATCAAAGAGCTTGCGGCACTCAGTTTCGGTGCCGATCTGGTCATGCAATCCTTCTGCCATACGGCAGCCTATCCGAAGCCGGCGGATGTCCAGCTTCAACATACGCTTCCTCCGTTCTGGACGAGCCGCGGCGGTGTCATTCTCCGACCGGGAGACGGTGTCATCCACAGCTGGCTCAACCGTATGGTCCTTCCCGATACGGTCGGTACGGGCGGAGACAGCCATACACGCTTCCCGATCGGCATCAGCTTCCCGGCCGGTTCGGGTCTTGTCGCGTTCGCGGCGGTTACCGGTACGATGCCTCTGAACATGCCGGAATCTGTTCTGGTCCGCTTCAAAGGCGAACTGCAGCCGGGCATTACACTGCGAGACCTCGTCAACGCGATTCCCTATTTTGCAATCAAGGAAGGGCTGCTCACTGTCGAGAAGAAAGGGAAGAAAAACATCTTCGCCGGACGTGTTCTCGAGATCGAAGGATTGCCGTTCCTCAAGTGCGAGCAGGCGTTCGAGCTCTCCGACGCATCGGCGGAGCGTAGTGCCGCGGCGTGTACCGTCCGCCTCGACAAAGAGCCGGTTATCGAGTACATCAACTCCAATATCAAACTGCTCGAAGCGATGATCGATCAGGGGTATGAAGACAAGCGTACGATCCAGCGCCGTATCGACAATATGAAAAAATGGCTCGAGAATCCGGTATTGATGGAGCCGGATGCCAATGCCGAATACGCTGCCGTTATCGAGATCGATCTGAACGAAGTGACCGAACCGATCGTCGCATGCCCGAACGATCCGGACGATGTCGCGACTCTCAGCGAAGTCCTGGCCGATCCGAATCGTCCGCATAACATCGAAGAGGTCTTTGTCGGATCCTGTATGACCAATATCGGTCTCTTCCGGGCGCTTGGCGAGGTACTCAAAGGAAAAGGTCAGGTGCCGACCCGCCTCTGGATCGCGCCGCCGACCAAAATGGATGAAAAGCAGCTCATCGAAGAGGGGTATTACTCGATATTCGGTCAAGCGGGTGCCCGAACCGAAATTCCGGGATGTTCCCTCTGTATGGGGAACCAGGCGCGTGTTCGCGACAACGCCATCGTCTTCTCCACTTCGACCCGTAACTTCGACAACCGTCTTGGAAAGGGTGCGCAGGTCTATCTCGGAAGTGCCGAACTGGCGGCTGTCTGTGCCATTCTCGGTAAAATACCGACCAAAGAGGAGTATCTCGACATCGTACCGCAGGCGATTGCCGGCAAAGAGGAAGATGTCTACAAGTATCTCAGCTTCGACAAAGTGGACCGTGAAACACTCGAATATATGGTTGGATAAATTCTTGTTGACGGTCGGGCTTTACGCCCGGCCGTAATCCTTTCGAACGGTAAAACATGAAAAAAATTCTCTTCTTTTTTCTTCCCTGTCTGCTTTTTGCCGGACAACTCCATCTCGACAACCTGGAAACGACGCTGCTGATGAAGAAAGAGCGTAAGCCGGTCAATGTCGAACTCTCCGTAGTCCTCCAGGGACGCGATATCGAACAGCATGATGTCGAATTGATGGATGTGGTTCAGACGGCCGTCGGAAGTTTTTGGGCGGAAACGCTTCTCACTTCGCAGGGAAAAGCACAATTCAAAAAGATGGTGATCGATCTTGCCGACAAGCAGTATGGCATTGAAGTCGACTTCGTTTTTATTCAGAACATTCGTCTCGAGACAGATACACTCGAAAAATGTCTCGAATTGATCAGAGAGTTGCCGCGTTAAAATCTTCCATCGATAACATCGTATTCCCTCGGAATCGTACATTCCGTTTCTGTACTATCGATAGGAGATGTGTCAATACCGCTGAATAGCAGGATAACGCGGTTTCCAAGCTCATCCGTATACTCTACTGCTTTCAATTTCTCTTTTTCATCGACACGCAGATCGTACTCTACCCCGTTGTATCGGGCAGTGTAATGCCCTGTATCGATCTTTTTCGCGTTTTCGAGAATGGCTAGCAGCGGAATCGCTTTGTCCAGTCGATAGAGGGTGGCCTGTTCGAGTTCGGGCTCGATAACCCAGGCCCGGTCTTCAAGCAGACAGATCGTTTTCGGAACCGGCCGGCTATAGACCCACTTGGCACGGTTGGGTACCTTGATGGCGACATGGCCGCTGTAATGAAGCGTCTGGTTGTTGTCGGTGTTGATCACGGTCTGGTTGAAGTCGGCACGAAACTGTTGCGGTACAGGCAGCGAGCCGAAGAGAAAGGTTCCAAGCAGGAGAGGCATAATTATTTTAATCATAATTTTCATTTTATAGGAGACTATGTAAAGATGTGATAAAATCATTGCCTTAATAATCCGCTAAAGAAAAAGAGAGCGTCTCCAAAACCTCTTTTCGGAACAAAACAGGGATTTTGGAGATGCTCAAACTATGCAGATTGTCTCACTAAAAGGTAAACAGGAATGATAAAATCGGTTTTTCGTGCCATTGTCGGGACAGCCAACGACAGAGAACTGAAAAAATACAGCAAAAAAGTTGCAAAGATCAATGCACTTGAGCCAAAGTATGAAAAGATGGACGATGAGGGGCTCAAGGCGGCCTTTAACGGTTTGAAAGAGAAAGTGCTATCCGGTGATGCGACACTCGAAGATGTACTGTACGATTCGTTTGCGATTACCCGCGAAGCTTCCAAACGTACGACGGGACTGCGCCACTTCGATGTACAGCTGGTGGGGGGCATGGTTCTCCACGACAATCGGATCGCAGAGATGAAAACGGGAGAGGGCAAAACACTCGTCGCGACACTGCCGGTCGTATTGAACGCGATGCTGGGACGCGGTGTGCATGTCGTCACGGTCAACGACTACCTCGCGAAACGTGATGCCCACGATATGGGAAAAATCTACGAATTTCTCGGCTACAGTGTCGGTACGATAACGGCGGACATCCCCGATGATGCGACACGCAAAGCGCAGTATGACGCCGACATCACGTATGGAACCAACAACGAATTCGGTTTCGATTATCTGCGCGACAATATGAAATACTCGCTTGATGAAATGGTGCAGCGTGACCACTATTACGCAATCGTCGACGAAGTCGACTCCATTCTGATCGACGAAGCCAGAACGCCGCTGATTATTTCGGGTCCTACAAAAAGCAAACTGGACAATTATATTCGTGCGGACAAGGTTGCCAAACAGTTGGTACGTGATGAGGATTTTACGGTGGATGAAAAAAACCGTGTCATTCTCGTCACCGAAAAGGGGATCGAAAAGGCGGAAAAACTGTTCGGTGTCGACAATCTCTATGCGATGGAGAATGCGATACTGGCGCATCACCTCGATCAGGCACTCAAAGCCCATCACCTTTTCGAACGGGATGTCGACTATGTCGTCAAGGAGGGGGAGATCGTCATTGTCGACGAGTTCACGGGACGTCTCAGCGAAGGACGCCGTTTCAGTGAAGGACTGCACCAGGCGCTTGAAGCGAAAGAGGGTGTGGAGATCAAGGAGGAGTCGCAGACACTGGCCGATATCACTTTCCAGAACTATTTCCGCATGTACGATAAACTGGCGGGTATGACCGGTACGGCACAGACGGAAGCGACGGAGTTCGCCGAAATATACGGTCTCGATGTCATCTCGATTCCGACCAATGTTCCGGTCATCCGAAAGGATATGCCCGACCTGATCTACAAGACCGAGAAAGAGAAGTTCGATGCCGTCATCCGCGACATCAAAGAGCGCAACAAAAAAGGGCAGCCGATACTCGTCGGTACCGCATCGATCGAAAAGTCGGAAGTGTTGCATGAACTGCTGAAAAAAGAGAAGATTACCCACAATGTTCTGAACGCCAAAAACCACGAGCATGAAGCCGAGATCATCAAAGATGCCGGTAAAACCGGTGCCGTGACGATCGCGACGAACATGGCGGGTCGGGGTGTCGACATCAAGATCGATGACGAAGTCCGGGCATTGGGAGGACTCTATATCATCGGTACCGAGCGGCACGAAAGCCGTCGTATCGACAACCAGCTTCGCGGACGGTCCGGTCGTCAGGGCGATCCGGGGGAGAGCCGATTCTATCTGAGTCTCGAAGACCATCTGCTGCGTATTTTCGGCAGTGAACGCATCAAGACGATCATGGACAAGATGGGTGTCGAAGAGGGCGAGTATATCGAATCGAAAATGGTGACACGTGCCGTCGAGAAGGCTCAGAAAAAGGTTGAAAACCTCCACTTCGAATCGCGTAAACACCTTCTCGAATACGACGATGTCGCCAATGAACAGCGCAAACTCGTCTACAGGTTCCGTCACGAGCTTCTCAATCCCGAATTCGATATTTCGGAGAAGATCGGCACGGTTCGTGAGGAGTACCTGGAGCATCTTCTGATGGATTCGGGTATTTTCGACGGAGCACCGCAGGAGGATTACGATCTGGAGCGTCTGCGTCTGAAACTTCTCGAAGAGCTGGGCGAACCATTCGAACCCGAAGAGATCGAAGGCAAAGATTATCATGCACTCAAAGAGTACCTGCTGGGGCAGATCACCGAGCGATACGAAATGAAAATGGGTGCCGTGGATCCGAAACAGCGCAACGAGATCGAGAGGATCATCTATCTGCAGGTACTCGACAACGCATGGCGCGATCATCTCTATCAGATGGATATTCTCAAAACGGGCATCGGACTGCGTGGCTACAATCAGAAAGATCCCCTCGTCGAATACAAGAAGGAGAGCTACAATCTCTTTACCGAACTGGTCGAGTCGATCAAATTCGAAGCACTCAAAACCCTCTATCTCATCCGTTTCAAATCGGAAGAGGAGCTGCAGCAGGAGCAGGAGGCGATCGAACGGATGCGCGCCCAGATGGAAGCGGAGCTCGAAAATTTCTCGACCAACAAAGAGGAGGAGCTTGCACCGCTGACGGGCAAGAAACCCAAACGCAACGACCCCTGTCCCTGCGGAAGCGGCAAGAAGTACAAACACTGCTGCGGCAGAAGCGGCCCGAAAAGAGGATTGCTCGCGGATAAGGGTGAGTGAACAGTGAACAGTGAACGGTGAGCAGTTTAGGATGGTCGCTAACGCTTCTTTTTCAGTAAAGGCCGCCGTGCGGCCCTCTGTTCTCTGTTCACCGTTTTCTGATCTCTGTAAAGCGCCTGAGGCGGTTTTATGAATCCCCGCTTCGTCAATACGATGGTCAAACGCTATTTGCGCTTTGACCGCGAACACCCTTTCATCTTTTTGGCGGCGATCCTGGCTTTTCTCGGTATCGCAATCGGTGTGACGGTTCTTATTATCGCCATGGCGATCATGAATGGCATGGAAAAAGAGTTCGAAAAACGGCTTTTCGTGATGAACTACCCCCTTACGGTCTATCCAAAACTTCGTAATGCCATCAATGACGAACTGGTCGATCAGCTTGGCGACAAATTTCCCGATCTTCATTTCAGTCCCTATATGCAAACGCAGGTCATGGTGCGCAAAGGTGGAACGCTCAAAGGCGGTTTGATGTTCGGTATCGATCCGGAACGCGAAAAAGCGGTCAATGAGGTATTTGCCAAAGCCTATGCCAAGCCGTTTGGAAAATATGGAGTGATTATCGGAAAGCCGCTTGCCGAGCATCTGCGCCTCGGAATGGGTGACAAAGTCATGTTCATCTTTTCCAAGCTGCAGCCTGCAGGTCTGTCACTGATGCCTTTGAGCAAACGGTTTACGATCGAAGGGCTGTTCCGATCCGGACTCAACGCCTACGATGAAAGTTACTATTACACCTCGTTCAAGACATTCGAGAAGGTACTGAAGCGCAAAGCGGGAGAGTACGACGGCATTCATATCGATTCGAAACATCCGATGCGCGATATCGAATCGATCAGGGAAGAGTTGCCATCGAGTGTCGGTATTATCGGATGGTGGCAGCAAAACGGAAATTTCTTCGCAGCGATGCAGATGGAGAAGAGGGCACTCTTTATCGTGTTGATGCTCATTATTCTCATCGCATCTCTCAATATCGTGAGTTCGCTGCTTATGACGGTCATGAACCGGCGCAGTGAGGTGGCTCTGCTTCTTTCACTCGGTGCCTCGAAACGGGAGATACGCCAAATCTTTTTCAGACTCGGTCTGATTATCGGTATTGGAGGTGTCCTGGTCGGTACGTTGCTGGGACTCGGTGGTATGGAGTTGCTCAAACACTTCGACATCATTTCACTGCCCGAAGATGTCTACGGCACAACACGCCTGCCTCTTGATCTGGAATGGATCGATTTTGTCAGTATCATCGTCGGTGCCTTTCTCATTACACTTTTTTCATCGCTCTATCCGGCCAAAAAGGCGTCACAGGTCGATCCGCTCAAAGTACTTCGAAACGAATAATCGTTTTTTACACAACCGAATAATCGAACCTTATGGGAATGTTCAGCAGATACACCCGGAATCTTCCGGTATGTACAAACGCTCTTTTTGATGCTCCGCTAAGATAAAAAAAAATTAAACCAATAAAGTTATAATAGATTTAAAATAAAAACCGTGATCATCTGATAGATTTAAATAAAAAAAAGGTGGTCCTTTACCGAGAGGAGCTTCAAATGCAGCAGGTATTGATTGGGTTGGTCGGTGTCGTTGTCTTGTTATCGATTGCGTTTCTTTTTTCGAGCAACAAGCGAGCGATCAACCCTCGAACCATTTTTGGTGCTCTTGCACTCCAGGCTCTGATTCCGGCATTCGTTATCTACACAGATTCCGGGGCGGTGACATTGCAGACGATTTCGAACGGGGTACAGGCCGTCATCGACAGTGCCCATGCGGGCATCGGCTTCGTCTTTGGCTCTCTGGCGGATGTCAAACAGATCGGTTTCATTTTCGCGATCAAAGTGTTGCCGGTCATCATCTTTTTCGCCGCACTGATGTCGGTGCTCTACTATCTCAAAATCATGCAGGTGGTCATCAAAGTGATGGGTGGAGGATTGCAGAAACTGCTGAAAACCTCGCCGGTCGAATCGCTTTCGGCCGCGGCCAATATTTTTGTCGGCCAGACCGAAGCGCCACTGGTTGTCAAACCCTATCTGTCGACGATGACAAAATCGGAGCTCTTCGCCATTATGTCGGGTGGATTGGCGTCCGTTGCGGGTGCTGTTCTGGCTGGATACGCATCGATGGGAATCAGTCTCAATTATCTGATTGCCGCATCCTTCATGGCGGCGCCGGGCGGATTGCTGATGGCAAAGATGCTCGAACCCGAAACGGAGGAGCCCAAGATCGAAGTCGAGGAGAAGATCAAAGAGGAGCAGGAGGAGGAGATGGGTGCCGTCAATGTGATTGACGCTGCCGCCATCGGAGCTTCCGACGGGCTCAGACTGGCGGCGAACGTGGGTGCAATGCTGATCGCGTTTGTCGCGCTTATCGCATTGCTGAACATGATGTTCGGGGGTATCGGCGGTCTGTTCGGTTACGAAAACATCACGATTCAGCAGATGCTCGGTTATCTTTTCGCACCTATTGCGTTCATTCTGGGTGTTCCATGGGAGCATGCCATCGATGTCGGTTCACTGCTGGGTATCAAACTGATCATCAACGAGTTCGTCGCCTATATCGATCTTGTCAAACTGAAAGCGTCGCTCGATCCACACTCCATGGCGATCGCCACCGTGGCGCTCTGCGGTTTCGCAAATCTCTCTTCCCTGGCCATTTTGCTGGGCGGTCTGGGCGTTCTTGCGCCGAATCGCCGGGGAGATATTGCACGAATGGGTATGAAAGCGGTTTTGGCGGGCACGCTCTCCAATTTTATGAGTGCGACGCTGGTGGGCATATTTATCGCAATCAAAATGATGTAATGGAGTACCTATGGAAAATTTGAGGGAAGCGGCCGAAACGGCGATCAGACTGATGGATCTGACATCGCTGAACGACGATGATACCCGTGAAAAAATTGTACAGCTTTGTCGCGACGCACATACGCCGGTCGGGGATACGGCGGCGGTCTGCATCTATCCCCGTTTCATACCATTGGCGAAAAAAATGTTGAAAGAGCAGGGAACCCCCAATATAAAGGTGGCAACGGTGACCAATTTCCCGTGGGGTGATGATGATATCGATATCGCCGTGGCGGAGACCCGGGCGTCGGTGGCGTATGGAGCCGATGAAGTCGATGTCGTGTTCCCCTATCGGGCTTTCATGGCCGGCAACGAACGGGTCGGATTCGACCTGGTCAAAGCGTGTCGAATCGAATGTGGCGATTCGGTGAAACTCAAGGTGATTCTTGAAACAGGCGTGCTGAAAGATGCGACTTTGATACGGAGGGCGAGTGAGATCGCGATCGATGCCGGGGCCCATTTCATCAAGACATCGACAGGGAAAGTCGAGGTCAATGCGACGCTCGAAGCGGCGGAGGTGATGCTGGAAACGATCAAATCGACCAATCCGGGTGTCGGTTTTAAGGCAGCGGGGGGTGTACGTGATGCAAAAGCGGCCAAAGCCTATCTGGATCTCGCCGAAACCATTATGGGAAGAGGGTGGATTACCGAAAAGCATTTTCGTTTCGGAGCGAGTAGTCTGCTGGGAAGTCTCTTGAAAACGCTGGGGTACGAAACTCAAAACAGCGGAGAAGGCGGGTATTGATGTACAGAGGCATTGCAGGTCATTATGGGTCATTTGTGCGCTGCGAGGCGGCAAATGACCAAGTTCAGAAAGGCATACTATGAAAAGAACCATCATTCTACTCCTCGACTCTTTCGGTGTCGGCGGTGCCGAGGATGCCTGTAAGTTCCGGGATGTCACGAAAGAGGGGCGGCCATTCAACGACGATGGCGCCAACACACTTTGCAACATTGCGGCATTCTGTGCGGCAGGATTGGCAGAAGAGGGCCGCAGCGGTCCTTTGCATCTGCCCAATATGAACCGTTTCGGACTCGGTTTCGTGGCCAAAGAGAGTTGGGGCGGTTGTTATCCGGACGGTCTTGATGAGAACATCATCCCCGAAGCGGCATACGGTTTTGCGGCAGAGGTTTCGACGGGGAAAGATACCTCCAGCGGTCACTGGGAGATGATGGGCGCACCCGTTACCTTCACCTGGGGATACTTCAGAAAAAAAACAGAGAGTTTTCCTCCCGAACTTCTGGAAGCCTTTGTCAAAGAGGCGAATGTACCGGGATATTTGGGAAATTGTCACGCTTCCGGAACGGAGATCATCAAGCGACTGGGTGAAGAGCATGTGAAAACGGGCAAACCGATCGTCTATACCTCGGCGGACAGTGTCTTTCAGATTGCTGCCCATGAAGAGAGATTCGGGCTTGAACGTCTCTACGAAGTGTGTGAAATTGCCCGTAAACTGGTCGACAAATACAATATTGCCCGGGTTATTGCCCGCCCTTTCGTGGGAGACTCTCCAGAAAATTTTCAACGAACCGGCAACCGGCACGACTACTCCGTCGAGCCGCCGGCCGATACTGTACTCGACAAGATGAAAGCCGTCGGCGGTGAAGTGGTCAGTATCGGAAAAATCAAAGATATTTTTGCGGGACGGGGCATCACGAAAGCCTACAAGGCCAACGGTATCGAAGATCTGTTTGATACAACTCTCAAAGCGGTAAAAGAGACGCCAAAGGATGCCATTCTTTTCACCAACTTCGTCAATTTCGATGCCGACTACGGCCATCGCCGCAATATTTCGGGCTATGCAGGCGCGCTGGAGTATTTCGACAGACGTCTGCCGGAGATGGTTGAACTGCTGGAAGATGACGATATTCTCATCATTACGGCCGATCATGGATGTGATCCGACCTGGTGGGGGACCGACCATACCCGTGAACATATTCCGGTTCTCGTCTACGGCAGAAAGATCAAACCGATCAATATAGGGAAACGTTATTCCTTTGCCGATATCGGTCAGACGATTGCCGCCCATCACGCTCTTCCACCTCTTCTGGTTGGAAAAAGTTTCTATGACGA
>NZ_JAOZPV010000073.1 GCF_029932565.1 Hydrogenimonas sp.
CCTCGTCGCGGTCCTTCTCCTCGATGACGTAGTAGAGCTGACGGATATCCTTGTTCGTCGTCTCCTTTTTCGTAACCGAAACGAACTCCGGCTGGTAGAGGATATGGCGTGCCAGATCCTTGATAGGTTCGGGCATCGTCGCCGAAAAGAGCAGCGTCTGACGCTGCTGCGGCAGGTAGCTGAAGATCTCTTTGATATCGTCGAGGAAGCCCATGTCGAGCATCTCGTCCGCTTCGTCCAAGACGACGATGGATGGGTTGAAGTCTTCCAGTTTGCCGGAACTGAGCATATCGAGCAGCCGCCCCGGTGTCGCGACGACCACCTGGGCACCCCTCCCGATCAGATCGAGCTGCCGGCGGTAGCTCTGCCCCCCGTAGACACTGACGGTGCGGATACCCGCGAAACGCCCCAGGCTGAAGAGTTCGTCGCTCACCTGCGTCGCCAGCTCCCGCGTCGGCGTGATGACCAGCAGCTGCACACCGTTGCGCCACTCGATATTGTTCAGCGCCGGCAGGCCGAAAGCGGCCGTTTTGCCCGTCCCCGTATGCGCCTGTCCCACGACATCCTTTCCCTCCAGAATCAGCGGAATCACCTTCTCCTGGATCGGGCTCGGTACCTGGAACCCCATGCGCTGGATCGCACGCATGATCGGCTGTTTGAATCCGAAATCGGAAAAACTCATGGTCGGTTTCTGTTCTGTCTGTTCGATGGTCTCTTGACTCATACAATGTTCTCTTTATGGTGAAATGATAGTTGCAACCGGTACGGCATGACAAT
The DNA here is from genome assembly GCF_029932565.1 of Hydrogenimonas sp. Lineage (GTDB taxonomy): Bacteria > Campylobacterota > Campylobacteria > Campylobacterales > Hydrogenimonadaceae > Hydrogenimonas. Next base: position 778 of record NZ_JAOZPV010000073.1, read on the forward strand.
TTTCTTTTTGTACATATACCGAAAAAATGTCATATTATCGATCACAAATCTATTTACCGATGGCACGCACAAAATGCTCCCAAGCAGTGTACCGTCGGTGGTGCCCATCTGGTAAATATACGGAAGTGTATATTTGCAGTAGATGGAGGTAACTGACCGCGCTTTCGGTCAGGTGTCAGGATGCACGCATTATAGCATATTTAGACACATTCCTGTATAATTATTCTCAATTAAAAACAATCTGAAAGGCTTGGGTGGAGGCAAACGTTTCGAATACACCGACCATATTGGAAAAACTCGATGTGCTGTTGGCCCACTTTTCCCTCTCGAAAAAAGCGATATATGCCATCAAAGTGGCATTGAGCGTTACGCTTGCCTATCTTGTTGCTTTTTCACAGGGGTGGGATCACGCTTCCACTGGCGCCATCGCCATCATGGTCATCGCGGCGGGCAATACGCTGGGCGATTCGATGTTCAAAGGGTTTCTGCGCATAGTTGGCACGGCGATCGGTGCATTTTTCGGTATCGCTTTGATCGCGTGGATGCCACAGGATCGGGAGCTCTATCTGCTGCTTCTTTCTCTGTTGGTCACCTTTTTTATCTATCTCGGTCGGGCTTATCAGGGAGACAAGACTATCTTTCTGTTAACTGCGATGACGATGATGATGGTATTCGACAACGGCAATGTCGACGATGTTTTTCTATACGGTATAAACCGAACTTTTATGACGATTTTCGGCGTCGTCGTCTATATGCTGGTCGGTGTCTATCTCTGGCCCGACAAGAAAGAGGAAAAGATCGACGAAGAGATAGATACCGGCATTCCAGAAGGTCCAAAATTTCTCTTTCTCGATCCGGAAAACTTCAAAGGCGCATTGGTCACCTTTCTCGTTTTCTGGACCACCACGCTGATCTGGATCCTTTTCAACCCGCCCGGAGGTTTCTACCTCGTCACGCTTGCGACTTCACTCTCTCTGTATACCGCCTTTTCGCCGCTGAAGCCTTCTCTGCTTATCATCGTATTTTCGTTCGCATTCGTGTTTACGACGTTCGCCTATATCTTTGTCGTACCGAACATTCATCACGGTTACGAACTGGCCCTTTTCCTTTTTATCTACGTTTTTTTCGCCTTTTATGTTTTCAAGCCTCAGCTCGCACTCTTTTTCGCGTTGGGGCTTGCCATCATGAATATCCAGAACACCATGTACTACCAGTTCGCCATCTTTTTGAACATTCTTTTTCTCTTCTACGCCTTTTTGTTCATTCTGCTGCTCTTCTACTATATTCCATTTTCGACACGACCGCACGATATGCTTGTCACGACCATCGAGCGATTTTTCGGTATGATCGACAGGCTTCGGCAACCGACGAAAAGCTTTTTGAAACGGGCACTGGCGAATGAAACGGCCAAACTGCTCGTTCCAACCGCCAAAAAGATCGGTATCTGGGCGTCCCAGACCGATGCGGAATGGTTTGGCACCGACAGGGAGAAGCTGATGGCGTTTGCAAAGGAGTGTCTCGTAACGGCGAAAAAAATAGAGAAAGCCGGAAAGGGCGAAATTTCCAAAGAAGAAGCGGAAAGGGCGTTAGAACATTGCACGAAAACGGAAGTGTCGCTGGGATTGCGGACCATACATGAAAACGGCAGGTTTTAAATGAAACATTTTCGATATATCGCCACTGCGGCATGTACGGCAACAGCTCTGCTGCTCTTTACCGGGTGTACGAAACTGGGTCCCGATTTTTCGGGTATCGAGCCGCCCAAAATGCCCAAAGAGATCGAAACCGCAAACAGAGTCGCTGACGAGGATATTGCCGAATGGTGGCAGATCTTCGACGACCCTGTTCTCACGAAACTGGTGGAAAAGGCCTACGGCCAGAACCTCGACCTGCAGAGTGCAGGGCTTCGAATCCTCCAGGCTCGGGCGGCACTCGGCATCGCAACCGGAATGCAGTATCCCCAGGTACAGACACTCTCGGGGAATCTCGCCTCCACCTACAAAGACCGCCATATCGATTCGGCTGGGCTCAACTTCGATATCGGCTGGGAGATGGATATCTGGGGCAAATACGCCCGGGGTATCGAGTCGGCCGAGGCGAATCTCTTTGCCAGCGTCGCCTCCTACCGCGATCTGATGATCTCCGTCCTGGCGGAAGTGGCGCGCAACTACATCAACTACCGCATGACCGAAGAGCGTATCGCCTACGCCGAGCGCAACGTCGCCATTCAGGAGCGGGTCACACGCATGACCGAAATCCAGTTCAACTCGGGCAACGTCAGCGAGCTGGATATGCAGCAGTCGCGCACCCAGCTCTACAACACCCGCGCCACCCTGCCCGGCCTGGAGCTTTCGAAGATCAAAACCGTCAATGCGCTGGCCATTCTGCTTGGCACCACCCCCGAGGAGGTGCGGATTATCGTCGACACCGACGACAAGAGTCTTCAAGATGCCATCAACCGCTACATCGCCACAGGCAGGCAGGGCACCATCCAGCTCTCCGAAAAAGAGCAGGATCTACTGGATCTCTCCTACATTCCGGAGCCCGCGTTCGACCCCCATCACATCATCGATGCCTCGCTGCTTACACGCCGTCCGGACATCAAAGTGGCCGAATACCGTGCCCATGCCGCCGCCGCACAGATCGGTGCCACCGAAGCGCTGCTCTATCCGAGCTTTACCCTCTTCGGCTCAATCGGCTACAACGCCGCCGACATGGGATTTGGATGGGGAACCGCCGCCAAGAATCTGAGCGTCACGGCGGGGCCGGGGTTTTCATGGAACATCTTCCAGTACGGCCGGTTGAAAAACCAGGTGCGGCTGCAGGATGCGAAGTTCGAAGAGAGCCTGGTCAACTACAGCAAAAAGGTGCTGCAGGCGGCATCGGAGGTTTCCAATGCCCTCAACGGCTACCTTCTGACCAGAAAACAGCTGGAAGAGCGCAGGAAATCGGTCGAGGCGACCGTGCGCGCCTTCAATATTTCGGTCACCCAGTACCACGACGGGCTGGTGAGCTACCAGCGGCTGCTGAGCACCGTCGAGAAACTGACCCTGGCACAGGACGCCTACGCCCGCACCCGGGGCGAACTGGCAGCCGACATCGTACTTCTCTACAAATCGCTCGGCGGCGGCTGGCAGATGAGCAGCGGCAACGCCTACCTCTCAAAAGAGAGCATGAAGCGGATAAAAGCGCGCGGCACCGACTGGGGCGACTATCTGGATGCGAATCGGACGTTGATGCCGGAGGGGTGGAAATGATGGATTATGGTAATGGGATATGGGATATGGGATTTGGTGTACGGAAGTCAAACAAACACCCACTGCCTACCAAAGATAGTGGTCATGGGAAGATATTATGACAAACCCTTATCCGCACGAGCTTCAAATCAGCGACGTCTATCTCTCCCCATTGCTTCCGGTTCTCGGTCTGGCATTTTTCATGACACTCGTGACGGTCATGCTGTTGAACAGACTGAAACTCTCCCGTTTCTTTTACGCCCATTCGTATATTTTTCTGGCTATCATGATACTCTATATGATTCTCATCGACAGACTCTGGATAAGGTTTTGACATGAAAAGACTCTTGAAACTTCTTTTGACACTCGCTATCTTTGGCAGTGCCGCGTGGTTCGGCTATCACAAATACCGTGAATATACTCGGAATCCCTGGACCAGAGACGGTCAGATACGCACCCAGGTTATACAGGTTACACCCAGGGTATCGGGTATGGTAACCAGAATAGCCGTGGTCGACAACCAGCATGTCAAAGCGGGGGAACTGCTTTTCGAAATCGATCCCTCCCAGTATATTCTGAAGGTGAAGCAGGCCGAAGCGAGGCTCAAGCGCTCTATCGAGGCTTCCAGAGGCACAAAAATCGAATACGAAAGGGTCAAAAAGATTTACGCCAAAGACCCCGGTGCAGTCAGCCAGAAAGATCTCATCCGAAATGAAGTCAACTATTACAAATCTCTTTCCGATATCGACAGCGCCCGTGAAGCATTGAATGCCGCAAAACTCAACCTCTCGTTTACCAAAGTTTATGCGCCTGTCGACGGATGGGTCAGCAACATCAACTTTCAGATCGGTTCGCAGGCCACGGCCAACAAACCGTTGCTGGCGCTGGTAGACGAAAAGAGTTTCTGGGTATTCGGATTTTTTCGCGAAGACACGATTGCCGATGTCCGGGTCGGCGACACAGCGGTTGTCACACTAATGACCTATCCCGACACGCCGCTGCATGGCAAGGTGGAGTCGATCGCATGGGGTATTGCACCGACAGACGGCATTCCCGGCAGCAACCTGCTGCCGAAAGTCAATCCCGTATTTCAGTGGATCCGCCTGGCTCAGCGCATTCCGGTACGTATCAAACTCGACGAACCGTTGCCGCAGAATGTCAAACTGCGGGTAGGTATGACAGCGTCTGTCATGATCCGAAAAGAGTGAAGTCGTACACTGTTGTCTGTCTCCGCGCAGTCACCGGGACGGGTTCAGCCTTTCAGTTTCCCTTTTCGAACTCTGTACTGCGCAAATTGATAAGGCTCGAGACGAATATCGCCATATAAAAGACACCGACCACCGCTTCCATCGATACAAAAAATTCCGCAATCCGGCTGGCCGGCGAGATATCGCCATAACCGAGCGTCGTCAGCGTAACGTAACTGTAGTAGGCGACATGGAAAAAGAGGTGTTCCCACTCTTTTACCACGATTCCGTTGAAAGCGGTCGGATCGAAAATGAGAATCATCAGATAGATCACCGTCCAGATCAGACCGATCAGCAGATAGAGAGAGAGGGAGCCGATAATTTTATTGCTATCCACTTTCCCTTCGAAAAGTATCTGGTGTACAGCGAGTTTGAACGATCCGACAAAAAAGAAAAAGAGCACCATATAGATAAAAAAAAGTGTCGTTTTGGTCGGATAAAAGTGGACCAGAAGAACCAAGACACCCAACGTCATCGCCATTCCATAAACCACACGTTTCCATGTCGCCTCGGTATGGAGGCTTTTGACACCTACCAGCAGCATCACGACGATAACGATGGAAAAGACAACGTCGAGCATTTTATTGGAGGACTGGCTTGTCACGGCACTGGCAAAAAGCATGCCGATAAGTGCCAGACAAAGATAGAGAAAATTGTTTTTACGACTCAGTTTGTGCAACGGCATTGTATTCCACCAACTCATCGATCCAGAGTTTGAAAAGTTTGTATGCGAGAGCCAGAATGACGGCACCGAGGAAAAGACCGATCATACCCATCAGAATCATTCCTCCAATCGCACCCACCAGGATAACGAGCATCGGGATATCCACCCCCCGCCCCATCAAGAGCGGCTTCAACACCCCGTCACTGGCACCGACGATCAACATATAGATGGCGAAAATCGTTGCCGGTGTACCACTGGCATAGGAAAAGACATAAGCGATGATCGGCCCGATGATAATGAGTGCCGGAAGCTGAATGATCGTCAGGAACATGATGATGATCGCCCAAAGAGGCGCCAGAGGCACTCCCATTGGCAGCATCCCTACCAGTGCCAGAGCACTTTGGATAATCGCGACACCGACAACCCCTGTTGCGACACTGCGCACCGTCAGAACGAGAAGATCACCCCAACTGTCGCCGCGTTCTCCGAGAAGGCGGCGCATGAAACGTTTGTAAAAGGCACTGCTCGACTCTTTTGCAATTAGAAAAAAGGCGGCGACAATCAGTGATCCGACTGTCATCAGCAGCGTCACTACACCGCTTTTGAGCATGATCACAAGTTTCATCAGTGCCGCTTTGATCTGATCTTTGAACGGGGCGAGTGTATTGTGCAGGTCGGCATTGGCATTTTCCCAGAGCGTATAGACTTTTTCCCCGATCAGAGGCCACTCTTTTACCTTTTCCGACGGCGGTGGAATCGTCACCTCCTTGGCGTGGACAGCCTCGATGAGATGCTGAGATGACGCAATCAGATTGTCGGAGAGCAGCCAGGCCGGCACAACAAGGGCCAGAATCATCAGTGTCATGACAGTGATGATGATTTTTTTGCGGTTGCCAAAACGCTTCTCGAGCATCGCGATGAGCGGTTCGAACGCTACAGCAAGAATGACCCCCCACAATATCAGCGGAAGAAACGGTTTGATGATCAGATAGGAGATATAGAGAACGAGAAAAAGAATACCGAGTTTGACAGCGATTTCAATGGCGATTTTTACCTGACTATCCTTTACGACGGATTGTTGCATCATATGCCTTTTTTATATTTTGGTCCTGACGATTTATGTTACAAAATTATACCCAATTTCACAACATTGAACTTTTATTCAACATTGTTTAATGGTCGATTCAATAGAATGGTTAACCAATATTTTTAAAGGAGTGAGAATGCTCGGAGCGCAAAGAAGCGGGTGGTTCATTTTTTCAAGCAGAGTTTTCGTGATTTCGATGCTCTGTCTTCTTCCGATTACAGGAATGGCCAGTGCCAAGCAGGGAGCCGATTTCCAGAAGGCGATCCAGTACATGGAGTCCAAACAGTACGACAAAGCACTGCCGCTGCTCGAGGAACTCGCCAAAACAGGCAACAAAGCGGCGATGTACCGCCTCGCCTACATCTACGAGAACGGTCTGGGAGTGCCACAGAATTACAAAAAGGCGGCCAACTGGTACAAAGAGGCGGCCAGAACCTACGCCTACACCGTCGAAGCTGAAAAAAAGGGAACGGATGTCCATTCCAAAAAGTTCACCGAACGTTTCAAAGCGCAATTTACCGAAAGCAGCATCCGCGCGGCGGAAGAAGCGGCCATCGCCAAAGTCGACACCGATACGCCCGAAACCAAATCGTTCCTCAACGAGCTGGCCGACGGCCGCTTTTTCGGCCTGACCCCCTACAAAGCGAACTATATTATGCCGGTCGGATACTCCACCAAAAAGTATCCCCGTCAACCCAGCGCCTACAAGAGCTTTGCCATCGCCGATGCCATCGATCCGATCCCCGTCAGTCGACAGGACAAATACGGATATTACGACGAACAGACGGAAGTGGAATTTCAGTTCAGCCTGAAGAAAAACCTGACCTACAACCTTTTCGGTTTCAACGAGTACATCACGGCCGCCTACACGCAACGATGCTTCTGGCAGCTCTACTCCGAGTCCGGCCCGTTCCGGGAGACCAACTATATGCCGGAACTCTACGTTGCCGTTCCGACATCCCAGTCATTCGACGAGATGACGGGCCTGAAGGTGACCAAATGGGGGTTCATCCACCAATCCAACGGCCAGGAGGGGTACCGCTCCCGTTCCTGGAACCGCCTCTATCTCGAGGGGATATTCCAGTGGAGCAATCTTTTCCTCTCCGCACGCGTCTGGTACCGGCTGCCGGAAGACGACAAATCGGATGAATACTACAGAGGTTACAAAGACCTGAACGGAAACGGTATTCCGGATGCGGGAGACGGTCTCATCGACCCCAACTCCGAAAGTGACGGAGACGACAACCCGGATATTACCGACTATATGGGATACGGCGACATCTCCCTCAGCTACCTCTGGCACAAACACCAGATCGGTGCTCTCTTCCGCTACAACTTCGGCAAGGGAGGACACGACCGCGGCGCCGTACAGCTCGACTGGAGCTACCCATTCTTCGATTCGAAAACGACATTCTGGTACTTCAAGTTCTTCAACGGCTACGGCGAGAGTCTCATCGACTACAACCGCAACGTCACCAAAACTTCGTTCGGCTTCTCTTTCTCCCGTGGACTGTTCCAGTAGCGAAGCTTTCGCATCCATAAAACAATCGGGCGGAGACGAAAAGAACTTATTGGCCGGGAGCAGGAGAAAGTGCGCTTCCTGCTGCCGGCATCGGGATGAAGCGCCGAAAATCTCGTAGTCATCGGTCCACGTCAGCCAGGACAATCGCAGAACGGACCGTGACACCGGCACGA
>NZ_JAOZPV010000074.1 GCF_029932565.1 Hydrogenimonas sp.
TGGCGCAAAAGCGCAAGGCCGTCGACGCCCGCCGCATCGCGGGGCTCAATGAAAAACAGATCCAGGAACTCACCAAATCGATCGAAGCCAGAACCAGAGAGCTTCAGGCGCAAAAAAAGAGCCTCGAAGCCGTCGAAAACAGCCTCGCCTACACCAGACTCTACGCGCCTTTCGACGGTATCGTCGCCAAAAAATTCATCGAAGCCCCCCGCGTCGTGAAAAAAGGCACGCCCGTCTATGCCGTCGCCGACCCTAAGGCGCTCTATTGCGAAGTACTGCTATCCGAAAAGAAGATGCACGGCGTCAGACCCGGCAACGCCGTCAAGATCACCGTCGACGCCGTAAAGGACAAAGAGTACCGCGGCACGGTCGAGTCCATCGCGCCCACTTCCGCCTCCACCTTCAGCCTCGTACCTCGCGACATCGCCAGCGGCGAATTTACCAAACTCGACCAGCGGTTTGTGGTGAGGATAAAGCTCGACGACATCGAAGGGCTGCGGGCGGGGATGGGGGCGACTGTCGCCATCGCCCGCGATGCGAGCGAGTAATTGGTGTATTGGTTATTGGTGTATTGGGAGGGACAATGAAAAAACTGGGTGATTTGGAGATTTATCAGATCGCTTTGGAGCTTAGTGAGATGGGATGGTCTATATTTCAAACTTTGCCCAAACAGTTCCAGTTTGATATAGGTTCGCAGTTTTTAAAGGCCACGGATTCGATCGGAGCCAACATTGCCGAAGGGTATGGCCGATATCACTATAAAGACAGTATGAAATTCTATTATAATGCGAGAGGGTCTCTTTGGGAGGTCAAACACTGGCTCTTGCTTCTTCATAAGCGAGACTTTGTCGACCAAGAGACTTTTCAATCTTTCTTGTCCAAAATAGAAACGCTTGGCAAGAAACTCAACAATTTCATCACCAGGCTGAAAAATGCCCAGTAATCCCAATAACCAATACACCAATACACCAATGACCGAAGAAAAGAATCCTTGGGACATCACCCCCAAAGAGAGAGCCATATTTTCGATCATCGTCATGACCGGCGCCTTTATGGCGATTCTGGATACCACGGTCGTCGACGTCATCGTTCCCAAGCTCACGGGGCCGCTGGCTACGGATATGTACGGGGTGCAGTGGATCATCACCAGCTACATGGTCGCGGCGGCGATCGCGCTGCTGATTACCGAGTGGCTCATCAAAAATTTCGGGGCGAAGGCCGTCTTTCTGGCAGGCGTCGCGCTCTTTACGGCGGCCTCCCTGGCCTGCGGACTCTCGACGAACCTGGACGAGATCATTATCTTTCGCGTCATCCAGGGCGTCGGCGAGGCGCTGATCATGGTCACCAGCCATATCATGATCTTCAGTTATTTCCCGCCGGACAAACAGGGTCTGGCAATGGGGATCTTCGGCCTGGGGGTGAGCTTCGCCCCCGCTCTTGGCCCCACCATCGGGGGATATCTTACCGAGTACTACAACTGGCGGATGGTCTTTTTCATCAACGTGCCCGTGGGACTGCTGCTGGTAATATCGGGGTTGATCTATCTGCCCAAAGAGAGCTTTTTTACGAAGCTTCGCTTCAATTTCGTCAGTTTTTTTCTACTGAGTTTTGCCACCGTCAGTCTGCTTATCATGCTCTCTAAAGGGCAGCAGTACGGCTGGTTTAACAGTTCGCTCATCGGTCTGCTGTTGGTGTTCAGCGTCGTCGGTTTTCTGCTCTACATCCTCAGCGAGTTATGGTCGAAGGACAAGCTCATCGACTTTTCACTTTTCAAAAACCCGCTCTTTGCCAACGGCATCATGATCTACTTTTTCATCCTGGGCTTTTCGATGTACCAGTACTTCTACCTGCTGCCGGTCTACTACGAGCACATCAAGTTGCTGCCGACACTCGATGCGGGCATTGCAGTCTTCGCCTTCGCCCTTTTTATCGGTATCTTTTCGCCGCTCGCGGGAATTCTGGCCGACAAGATCGGGGCCAAAAACACCGTCGCCATCGCCACCTTTTTCTATGTCACCACCTCTTTCGCGCTGCTGCCGCAGCTCAACTACTACACACCTCTTTCGCAGGCGATGCTGCTGACGATACCTTTCGGCATCGGGATGGGGCTCTTTTTCGCACCCGTGACGGTGATGGTACTCCAAAGCGCCCCGGGCCACAAGGGGGAGCTGGCCATCGTACTGATGGACTACTTCCGTTTTGTGGGCGGGAGTTTCGGTACGGCGCTGGCTACCAACAACATGGAGTACTTCAAGAACATGCACTTTTTAAGGATGGAGGAGCTCCAAAACCCCGACTTTATCCGTCACTACCTTCAGACCCTTCAGGAGTTCTCGGGCATGACGCAGGAGAAGGTGATGGCCGTATTTCAACAATACGAAACCTTCATGAGTGCCAACTACGGCTTTTACAACACCTTCGTTCATGCGGGCTACTGGGGTATACTAGGTTCACTGTTCGTCGTGCTGCTATTCGTCAAAAACCCTTTCGCAAGGAGCCAACATGCGTAAAACTTTCCTGCTTTTTTACTTGTTACCTTTCACTTTCTCCCTTTTGCCTTCCCTCCATGCCCAGACCTATCGGCAAGTGATCGAAAAGGTCGACAACGCCCTGGTTCTCGAACGTGCCAAAGAGCTGGAAATGGCTGCGGGCATGCAGGCCGAAGCTGCGAAAGGGAAAAATCTGCCGTCGCTCGATGCCCATTTGAGTGCCGCTTATCTGAAAGATACGCCGACGATGATCCTCCATTTCCCGGCCGTGCCCGGTCCGACATCTGCCATTCCGATGGGAACCAAAGAGAAGTGGGAAGGCGACGTGACGCTCTCCTATCCGCTCTTTACGGGTTTTGCCGTTACGGCATCCATCGACAAGGCGACATTCGAGCATCAGCTCGCATCGCTGAAACGGCTCGATCTCAGACGCAACCTCTATCTTCGGACAACCAGACTCTACACAGCCATCTATGCGGCCGACCGTGTTCTCGATGCCACGCATAAAGCACTGAAAGCCATTGAAGATGCCTACAGGAAGGCCAAAGGCCTCTATGATAACGGCCTGCTCCCGCCCGCCGATCTTTATAATATCGAAGCCAAAAAATATGCTATCGAAGCGGAAATAACAGAGGCGCAAACCGAAAAAGAACGGTACATGAACCGGCTCAGCTATCTGCTCAATCAACCTGTTGATAGGATCGAACCTCCTTTCGTTTCCCAAAAAGAGCTTTCGAAGGAGCGAATCATCCAGACGGCACTCCGTTCACGCGAGGATATCAGAGCCCTTCAAACTTCACTGAAAATCGACGAGTCGATCGAAAAACTGGCCAAAAGCCGCTACTATCCGACTGTGGGTCTCGCAGCGTCACTCAAGAAACAGGGTGATACGATCGAACTCAACGGAGACGGGTACACCAACGCCGATCGCAGTTATGTCGGTGCAGCCGCCAGCTGGAATCTCTTCAGCGGATTCAGTGACGAAAAGAGTGTCGAAGCGGCCCGACACAGGATTCTTGCAGCGAAGATTGAGCTCAACGACTACAAAAACCGTGTCAAAACCGACATTGAAAATGCTTTTCTTGTCCTGACAGCCATCCAGTCGAAACTGATGAGCGCCAAAATGGAAGAGAATGCACGAAGCGAATACTACAAACTGACCGAAGGGCGCTTTGAAAATCAGCTTGCCAGTGCCGACGAACTGAGTCGTGCCATCGCCGACCTGGCTGCTGCCAGATCGAAAGTTTCGGTTCTGGAAAGTGAAATATTCAATCAAAAAGCGGCTATCTGGCTCATGGGCGGCATTGAGAGTTTCAGAGGAGAATTTTTAGCGATAGAAAAATAGATCCGGTTATTTTTCATTGATGCAGCGTTCATACCTACACATACGAGGTTAATACCCATCCCCTATCATTTCAACATATCAACACAAAGGAGTTCATATGTTGAATGCATCTTATAAATTTCTGACGGCCGCTATGGTTCTGACGTTGGGCACGGTTCTACTGATTGGAAGCGGACAGTATGAAAAAAGTATGACAACCGGAAAGCAGTCCATTCAACGCACCGTTTCAAACGGTGAAGTCTGGGAGTATGCCAAAGATTGGTATGACGGATACAACCTTCACGAATATGTCAAAATCAAAGGAAAAATCGGAAAAAATGGCGATGTGATACATTATCGTGACAATGCGACAGGTCTGCTTGTGTTCCGGGATGTTTCCAAGGTGGAATACGATCAGGTAAAAACCGAAACTACGTTTTAAAACGATACCCCTCTTTTTCCAATAACACTCTGAGCTGCTCGGCCCTGTCGCCCTGCAGCTCCATCCACCCCTTTTTGAACGTTCCACCGCTTCCCAGACTCTTTCTGACACCTTTCAGCAGCGATTTTTCATCGACTCTATCAAGAAAAAATTCACCCACCAGTGTTACCGGCTTGCCTTTGCGCTTTTCACGTCGGAAGACGAGCCGGTGCTTTTCAGGCGGCAGCGTCTCTTTGGGTAAGTCGGCAGGCACGGCTTTGTTATCGGCTTCCCAGCCTTCGCCCAGCGAACCGAACTCGATGTCGAGTTTTACTCCTTTGGCCATTATGCCTGTACCGTCTCCCCGATATACTCGGCATACTCTTCGTAATTGCCTTTGAAATCGACGATTTCCCCACCCGGTTTGATCTCGATGATGCGATTGGCGAAGGCATCGATCAGTTCCCGGTCGTGGGTGACGCAGATGACGTTGCCCTTGAAGTTGTAGAGCGCTTCGCCAAGAGCGATGATCGCTTCGAGGTCCAGATGGTTGGTGGGTTCGTCGAGAACCAGGAAATTACCCTGCTCCAGCATCATTTTGGAAAGCATCATGCGGTGCTTTTCGCCCCCGCTGATCTTCTCGATACTCTTCTCCTGCTCTTCGCCGCTGAAAAGCATCCGCCCCAGACAGTTGCGGATTTCGGAGATGTCGGCTTCACGGTCATGGCTGCGCAGCCACTCGTAGAGGGTTTCGCTCCCTTCGATCCGGTCGGTCGTATCCTGTGGAAAGTAGCTGGGCTCCACCGTCGCACCCCAGCGAATCTCGCCGCCGTCGGGTTTGAGATCGTCATTCATGATCATTTTGCAGAGTGTCGTCTTTCCCACGCCGTTGGGCCCGATCAGCGCCACCTTGTCGCCGGGGTTGAATTTGAGGTTCAGGTTTTCGAAGACGATATGGTCGTCAAATTTCTTGCTGACGTTCTCCAATTCCAGCGCCTCTTTGCCAATCTCGCGTTTCTGGCGGAAAACGATGGAAGGATCGCGGCGGCTGGAAGTCTGCAACGCTGAAAGATCCAGTTTTTCCAACTGCTTGCGCCGGCTGGTGGCCTGCTTGGCTTTGGAGGCGTTGGCGCTGAATCGTTCGATGAACTTCTCCAGCTGCTCCTTTTCCTTGAGTTTTTTGGCCCGTTCCATCTCTCTCTGTTTTTGCAGCAGGTTGCTGGCGATATACCAGTCGTCGTAGTTGCCGGCAAACTCGCGAATCGTCTTGAAATCCAAGTCGAGGATATGGGTCACGACACTGTTGAGGAAGTGGCGGTCGTGAGAGATGACGATCATCGTCCCTTCGTGACGTTTGAGCTGCTCCTCGAGCCAGGCGATGGCGTGGATATCGAGGTTGTTGGTCGGCTCGTCGAGGAAGAGGATGTCGGGCTTGGGGAACAGTACCTGTGCCAGCAGCACCTTGAACTTGTCGGCGCTGGGCAGTGAACTCATGAGCTCCATGTGCTGTTCCTCGGGAAATCCCAGCTCTTCGAGGATTTTCTTGATCCGTACGTCGTATTCGTACATCGGGTCCTCTTCGACGCAGACCATCTCCAGCTCGCCCAGGCGTTCGTTGACCTTCTCGTCGTCGAAATTCCCCTCCATGTAGAGTTTCTCTTTCTCCTTGATAGCGTCAAACAGGCGCTTGTTCCCGTAGAGTACGGCATCGGCGATGGTGAAATCCTCGAAGGCGTACTGGTTCTGTCCCAGTACACCCACTTTCAGGCCGCTTCCGACGATGATCTCGCCGCTCGTCGCATCCTCTTCACCGGCGACGATTTTGAGGAAAGTACTTTTACCGGCGCCGTTGGCACCGATGAGACCGTAGCGTTTGCCGGCGTCGAGTTTGAGATTGACATTTTCGAACAGCACACGGCCGCCGAACCGTTTGGTCAGATTGACAGTTTGCAGCATTCTCTATTTATCCTTTTACCAGTTCAGTAACTTTTTGCGGCGGGCGTCCCAGGACCGCTTTGCCCTCCTTGATGACGATAGGGCGTTCGATCAGTTTCGGATGCTCTGCCATCGCTTCGATCAGCTTCTCGTCGTCTACATCCTTGAGGCCCAGCTCTTTGTAGATCGCCTCTTTCGTGCGCATGATGTCGCGGGGCTTCGCGCCGATCATGTCGAGCACTTTTTTGATCTCCTCCTTGGTCGGATGTTCGTCGAGATATTTGTAAACAGTGGGGTCGATTCCCTCTTCCTGGAGCAGTTTCAACGCTTCTCTGGATTTGGAACATCGTGGGTTGTGCCAGATGATGATTTCATTTGCCATTGTTCAGTTCCTTATGGTAAAGTTTTCGTTATGGATCATAAAAGTATGCACGAAGAGCAACCGACTATCGACCTGCTTCCGCCGTTGAACAGAAAATGCCTCATGCTCGTGCACGGACTGCATGGCCTGTTTATCTTCGTACCCGTACTTCTCGGTATCTGGTCGTGGCTGGAATTCGGCTGGCTCTATGGGCTGCTCGTATGGCTCGTGGCTGTGTTCGCCGGCATGATCATCATCAGTAAACTCAAACTTGCCTACATCCCTTTCAACCAGCACGAACTGTCCCACTCCACCACCGCCATTTTAAAATGGGTCGTTTTCAAAAGATTCTGCTGAATCTTTCGGCTGTGGGATCGTCGCCTGTGGCGACTTTGTGAGAATGTTAGAGGTAAGATACAGTCTCACGGTCCCACACTCTCACATTCTAACGATCAATGCAGTTCTTCGTTCAGTTTCACTTCCCGCCGGCTTCGCATCGCGATCATCTGACCGGTGGTGCTGTTTTGGCGGAAATGGATGCCGTTTTTGCCGGCGAGTTCGAGGCCTTTGAAGATATTCTCCTCTTCCACTTCCACATCCCAGTCCGGGTTGACCTCTTTGATCTTCTCGAGCTCGCGGCCGCTGATAACGAATTTCGTACCTTCGAGTACGGCTATGCCCGCATCGACGATACAACCGTCACCCAGGGGGATGCCCGTGACACTGTTGGCTCCCAGCAGAACATTTTCACCAATCGTAACCGGATTGCCGTTGGTGCCGCTCAAAACTCCCAGGATCGAGGCACCGCCTCCGACGTCACTACCCGGTCCCACGATGGCGGAACTTGAAATGCGGCCTTCCACCATGACGGAACCGGTGGTACCGGCGTTGAAGTTGATGTAGCTGGCGCCCGGCATGACCGTTGTGCCTGCCGCGAGCTGTGCGCCCATACGCACTTTCGCGCTGTCGAGGATGCGGGTATTGTCGGCAGGGATAATATGCTGCAGATAGCGCGGGAATTTGTCGACACTTTCGATTTCCGGATAGGCAGCATTCAGTTTGAGTTCGATCTCGTTGTCACGCAGCCAGTCGAGTTCGAACGGTTCGTTTCCGAACCATGCACAGTTGTGCAAAATACCGAAAGCCCCATTCAAATTGACACTGCGAAGCGCCGCTTTACCGGTCGAAAGCGCATAGAGTTTCATATAGACCGATTCGACACTCTGTGGCGCAGTATCCTCGAAAAGAATGACAAAGCGGTAGATATCATCCAGCATCTCCGCTTCTGCAATGCCTGCAAGCGTTGCTGCGACCTGAACATTTTTATGAGCCTCTCCCATTGCTTCGGGAATGAATGGAGCAAAAGCCGCCAATGCATTGATGATAAAAGCGTCATTAATGGTGAAAACCTGCTCACTGGCACTGAAATCGACCGATTCACCACTCTCCTGTAACGCTGCGATGAATACCGCTGCCGATCCGAAATTTTCGTTCCAGTTGATCAATGGATAGACCGCCTGAAGTATTTTGTCACGGTTTTTCTGTCCGCGATCGACGCGACAGATGCCAAATGCGACGGGTCTGCGGTAACCCTCCTGCCCTTCTACTTTTTCAATGAAACTTTTAAATGCCTCTTTTGATGCGATCTGTTCGATGGCCATGCTCTCTCCTATTAAATAATTGGCGCGATTATACTTAAACTATTCTGATAATGTATTGAATTTTTCATGCTATTGGTGTAAAATTGCACACACGATCGCTGATGTAGCTCAGCCGGCTAGAGCACTTGATTCGTAATCAAGAGGTCGCGGGTTCAAGTCCCGCCATCAGCTCCATCTGCTTCAGAATTTTTACACCGCATTGCTGTTTTCATGAAACAGTCATTCCATTGAACCCGCTTCGCTACGCCGTCTACGGCTTCACTGTGTTCCGACCGCATCGGCTTGCGGCACTAAAAACGCAAAGCAGTTTGCGTTTTCCAACATGCCTCAGGTTCAAGTCCCGCCATCAGCTCCATCTGCTTCAGAATTTTTACACCGCATTGCTGTTTTC
>NZ_JAOZPV010000075.1 GCF_029932565.1 Hydrogenimonas sp.
TCCACGCTTCCAAGCACTTCAAATTTGGCGTTTGGATCGATTTCTGCATGGCTGAGTACCACGATTTCGAGTCCGAACCGTTCGAAAATCTCTGCAAGCGGCTTACGCAGCATCGGATCGACGATGAGGATAACCGGAGCGACACCTTTCTGCAGCACTTTCTGCGCTTCATCACTGATTGTTTCGACTACCTGGTTGATCTGCCCGACATTGAGAAGCAGCTGACGTCCCGATTCGTTTTCCTGCAGGTGATCGAGCAGACGCTGCTCGGTCGGTGCATTGAGTGTCAGAAGTTTGATGATCCCATCCTGGTCTTTGTAGAGGTTGGTAATGACGCGTGCAAGTCTGGCGCGTACCTGTTCGACGATCAGGTCGACGTTTTTGGTGTACTCGGCGACATCGGCGACCGTTTCGAGAATCGTGACCATATCTTTGATCGGAACCTGTTCGTGGAGCAGCTGTTTGAGTACCCGCTGGATCAATCCCAGCGAAGCGACTTTGAGTGCATCTTCGACGACAACCGGGTAATCTTTTTTGACTTTTTCCAGAAGTGCCTGAACCTCCTGGCGCGTCAGAAGATCCTCCGCATGTTTTTTGACCAGTTCGCTCATGTGGGTCGAAATGACGGTCGCGGGGTCGATGACGGTATACCCTTTGATGATCGCTTCTTCCTTTTTGTCCGCATCGATCCAGATGGCATCGAGTCCGAAGGCCGGCTCCTTCGTATGGATGCCTTCGATCTCTTCCGTCGCCATACCGCTGTTCATGGCAAGAAATTTGTCTGCATAGACCTCCCCATTTCCGATTTCGACCCCTTTGAGCAGTATCTGGTATACATTGGGCGGGAGTTGCAGGTTGTCCCGTATACGCACCTGCGGCATCAGAAATCCATAGTCGGATGCGATTTTCCGACGCATGCTTCGAATACGCTCCAACAGATCGCCTCCCCGGCTCGTATCGGCCAGTTTGATGAGCTGATAGCCGAGATCGAGTTCCAGCATCTCCACTTTGAGGATATCTTCGAGTGCCGCTTCCTCCTCTTCTTTGGTTGGTGCCGCACGTGTCGGAGGTGCCGTTTCTTCTTCCGCACCGGCTGCACGTTCCCGTTCCGGTCCGAGAAGGGACTCTTCCATACCCTGTTTTCGAATCAGATATCCCAGCCCCAGGAAAAGAAGACCGACGAATGTAAGCGGAAGGGTCGGAAGGCCCGGGACCAGAGCGAAGAGGAGCAGAATAAAACCGACGATAAAGAGTGTTTTGTACTCCCGGATGAGCTGATTGATCGCGCCCTCGGCGAAGTTTTTCTCTTCGTCTTTGCTGGCACGGGTGATGATGATACCGGTAGCCGTCGAAACGATGAGAGCCGGGATCTGCGATACGAGACCGTCACCGATCGTCAGAAGAGTGAAGGTCTGGGCCGCGTCGGCAAGGGACATGCCGTGCTGAAACATTCCGATCAGAAAACCGCCGATGATATTGATGATCGTGATGATGATACCCGCGATCGCGTCACCCTTGACGAATTTGCTCGAACCGTCCATCGCGCCGTAGAAGCTGGCTTCCTGCAGAATTTCGGCGCGCCGTGTTTTCGCTTCGTTTTCGTCGATGAGACCGGCATTGAGGTCGGCATCGATCGCCATCTGTTTGCCGGGCATCGCGTCAAGGGTAAAACGTGCAGCCACTTCGGCGACGCGTGTCGCACCTTTGGTGACGACGATGAAGTTGATAATAACGATAATAGAGAAGACGATAATACCGATGACATAATTGCCGCCAACGACAAAATCACCAAAACTGGTGATGATGTCGCTGACTGCTTCGGGTCCCTCGTGTCCCTTGGATAGGATCATTCGTGTCGTCGCAATATTCAGAGAGAGACGGTAGAGCGTGATGAGCAGAATCATCGTCGGGAAGGTCGTAAAATCGGTCGGCTTTTCGATAAAGACCGAAATGAGAATCATCAGAACCGAAATGGCGATGGAGACAGTCAGAAAAAAGTCGAGAACGGGACTTGGAAGAGGTACGATGATGATCGCCATGATGGCGACGATCATCGCGACGATTGTCAGATCCTTGGCACTCGCGATGGTTTCCAGAAACGGCATGGCGCGTTGAAAAAGTCGGGTGCGAGTCGCTTTAGCCAATCGGTTTCCCTTCTATATGATGGATAACGCTCATTTTTCCAGAATATCTTTAAGTGTCAGATTTCCGAGAAAACCGTCGATCTTGTTCTGGAGACGATTCAAAAAGGGCCAGATAATGCACGAGCCGGCTCTTTCACTCGGGCAGCACTCCTGTGAGGGTGAACACTCGAAAACCGATGGTGCTTTGCCTTCAGCCGCTTCGATGACCTCCAGGATGGAGATCTCCTCAAATTTTTTATTGAGTGCAAAACCTCCCTTTGCTCCTTTGTAAGAGACAAGGATGCCGCGTTTGGCGAGATTCTGTAAAATTTTGGCGAGAAAACTTTTTGAAATATCGAGCTGTTTCGAAAGGGTGTCGACATCTTTGGGTTCGCCGCTTTCGCCAATCAATGCAAGTGACAGCAACGCATATTCGCTTGCTCGGGTCAGTAACATACTCCCCCCTATGTAATGTTGAAATTAATTCTATTCTAAATTATGTAAATCTTTGCTTTTTTAAGAAACGTTGTGTATAATTGCGCACTCTTTGTATGCGCTCAATGAGTCACATATGGGAGAATATAACCAATCAGGAGGTCAGAAATGGCTTTGGATTCGGCTAAAAAGCTTGAAATCATTAAACAATTCGGACGTGGTGAGAACGATACGGGTTCTCCGGAAGTACAGGTCGCACTGTTGACAGAGCGGATCAAATACCTGACAGACCATCTTAAAGAGAATAAAAAAGACCACTCTTCCCGACTCGGTCTTCTGAAACTTGTCGGACAGCGTAAACGTCTGCTTCGTTATCTCAAAAGAAAAGATTACGACCGCTACACCCAACTCATTTCTTCACTCGGTATCCGAGATAAGTAATTTTCGCCGGCGACAGCCGGCGTTTTCGTGAACCGTGAACGGTAAACGGAGCAAACTTCCTCCTTTCGGCTTTTCGGCATTTTCATTCGTCCATTCAACTCACACCCCATATCCCATATCCTACACCCCATATCCCACACCCCATATCCCACACCCCATATCCCACACCCCATATCCCAACATTCAACCTTTAAATAATCAATTCAAGTAAATAAACTTGACACGAATGCACTCAATTAAGTATAATCCTATTGGCATTTTAGAAAATAGGTGCTAAAATAATAGGCATGAAACAGAAATACGAAGAGATTCTTGAAACGGTTGTCAAGACTTTTTTGCAAACACATGAACCGATCGGGTCGGCAACACTGAAAGAGAAGCTGCCATTCGAAATCGCACCTGCAACGATTCGCTACTACTTTAATAAAATGGTGGAACGCGGCGAGCTGGAACAGCTTCATAAAAGCAGTGGAAGGATTCCGACAGAGAATACGATGAAATTTTACTGGCGCAAGCATCTGAAAGATCTGGAAGTGATCTGTGACGCGATGGAGGAGCTGGCGCGTATCAGTGAAAAAGAGGAGCTGTTCGTATTGCTCAAGCCCTTCAAAAAAAACAGACTGCAAAGTATTGAGCGGATCGGTGAGCGTTTTCTGATTCTGGTCTTCGAGTCGGATGAATATGTGATCCGCTATCAGAGTCAGCTCGAATCGTTTCTGGGCGATTTGATCGGGTATGAACTCGACGAGGTCAAACAGATCGCGAAAGATGTGGGAATGATGTCACTGTACCACAAGATGCGTGCGAAGAATGATGAGCAGATTACAGCGATCAATCCGGAAGCAATTATCCGAATCGCCGGGAAACGAAGCAGTTGGGGAAAGCGAAACATGCGTATTTTCCTGGATGGAGATGTCATCGAGGAGTTCTCTATGGGACTTCATTTCGAACCTCTCATTCCAAGAGGGTTCATGGCGTTGCGAACGGAAGCGTTGATCGACAATCATCCAACGAAAATATTTTGTATGGGAGCGATCGATCACGATTTTACGAAGATTTTCAAGGAGGTGTAAATGGCTGGAAAAAAAACAGATGACGAGATGAGAAAAAAAGAGGAAAGAAGCGAACAATCGGCTGAAGAAGTAGAAAGAGAAGTGGAGAATCCCGATATAAAAGAGCTGAATAAGTGCCGGGAAGAGCTCGAAGCGTGTGAAGACAAATATCTTCGTATGCATGCCGAGTTTGAAAACATCAAGAAACGTATGGAGCGTGAAAAAGAGAAAAGTGTCGCCTACGCGCAGGAGGAGTTTGCACGCGATCTGCTACCGGTTATGGATTCGCTTGAGCTTGCACTTGCATCGATCCCGATGCCGGAAGAGGGTGGTGACGAGCATCTGACAAAACTGCGCGAGGGTATTCAGCTGACGCTCGATCAATTCATCAAAACTTTCGAAAAACATCATATTAAAGTGGTGGATATCGATCAGGGCTTCGATCCGAATTTCCACGATGCGGTGATGCAGGTGGAGAGTGAGGAGCATAAAAGCGGCCAGATTGTCCAGGTACTGCAGAAGGGTTATACCTATAAAGAGAGACTGCTGCGTCCTGCGATGGTCAGTGTCGCGAAATAAAGAGTTTTGCAACTCAGGTAGCAGAACGGTAGAGTAAAGTTGAGTACAATAGACTCAAAGTTAAATATAAACAAATTCTGGAAGGAGATAAAAAAATGGGAAAAGTAATAGGAATCGACCTGGGAACGACCAACTCCGCAATGGCGGTTTACGAAGGCGGTGAAGGAAAAATTATCGCCAACAAAGAGGGAAAAAATACGACACCGTCTGTCGTTGCATATACAGAGAAGGGTGAAGTGCTCGTCGGAGATCCGGCGAAACGCCAGATGGTCACAAACCCGGAACGGACTATCTACAGCGTCAAGCGTATTATGGGTCTGATGTGTAACGAAGAGAAGGCGGCGGAAGCGAAAAAGCGCCTGCCCTATCACGTCGTGGACAAAAGCGGTGCCTGCGCCATCGAAGTCGATGGCAAAACCTATACGCCTCAGGAGATTTCGGCGAAGATCCTGATGAAGTTGAAAGAGGATGCCGAAGCGTATCTGGGGGAAGAGGTGACCGAAGCGGTCATTACCGTGCCGGCCTATTTCAACGACTCGCAGCGAAAAGCGACGAAAGAGGCGGGTACCATTGCCGGTCTGAACGTCCTGCGTATCATCAACGAACCGACGGCAGCGGCACTCGCCTATGGTCTGGACAAGAAAGAGGCCGAAAAGATCTGCGTCTACGATCTGGGCGGCGGTACGTTCGACGTGACGGTTCTGGAAACTGGCGACAATGTTGTCGAAGTTCTCGCGACCGGTGGTGATGCTTTCCTTGGCGGTGACGATTTCGACAACCGGCTCATCGATTTCATCGCCGAAGAGTTTCAAAAAGAGAATGGTATCGATCTGAAAGCAGATGTCATGGCGCTTCAGCGTCTGAAAGAAGCGGCAGAAAACGCGAAAAAGGAGCTTTCGGCAGCACAGGAGACGGAAATCAATCTTCCGTTCATCACAGCCGATGCCAGCGGACCGAAACACCTGGTCATGAAGGTGACACGAGCGAAGTTCGAGAGTCTCATTATGGATCTCATTGATAAGACGATCACCAAAATCGATGAGGTGCTCAAAGATGCCGGAATGGCCAAAAGCGATGTCAAAGAGATCGTCATGGTCGGCGGTTCGACACGTATTCCGCTCGTGCAGGAGAAAGTCAAGAACTTTTTCGGCAAAGAGCTGAACAAATCGGTCAATCCGGACGAAGTCGTCGCGATCGGTGCAGCGATCCAGGGCGGTATTTTGAAAGGGGACGTCAAAGACGTACTCCTGCTCGATGTCACTCCGCTCAGCCTCGGTATCGAAACGCTCGGTGGTGTAACGACCAAAATCATCGAAAAAGGTACGACGATTCCGGTCAAGAAGTCGCAGATTTTCTCGACGGCGGAAGACAACCAGCCGGCCGTTACGATCCATGTCGTCCAGGGTGAACGTGAAATGGCGAAAGACAACAAATCGCTTGGCCAGTTCGAGCTCAGCGGTATTCCGCCGGCTCCGCGAGGCGTGCCTCAAATCGAAGTCACCTTCGACATCGATGCCAACGGTATCCTGACCGTCAGCGCGAAAGACAAGGCGACCGGCAAGTCCCAGGAGATCAAGATTACGGGATCTTCAGGCCTCAGCGAAGAGGAGATCGAAAAGATGGTTCGCGATGCGGAAGCCCACAAAGAGGAGGATCGCAAGCGCAAAGAGCTCATCGAAACCAAGAACCAGGCCGATGCACTGGTCTACCAGACCGAAAAAAGTCTCGGCGAAGTGGGCGACAATCTCGAAGCGGGCGAGAAAGAGAAGGTACAGGCCGCTCTCGATGCCCTCAAAGAGACGCTCAAAGATGAAAACGCGACCAAAGAGCAGATCGATGAGAAAGTCAAAGCTCTGACCGAAGTGAGTCACAAACTCGCCGAAGCGATGTACAAAAAAGAGCAGGGCGGTGAACAGGCTGCCGGCGGTGCCGAAGGCGGTGCCAAACAAGGTGGCGACGAAGACGTCATCGATGCCGAAGTCGAGTAACACGATTTCCTCTGAAAAGGCGGGTGGTTCACCCGCCTTCCATCCGTTCGATCCGATTATCGACGACAACTCCAACATTCTCATTCTGGGGTCGTTTCCCAGTATCAAATCGTTCGAAAACAACTTTTATTATGCACATCCCAGGAACCAGTTCTGGCCGTTGCTTTCCAGCATCTTCAACATGCCGGCCGAAACAGTCGAAGAGAAGCGATTGCTTCTAAAGAGAAACCGGCTTGCCCTCTGGGATGTCGTGCAAAGCTGCGAACGCAGCAATTCGGCCGATACCGGCCTACAACACTGTAAACCCAACGATATTCCTTCTCTCCTGAAAACGCATCCCCACATTCGGGTCATCATGTTTACCGGGAAGAAAGCTTATGAACTCTTCCGGCGCTATTTTCCCGATATCACGCTGCCTCAGATTGTACTCCCTTCTCCCTCGCCAGCCTATGCTTCCAAACGATTTGATGAAAAATTGGACATATGGAGAGATTGTTTTTCAGATTTTATATGATAGCATCTACGTTATGGATTCCATTTTTATCGCCAGACAGCCCATTGTTGACGAAGCGGAACAGGTGTATGCATACGAGTTGCTTTTTCGTGATATTTCAAACAGGCCTTCGATATCCGATGTCGAGGCACTGGATGATCTTTATGCAACAAGCAGAGTAGCCGTCAATACACTCAACCAGTTCGGCATCAACAATCTGTTGGGAAACAGATTTGCATTCATCAATGCCGATGAGCATTTTATCAGTGGTGATGTCGTTACGATGCTGCCAAAAGAGCGGTTTATCATCGAGATACTGGAAGACGTAAAGGTCGATGATACGCTGAAAAGCCGGATTGAAGAGCTCAAATCGGCCGGATATCGGTTCGCAATCGACGATGTAACGTTCGATGAAAGGTTTTTCGACAATTTCGAAGCGATTTTTCCCTTTATCGATATCCTGAAAATCGATATTCAGCTCAACGATGTCGACTACGTGAAAGAGATGATAGATTGGTTCGGACGTTTCCCCCACCTCACATATCTGGCTGAAAAAGTGGAGACTTACAAACACTTCAAAGCCTATAAAGAGGCTGGATGCACGCTTTTTCAGGGCTATTTTTTCGCCAAACCGGAACTCAGGGAGCAGAAATCGCTTGATCCGTCGAAGCAGATACTGATTCATCTGACCAATCTGCTGATGAACGAGAGTTCGACTATCGATGAGATCGCAGCCGCATTCGAACAGGCCCCGAAACTTTCCCTGCAGCTGCTGCAGTTTCTGAATTCGGCCCATATGGGACTCAGATCTCCCATCAAATCGGTTCACCATGCGATTATGATGTTGGGAAAAATCCATCTGCTCAACTGGCTCTATCTGCTCAATTATGCGAGCGGAAAGATCGAAAAACTGGAAGACTCTCCCATCGTCGCACTTGCCTATTTCCGTTCCCAGCTTTTGCGAAAGTTCGTCCAGATGCATACCGGCAATAGAGAACTTGCCGATATGGCAGCTTTTATGGGTATCGTCTCCCTTGCCGAGAGTTTTTTTGAAGTCCCTTTGCGGAATCTGCTTGAGCAGATCGAGATCGATACGCAAATCAAAGAGGCGCTTCTGCACCAAAAAGGAGCACTCTATCCATATTTCGAGGTTGTCACGGATGTCGAACGGTTCGATATGGAGAGTTGCTCAAAACATGCACGGGCGATAGGCGTTTCTCCCCAGGCGATACAGCAGCTGATTATCGAAAGCTACGTAAGCAACATCGCATAATCGGGACTGTGGCAGCCCCCACTTTCAGTGGGAGGCATCCAAGTTTATGTAATGAGATGATAACTGACGAACGCCAGGATCCAGGCGAGCACGTTGGGGTAGACCGTATAGAAGGTACGCCA
>NZ_JAOZPV010000017.1 GCF_029932565.1 Hydrogenimonas sp.
GTTACATTATGCTAACATTTGTGCATCATAATGCGCTCCGTAAAACAGAACACAAGGAGAATTATTATGAACAGAGTCGGTAAAACAGCCGCAGTACTTTTCCTGGGTACCGGTATCTCGCTTTTCGCAGCCGATGCCAATGTCGTTATCGATGTCAATACACAGGAGAACATGGCAGCTGCAACGGCACAGAACGAGAGAAGTGGGGATGCGGGTGTATCCCCATACGGGGTTTCTGGAGGTGGAACCGGTACCGGCCAAATGGATATCGATACGCAGATCGAAAAAATCAAACATGCCGATCCGGAAAAACGGCGTGAATTGATGAATCAGTTTAAAAGAGAGTTGACCCAAATGAATCATGAGCAGCGTACGGAAGCGCTTTCCAAACTGCATGGCGGCTATGCGCAGAAGGGCACGGCTCATGCCAAAGCCCATGTCAATAGAAGGGCCAATGCCGATGGTCAGCGCGGCAATATGCGCCATATGGCACAAATTCATCAGAAGACACAGATGAAAGAGATGGGCAATGCCGAACGTATGGGCCAAAAGCGCGGAGTGGACCAGTATATGCACAACCATCCGAATATGGCAGCCGGCGGGGCGGCACACGGTCACGCCGTCGGCGGAGGAACGGCACACAATCCGCACAATGCGGCTACGCCTTTCAAACGACACTAGAACCCACCTCTATTACCGCCTATAGGGATGTTTGAGATGGGTTCTAATCATTCGTCCGACCGGGAGAGAATATGATCAAATTTGTCACAGCGCTTCTGTCGAGTTGTATGATACTCTTTGCCTATACGGATATGGATCTCGACGGCGTCGACGATGCCATCGACAAATGTCCCAATACACCGATCACCGACCTGGTCGATGCGACCGGATGTTCGGTCCGGTCACTCGTCAGCGATCAGCATTTCGATATCGTCATGGGAGTTGCATACAGCCAGTACAATTATCGTCTCAATGACAAGACCGATACGTGGACGACCACGGCTCAAATCGACTACTATAACAACAATATCTCCCTTCAGCTTTTGACCTCGTATTACAGTTCGGAAAGCGACGACTACGACGACAGTGGAATGAACGATACGACGCTCGCCGCATATTATCAATACAATCTTACTCCCGATATCACTTTGCAGGCGGGTGCCGGTATCGTCTTTCCAACCTATGATGCGGAATACAACAACAACGATGCCGATTACATCGGTTCACTGAATTTGAGCTATCAAACGGACGATTACACTCTCTTTGGCGGTTACAGTTTTACCTATATCGGTGACGACGACGTGACCTATACTGGAAGTGACGGCAATACGTATACCATCGAGTATCAACATGTCAACGCCTTCAACATTGGAGTCGGATCCTACGTTTCATCAAAACTCTATGCCAGTCTCTCCTACTACTATTCCGATTCGATTTATGACGGTGTCGATGCCATTGAAAACATCACATGCTACGGGTTTTACAGTATCGATGACAACTGGTTTGCGACAGGAAGTTACGCCTACGGGTTGAGTGACACGACGAGTGACAACTACTTCGCCGTACGAATAGGCTACTATTTTTAACGGTTGATCAAATGTTCGAACAGGCGTTCGATACCCTGGGGAAGCAAATGGTATGCCATCTGCGTCTCTCTGTAAAAAGGCTGCGTGACATGTGCGAAACTCTCCCGCTCTTCGTAGAGGTTGATGGCCAGTGTAAAATCGATACCACGTGACGTCAATGCTTCCATACTGAGCAGTGTGTCGTTGATCGATCCGAGACGGCTCGGAGAGACAAGAAGCGTATGGGCACCGAGACGATTTGGAAGGTCAATCATGAACAGCTCCTTCTCGATCGGAACCATCAGTCCTCCTGCACCTTCGATAAAAAGAATATCGCAGAAAGATTCGATGTTGCCTATCTGTTTTTCGATAACCTCCAGGGAAATATCCGTGTCACCTTTCGCGATATAGGGTGCTGCAGGGAGTTCGAACCGGTATGGGACGATTTCATCTGTCGTCAATGAATGTGTTGCCGGGTTGAGTTTCTGCATCGTTTCGAGCAGCAGCGATCCATCCAGCGGGTTGTCGTCTTCGACTCCCGTTTCGATCGGCTTGAAAGCGGCAGGTCTGAATCCCCGCCTGGCGGCTTCTTCCATCAGCAGGCAGGTTACATGGGTTTTACCGACATTGGTGTTGGTAGCTGTAACAAAAATTTTCTTTGTCAATTTGAATTCACTTCTTTTGCTATAATCTTTTCAAATAGATTCCGGAGGACCGGAATGCGAAAAGGAAAAGATGATGGCATTTCATTACGAATATTTTAACACACTGCTGCCGCAACTCATCGGAAGCAAAGAGGGGTCGGTCGCACCGCAGATCGTTCCTTCGGCAGCCTTCGCGTACGAATCGGCGCAGGAGGCGGAAGCGATCTTTTCGGGTGAAGTCGCCAAACCGGTCTATGCACGAATGGGAAATCCCACGGGTGGAAAACTCGAAGCGGTGCTCTCCAAGATGGAGGGGGGCCATGGCGCTGTCGTAACGGCATCGGGCATGGGTGCCGTTACGATGGTTTTGAGTGCATTTTGCGAGAGAGATGACAGGGTGCTTTGCATTGGAGGGTTTTTCGGCGGTACCTATGCACTGATGAATGAAACGATGCCGCGTTTCGGTATCGAGCCTCTTTTCTGTGATGTGGACGATTTTGAGGAGATCAAAAAAATCCTGCAGGATGGGGTGAAAATCGTTCTGATGGAGAGTGTGGGCAATCCGAACCTCAAGCTGCCGGATATCCGCCGTATCGCTCTTTTGTGCAATGAATACAATACCCTCCTAGTCGTGGACAACACGCTCACTCCCCTTGTCGTCCAGCCTTTCAAAATGGGAGCGGATATCGTGGTTTATTCAACGACGAAAATCATAAGTGGCCACTCGGCGGCTCTCGGCGGTGCGGCGGTGTTTCGCGCTCTCAAGAAAGAGGGCGAGAAACTGCTCGATCCGAAATTTTCCTCCATCCATCCGCTGCTTGAAAAAGGAGAGGGAGCGATAATGGCCATTTTGAAAAAGCGGGCCATGCGGGATTTGGGAATGAGTGCGAATGCATTCGGATCCTTTCTGACACTTCTTGGCATGGAAACGCTGACACTGCGTACCAAGCGTATCAACGAGAGTGTCGAAAAAATTGCCACGATCCTGCATGACAATGGCATCAGAGTGCGTCATCCTTCTCTGGAGGGACACGAACACCATTTACGCTATGAAGCACTGTTCGAGGCGGGGTGCGGTCCTCTTCTGACCGTGGAGTGTGGAACGAAAGAGCGTGCCTTCGTCTTTTTGAACGAATCGAAACTGCTGTTTCAGAGTGCCAATGTGGGAGACAACCGAACGCTCGGGCTGCATATGGCGAGCACGATTTATCGCGATTTCGAAGCACTGGACAGGAAGATTTTGGGTATCACCGACGGATTGGTGCGTATCTCGGTCGGCTTGGAAAGTCCCGTGGCTATCGCGGAAGATATCATGGCGGCATGGAAAACGGCAATGGTTTGAATGCAAACTTGAAAATTTTTTAAATTATGGTATACTTAAAATAAACTAAAACGACAGATGCGTAAAGGATTGGACATTGGCGCAAAAAGAGTGGGTTGAGAGTGAAAACCAGGTCGACCTCGAAGAACCGGAACTCTATAAAGTGATTATGTGGAACGACAACTATACGACGATGGATTTCGTCGTCGAAGTTTTGGCCGATATATTTCACAAGAGTTATGACGAAGCGGTCGAAATCATGCTTGCAATCCACGAGCAGGGCAAAGGGGTCTGCGGAACCTATATATACGAAATCGCGGAAACGAAGGTTCATCAGACACTCAAACGCGCCCGAGCCAATGAATTCCCTTTACGGGTTACGATGGAGAAAGAATGATCAGTAAAGATCTCAACGACATTTTTAAAGAGGCGGTTAAATACGCCAAAATGCACCGTCATGAATATTTGACGGTCGAACATATTTTCCTTGCGATTCTGCTTTCGCCGCAGGGAGCCGAAATTCTTCAAAAAGCGGGTGCCGACGTCGAGCAGATGAAATCGCGAATCAATCAGCACTTGATGACATCGCTTCGGCCGCTGCCGGAAGGTGTCGTGCGCGAGCCATTCGAAACGGTCGCGCTCTCGCGCGTTATCGAGCAGATGATCCGGCATGCGCAGAGTGCCGACAAAAAAGAGGCGAGCGTAGGTGATCTGCTCGCATCGATTTTCAACGAAGAGCACTCCTTCGCTGTCGCACTGATGAATTCACAGGGTATCAACCGATTGAGCATCCTCGAAATCATCACGGAAAACGAGCCGATCGAAGAGACGAAACAGAAAGAGAAAGAGGGCGAAAGCGAATATCTCGATCAGTTTACGGTCAATCTCGTCGAACGGGCCAAAACCGGGAAGATCGATCCGGTTATCGGCCGGGACAACGAGATCGAACGGGTGATGCAGATTCTCTGCCGCCGCAAGAAGAACAACCCGGTCCTTGTGGGCGAACCGGGCGTGGGCAAAACGGCGATCGCCGAGGGTCTCGCGCTCGCGATTGCGGAAGGCGATGTACCGGAAATGCTCGAAAATACGGAGATTTTCGCACTCGATATCGGTTCGTTGATCGCCGGTACGAAATACCGGGGTGATTTCGAAAAGCGGCTCAAAGGCGTGCTGCACGAACTCGAACAGCGTGAAAATGCCGTCCTGTTCATCGATGAGATTCACAATCTCGTCGGTGCCGGTGCCACGAATGGCGGCAGCATGGATGCCTCCAATCTGCTCAAACCGGCACTTGCCAACGGCAATCTTAAATGCATCGGTGCGACGACATTTGAGGAGTATCGCAACTTTTTCGAAAAAGACCGGGCACTGAGCCGGCGTTTCGCGAAGGTCGACGTGGCGGAGCCCAGTTTCGATGATACGCTGAAAATCCTGAAAGGGTTGAAGTACAAATATGAGACGCACCATGACGTCCATTTCAGTGAAAAAGCGCTGAAGACAGCGATCGACCTCTCGGTCAAATACATGCACGAACGCTTCCTCCCGGACAAGGCGATCGATATCATCGACGAAGTGGGTGCTTCGTTCAGACTCAAAGCCCGCAAACGGCGAAAGGTCAACGAACGGGATATCGAAGATGCGGTGAGCCGCATGCTGAACCTGCCGCCGGCGCGTGTGACAAGCGACGATCTGGCGACGTTGCAGAATCTCGAGAAGATTCTGAAAGCACGGGTTATCGGCCAGGATCGCGCGGTCGAGGAGGTCGCTGCCGCGATCAAACGCTCGCGAGCGGGGCTTGGCGCTCCGAACAAGCCGGTGGGTTCGTTTCTCTTTGCCGGGCCGACCGGTGTCGGAAAGACGGCACTCGCGATCGAGCTGGCGGAAGCGCTGGGCGTCCATTTCGAACGGTTCGACATGAGCGAATATATGGAGAAACATGCCGTCAGCCGACTCATCGGTGCTCCTCCGGGCTATGTCGGCTACGAGCAGGGCGGGCAGCTGACCGAGGCGATCCGTAAGCATCCGCATACGGTACTGTTGCTCGACGAGATCGAAAAGGCGCATCCGGATCTGATCCAGGTACTCCTGCAGGTGATGGACAATGCGATGCTGACGGACAATACCGGCAATCGCGCCGATTTCAAAAATGTCATTATCATCATGACATCCAATGTCGGGGCAGGTGAAGCCAATGTGATGGGATTTGGTGCGCGAAGCGAAGCGAAACACGATACGGCGATCAAATCGGCATTCAGTCCGGAGTTCAGAAACCGGCTCGATGCGGTGGTACGTTTCGACCAGCTCAAGCTTGAGCATGTGAAGAGAATCGTCGACAAATTCATCGACGAGCTCAATGCACAGATGGCAGAGAAGAAGATTGTCATTACACTCACCGATGCGGCGAAGGCCTATCTTGCCGAAGAGGGATACGACGAAGCGATGGGCGCCCGTCCACTCAGCCGGATCATTGCCGAAAAGATCAAGGCGCCGTTGACCGAAGAGATTCTCTTTGGCGATCTCAAACACGGCGGAGAGGTGAAATTCGGCGTCAAACACGGAAAACTCGAATTCAAAGTCGCCGAACGTGTCTAACGGGTCGGCCATTCCCCGCCTGGGGTTTGACTATATTTTTCCGGATCCCCGCTATGCGATGAAAGAGGGGCTGCTGGCCTACGGCGGGGATCTCAATCCCGATCGTGTTCTGACGGCGTACCGTCGGGGTATCTTTCCCTGGTACAACGAGGGAGATCCGATACTCTGGTGGTCGCCCGATCCGCGACTCCTTCTTTATCCGCAGGACTTCAAGATTCATCGATCCCTCAGAAAAAAACTCCGTCAGAAACGATTTACGATAAAATTGGACAGAAATTTTGAACGGGTTATGTATTTTTGTGCCCGTGTGCCGCGCCATGGGCAGGAAGGGACGTGGATTCTTCCGGAAGTCGTCGAAAGCTACAGGATGCTGCATAGTCGGGGATTCGCCCATTCGATCGAAGTCTATGACCGAAACGACGAATTGGTGGGTGGATTGTATGGCGTCAGTGTGGGGCGTGCCTTTTTCGGCGAGTCGATGTTTTCGCTCGAACCGGATCGCTCCAAAATCGCTCTGGCCTATCTGGTGGAGTTGGCGAAACGGTGGAATTTCGCGTTTATCGATTGCCAGATCCCTTCGGAGCATCTGATTCGTCTCGGTGCGGTACGTATCAAACGCGATAGATTTCTAGATGAACTGGCCGAGACGCAGCAGCATCTCGGTATGCCTGGCAACTGGCAGGAACATGAGCCTCTGCTCGATGATATAACATGGTAAAAGAAGGAGTTTGCATGATCAATGAGAAGTTGGGTTTTTCACTCTGGCTCGATTTTATCGAACGGGACCATTTGCAGAGAGAGTTCAAACGAATGATCGGCGAAAAGATTATCAACGGTGCTACCAGCAATCCGGCGATATTCGCGTCGTCGATCGAGACCTCTCCGGCGTATACGGCGCAGCTCGACAAACTTCAGAATCACTCGGCAAAGGCTAAATACGAAGCGATGGCGAAGGAGGATATCCGAACCGCCGCCGAAACGTTGAAACCGCTCTATGAAGCCGGTAACGACGGTTTTGTCAGTATCGAGGTGGATCCTTTTTTGTGTGATGATACAGAGGGTACGATCGAAGAGGGACGGCGTCTTTATCGGGAAATCGGCATGGAAAACGTCATGATCAAGGTTCCTGCGACCGAGGCGGGCTACAAAGCGATGACGACGCTGATGAGCGAAGGGATCGATGTCAATGCAACGCTGATCTTTTCACCGCTGCAAGCCCTTAAATGTCTCCAGGCGATGGAAGAGGGATTGAAAATCTACAGGGCCTCCGGCAACAAAGAGGTCAAAGGAGTACTCAGCGTTTTCGTGAGCCGTTTCGACCGGATGCTCGACGCAAAGCTGCTCGAACGGGGTCTCGAACCGGGTCGTGTCGGCATTATGAATGCGGCAAGAATCTATAATCTGGTCGAGGGGCACGGCGATAAAGCGATTCGGACACTTTTTGCGAGCACAGGGGTGAAAGGGGATGCCTTTTCTGCCGATTATTACATCAAAGAGTTGATGGCACCCCACAGTGTCAACACGGCACCGCTTGCAACCATCGAAGCGTTTCTGGAAAATCCTGATCATACACCGAAACTGCCTTTCAGTGAAAAAGAGATCGATACCTTTTTCGGAAGAATCGAGAGTGCGGGCATCGAGATGGCCGAAGTCTACGAAACGCTTCTCGAAGATGGTCTCAAAGCTTTCAAAGAGGCGTTCGCAACTCTTTTAGCCCATTTGGAGTAACGCAATGACACAATTTGAAAAAGAGGTCAATGTCAACGAATTGACATTCGAAGTCACCAAAAAAGTAAGACAATACATGAAGGGCCTCATCGAACATGGTGGCAGTGACCTTCACATCAAGGCCAATGCCCAGGTGCGTGCACGTATCAATGGAGACATTGTAACGGTTACAAAAGAGAAATTTACACACGAAGATTCGATTACGATGGCCAAAGAGATTCTCCGTGGCCGTTTCGGTGAATTCGTCGAAAACAAAGAGATCGACTTTCTCTATATGTTCGATGAGAATACCCATTTCCGGGGAAACATGTTTTTTCAGATGGATGGTGTCTCCGCCGTTTTCCGTGTCATTCCGGCACGCATCGCGACGATCGACGAACTGGAACTGCCGTCGGCGGTTCATAAACTGACCGACATTCCGCGTGGACTCGTTTTGGTTACCGGTGTTACGGGATCGGGTAAATCGACAACGCTGGCAGCGATTATCGATGA
Organism: Hydrogenimonas sp.; assembly: GCF_029932565.1. Classification (GTDB taxonomy): domain Bacteria; phylum Campylobacterota; class Campylobacteria; order Campylobacterales; family Hydrogenimonadaceae; genus Hydrogenimonas. Next base: position 8,343 of record NZ_JAOZPV010000017.1, read on the forward strand.
GATCAACAACAAATACAACAGACATATCATTACGATCGAAGACCCGATTGAATTTGTTCACAAGGATCAGAAGTGCCTGATCAATCAGCGCAGTATCGGACAGGATTCATTGAGCTTTTCGCGAGCTCTCCGGGCAGCACTGCGTGAGGACCCCGATATCATTCTGGTCGGTGAGATGCGTGATGTCGAAACGATCGATACTGCACTGCATGCGGCTGAAACGGGCCATCTCGTACTTTCGACACTCCATACGCTCGATGCGAAAGAGACGATCAACCGTACGATCAGTGTGTTTCCTCCGGAAGACCAGAACCGCGTCCGTCACACACTGGCATCCGTATTGCAGGGGGTTTTGTCACAGCGTCTCGTCAAGACGGTCGATGGTGGCCGAACGGCAGCGATGGAGATCCTTTTCAATACATCGTATATCCAGAAGCTCATTCTTGAAGGCCGTGATATGGAGATCAAGGATGCATTGGATGAAGGTACGCAGATTCATGGAACACAGAGTTTCGATACCGCACTTCTGAAACTTTACAAAAAAGGGAAGATTTCGTTCAACGAAGCGATGCTCAATGCAACCAGTCCGAACGATCTCAAGCTTCGCATCGAAGGGATGGAGACCCATGTGGATGTCGGACAGGGCAAAGCGGGTGTCTATATTCCTGAAAACGATGCGGATATTTTTGGATTAAAAGAAGATTAAACAGAATTCTGATAATATTCGCCTCTTAAAGTGCCCTTGGCGGCACGTAAATCTGTTACAAGGACAACACAATGTTGGAAGGAATCGTTAGAGAGAGTATCGGCAAGAGCGATGCAAAAAAATTGCGCCGAGATGGTTATCTAATCGCCAACATCTATGGAAAAGGGCTTGACAATATACATGCCGCATTCAAGATGGGTGAATTTATCCGTACCGTGCGCCACAAGGAGACCCTCGCATTTCCGGTCAAGCTTGGCGACAACGAGATGAAAGTGGTCATTCAGGAGTATCAACTTCATCCGGTTACCGATCAGATACTTCATGTCGATCTGATGGTTGCACAGCCGGGTGTCGAGACCCATTATATGGTGCCTGTCAAAACGGTTGGAACACCGAAGGGCCTGAAAAACAAAGGTGTTCTCGCTATTTCCAAACGTCGTATCAAGGTCAAAGGAACCATCGAAAACATTCCCGAAAGCTTCACGCTCGACGTGTCGGATCTCGATGTCGGTGATGCGATCCTGATCCGTGACATTCCGGAGTCTGACAAATACAAAATCATGGTTGCCGGACGTGTTCCGGTTGTCGGAGTTATCAAAGCGAAGTAACGCTTGATGTGGCTGATCGTCGGCCTGGGCAATCCGGGAGCGAAGTACGAATATACACGCCACAATATCGGCTTCCTGACACTCGACCATCTGGTCGGGATGACAGGAGCCCACTCCCTTTCGTCCTCATCGTTTCATGGCGAGCTGCATAAAACATCCCAGATTCTTTTTCTCAAGCCTCTCACGTTTATGAACCGCTCCGGTATCGCTGTTCAGGCGGTAAAAAATTTTTATAAAATCGACCTTGAACGGATTATCGTCATTCACGACGATCTCGATCTGCCGTTTGGAGCCATTCGGTTCAAGCGGGGAGGCGGAAACGGAGGTCACAACGGTCTCAAGTCGATCGACTCGATGGTAGGAAACGACTACATTCGCATCCGGATGGGGATCGGAAAACCGCGCTTCAAATCGCAGGTCGTCGATTATGTACTGCACGATTTTTCGGCGGAAGAGATGAAAATATTGCCGCAGTGGATCGATCATGCTGCCGTGGCGGCACTGGAATTGATCCGCCACCCTCTTGAAAAAGTGGCATCACAGTACACTCTCAAAAAACCGCAATGGAATTCGGCATGAGAATGTTTCGATATATCGCCTGGTTCTATCTCAAATATTTTTTCATTATCGCGTTTGCACTTTCGTTTCTATTCGCCGGGCTCGACTATCTTCAGCATGCCGGCAGACTCGAAGGTTTCAACATCAAAGTTCTCTACCTCTTTTATAAAGGTTCGTATGCACTCGACCTGCTCTTTCCTCTGACGCTTATATTTGCAATGATCGTGACGAAAATCGTTTTGATACGCAGCAATGCACTGCTCAGTTTCTATGCACTTGGCTACTCCAAGAAAGAGGTGTTGAGTCCTTTTATTGCTGTTTCGTTTTTGTTGACTATCCTCTATATCGGAATGCATTTCACATCGTTCGTCGATGCGGAACTTCTGGGAAAAAATCTTTTGCATGGAAAAAGAGGCACTCAGATCAAACGTAATCTGTTCGTTAAATACAATGAGAGTTTTATCTATATTGGTCAGTTGATCCCGCAAAAAAAAGAGGCACTTGATATCCGCATCTATACGATGAAACATGGTGAGTTGACTCAAATGATCTACGGTGCGAAGGCACGCTTCAAGAACGAGCGGTGGATTATCGATAATGCCAGAATAGTCTGGAAGCCAAAACCGGAAGAACTCGGCGGCGAAGGATTCCGAACCGAATACAAAGCAACCGTCGAGACACTTCACGGATTCAAGCCAAAAATTCTGACTTCTGTTTTCGAAGGAAAACGTTACTACACGATACAAGCTGCTTACGAAGCCTTCAAGCTGCTGGCATCGCAGGGGCTCGATACGTTGAAGGTACGCAACCTCTTCTATCATATGGTCGTGACACCGCTGTTCGCGATTTTTCTGGTTGTTATCTTTTTCATTACGATTCCGCCCTATGCAAGGAGCGTCAATCTCCTGTGGACTTCATTCATCCTGACGGGAACGGCACTTTTCGTCTGGGGATTGCTCTACCTTCTTTACCGAATCGGCCGATCCGGCGTCATCTATCCGGAACTTGGATCGGTTATGATCGTTTTTCTGCTTTCAATCGCAGCATTTTACAACTACTTTTTCAAAACCAACCGCTTATAACAGATTTTCTCCCAAGGTTGGCTCCTCTTTAACCTTTTTTTGATAAAATAGAAAAAATTTCATCAAAAGGGATCTTTTTGATCGATTTCAGAGGGTTGGCGCAGAAATATGATACGCCTCTTTATATTTACGATTTCAATCATATCACACAGCAGTATGAAAAGCTGAAAAAGGCCTTTTCCGCCCGTAAATCACTGATCAGCTATGCCGTCAAAGCAAACTCCAATCTCTCGGTTATTTCCCATTTGGCACAACAGGGTTCGGGGGCCGATTGTGTTTCGATCGGAGAGGTCAAACGTGCATTGATGGCCGGTGTGCCGAAATACAAGATCATTTTCAGCGGAGTGGGAAAGCGTGACGACGAGATCGAAGAGGCTCTGAAAAGCGATATCCTGCTACTCAATCTCGAAAGTGAAGCGGAGATGGAACGTGTCGAGCAAATTGCCCGAAAACTGGATATGCAGGCACGCATCAGTATCCGCGTCAATCCCAATATCGATCCCAAAACCCATCCCTACATTTCGACCGGATTGCACGAAAATAAATTCGGTGTCGATATCGAAACGGCGAAGCGGATGTATATCCATGCCAACCACTCCGATTATCTCGATCCGATAGGCATCCATTTCCACATTGGATCGCAGCTGACTGAACTCGATCCGATCAGAGAGGCATCGATGATCGTGGCCGATCTGGTTCGAAGTCTGGCAGCCATCAATATCGAAATCAAGTTTTTCGATGTGGGAGGCGGTCTGGGTATCGTTTACGACAACGAGACGACTATCGATCCTTACGAATATGCCCAGGCGATTTTGGCGACGCTGTATGGGCTCGACATGACGGTCATATGTGAGCCCGGAAGATTTCTGGTCGGCAATGCGGGCTATTTTTTGACCCGAGTGCTTTATGAAAAAGTCAATGAGGGGAAACGTTTCATAATCGTTGACGGTGCGATGAACGATCTGCTTCGCCCCAGTCTCTACAATGCCTATCACAAAGTTGAAGTGGTTGGCAAAGAGAATGGTGGCAGCGAGGCGGATGTTGTCGGTCCTGTTTGTGAAAGCGGTGATTTCTTTGCCAAAAAACGTCTGCTCCCTCCGACGGAACACGACGACCTGATTGTCGTGCACAGCACCGGCGCGTACGGGTTTGTGATGGCGAGCAACTACAATACCCGTCCGCGGCCGGCGGAGATCGCCATTGTCGAAGGCAAAGACCGCTGCATTCGCCAGCGGGAAACCCTCGACGATCTGATACGACTGGAGAAGATGTGCCTCTGAAAGGGTTTATGATCGATGTGCAGGGCACATTGATCGACGACAAAGAGAAAAAGCCAATAGCAGGAGCGATAGAAGCAGTCCGTTTTCTCCGGGAAAATCGTTTTCCCTATGTTCTGGTCACCAACAATACAAAACAGGAGAGCGAAACGTTCAAACGCTATCTTCGGGAGCAGGGTTTCGTTTTCGATGATGAGCAGTATCTCGATCCCTTGATGGTTCTCGATCGTCTTTTGCCACCCTCTTCTGTAGCCGCTTACGGATCGCCGCAGTTTCTCGATGTTCTTCGGAAACGGGGCTATCGTCTCGACTTTGAGCATCCGGCTGCGGTGCTTGTGGCGATCAGAGAGGATTTTACGAATGACGACTATGCCCACATGATCGAACTCGTTTTGAATGGAGCGAAGCTGATCGGCATGCATGAAACCTCCATCTACGCCAAACACGGCCGCAGGTATCCCGGGGTAGGAGCGATTTTGAAAATGATTGCATTTGCGACTGGGAAAACCTACGATGTCGTTGGAAAACCGAGCCGTCCGTTTTACAGTGAAGCACTCGAAAAACTTCGGAAACAGGATTCTTCTGTAATTTATGAAGAGGTTACGATGATCAGTGATGATCCGGTCGGGGATCTGATGGGTGCCAGAGCGATGGGTATGCAGACCGTACTGGTACTCAGCGGCAAGATCGCTTCATTGAAAGAGGTGAAAGGAATTGCGCAAGAGAGTGCCAATGCCGTAGTTCGGGATATTTCGGAGTGGTTTGAGACTATCAGGAAGGGGGCGGCATGACACTGGATGACTTGCGAAAAGAGATCGACCGCATCGATGACAGATTGCTGGAATTGTTGAACGAGAGAATAGATGTCGTTCAGAAGGTGGGTGAACTCAAGCACAAAGCCGGTTCGGCCATCTACCGGCCTGAGCGGGAAAAGGCGATTATCGAGCGTCTTCTGCAGAACAATAAAGGTCCTTTGACCGAAGCGGCGATCGAAGCGATATTCCTGGAAATTTTTGCAGTGGCAAGAAATTTTGAACAACCCCAACGGGTTGCCTATCTGGGGCCGGAAGGCAGCTTCACCCATCAGGCTGCCGAAAACCGCTTTGGTGCAATGAGCGAATACATACCCCTCCACTCCATTCCTGCCGTCTTCAAAGCGGTTCATGCCGACAGAGCACGGTTCGCGGTTGTTCCGATCGAGAACAACACCAACGGGTTTGTCGGTGAAACGCTTGACGAGCTGGCCCGGACCGATCTGAAAATTGTAGCGGAGCTTTATATGGCGATTCACCACTCGTTTGTCAGTAAAGCACAGCATCGTCATCAGATCAAACGGATCTACTCCAAAGATATCGCATTCAACCAGTGTCGCAATTTTCTGCTCGATCATGAACTCGATACCATCGAATATATTCCGGTCGAATCGACAGCGAAGGCTGCCAGACTGGCTGCGGAAGACCATGAGAGTGCCGCCATATGCTCGCATATCGCTGCGAAACTCTATCAGGTACCGATCATGTTTGAAAACATCGAGGACAATCATAGAAACCGGACCCGTTTTATCATTCTGAGCGACTTTGAAAATGCACCAAGTGGAAGTGATAAAACATCGATTTTGGCGAAACTTTCTGACAGGCCGGGCAGCCTTTATGAGTTTCTTCAGAGTTTTCATGAAGCGAATGTCAATCTCAAAAAGATCGAAAGCAGACCGGCCGGGGAGAATGCCGGTTTCGATTACTGGTTTTATATCGATTTCGAAGGCCATAGGGATGAGCCCCATATTCGGAAACTTTTCGAAAAGCACAAAGAGGCGATCAAATATCTGGGCAGTTATGTGCAGAATGGATAAGGCAAACGGATGAAATTCAACCCTGTCATCGAACATCTCAAAACCTATGAGCCGGGCAAGCCGATTGAACTGGTGGTACGTGATTTCGGCATCGATCCCGCTGATATCGTCAAACTCGCTTCGAATGAAAATCCCCATGGCTGCAGTCCCAAAGCGGTGGAGGCGGTGCGTAACAGTGCCCATCTGATGTTCCGCTATCCGGACGATACAATGACAGAGCTCAAGCAGGCCCTGTCGGCACATTTTGACGTATCAGGGGAAGAGCTCGTTATCGGTGCAGGCAGCGACCAGATTATCGAGTTTGCGTGTCGTGCAAAATTGTATGGCGGTGCCAAGATTCTGCAGAGCGATATTACGTTTGCGATGTATCAAATCTATGCGGCACAGTGCGGTGCAACGGTTATAAAATCACCGGGCATTGCCCATGATCTCGATGCTATGTATCGGCTTTACCAGGAACATGCGCCGGAGATTATTTTCATCTGTGCTCCGAACAATCCGACAGGCGACTGCCTTGACCGCGTCGATATCGAAAATTTTGTCGAGCGAATCGATGAGGATACGCTGGTCGTTGTGGATGGTGCCTATCAGGAGTATGCCGCGTTCAAAGATTCATGCAAAGCGATCGAACCGAAAAATCTGGTGGAAAAATTTCCGCACGTTCTCTACCTCGGTACTTTTTCCAAAGCTTACGGACTGGGTGGTATGCGTGTCGGTTACGGTATTGCCCGGCGCGAAATCATCCGGTCGCTCTATAAATTGAGACCCCCCTTCAATGTGACGACACTCTCCCTCGTAGCCGCCGAAACGGCATTGGGGGATCAACATTTCGTGCAGAGGACGCTTGCGGACTGCTTCGCCGAAATGGAGCATTACAAAAATTTTGCCGAAGAACAGGGGATCCGGACAATTGAAAGCTATACCAATTTTATCACTTATGTGCTCGATGGCATTGCCGACTCTACAAAATTGGCCGATGCATTGCTGCAGAGGGGAGTCATTGTCAGGGATTTGAAAGGATATGGCCTCAATGCCATTCGTATTACGATCGGGAAAACGGATGAGAATCAACGTTTTTTCGATACGATGAAACAACTGTTGAATAGCGGGACAAAATGAACTTCAAAGATTTGACGGCGCAGCTGACACGGATGTATGAAAAACTCAACCGTGCCCAGAAAATGGTGATTGTCGGCACTCTCTTCGCCGTCATTGGTTTTATCGTCTTCCTGGTGCTTTATACTTCGGCCGGGCGTAGCGGCCATTATGCCGTCCTTTTCGACCATCTCTCATCCAAAGATGCGGGATTGATCATTCAGGAGCTCGAAAGAGAAGGTGTCTCTTATCGGATCCCGCAGGATGGCGTGATCGAAGTGCCGCAGGACCGGGTCTACCGGGTGCGTATCAACGTTGCGTCCAAGGGGCTGCCAAAAGAGAGTCATGTCGGTTTCGAACTGTTTGACAAACAGGAGTTCGGTTCGACCGACTTCGATCAGAAAGTGAAATTTCTGCGTGCGATAGAGGGAGAGCTCTCCCGGACGATTCAGAGTCTTCGACCGATCGAAAGTGCGGTCGTGCATCTCGCTCTGCCCAAAGAGAGCGTCTTTGTCTCCAAATCGACACCGCCGAGTGCCTCCGTTGTCATCAAAACCGTCGATGGCATGCGTTTATCGCGCAGGCAGATTGCCGGTATCAAAAATCTTGTTGCAGCGGCTGTCGCGAACCTGAGCCCCGATCATGTCAAGATCGTCAACGAATTTGGAGAATCATTGAGTGCCAGCGGAGACGAGGAGAGCGAACTGGCCAAGCGGCAAATCGCCTACAAAAACCGTTTCGAGAAGGCTTACGAAGAGAAGGTTGTCAATATTCTGGCTCCCTTTATCGGTGGAAAGGATCGTGTTGTTGCCAAAGTGACAGTTGACTTTGACTTTGCGCAGCGAAACAGTGTCGAGGAACGATACGACCCGGAAAATGTCGTACGCAGCGAGCAGAGCACAGAAGAGAAAAAAGAGGGCGCTCCGACGGAACAGACCGGCGGTGTGCCGGGAGCGGTCAGCAATATCGGGCCGGTGCAGGGAATCGAATCGAATCGGGCCAAACAGAAATATCAAAAATCGACGACAACGACCAATTATGAAATTTCCAAAACGGTCTCCAATGTGAAAGGGCCGTTCGCATCCGTCCAGCGTATTACGGCTGCTGTGGTCGTTGATGGGAAATACGTGCCGGATGAAGAAGGATCGATGAAATATATCCCAAGGGATACCGAAGAGCTGCAGCGTATCAGTGATCTGGTCAAACAGACGATCGGATTCAATGCCAAACGGGGTGACCAGGTTACCGTATCCAATTTCAAGTTCGAGAGTACGGCAGAGGGAGTGGTGCCGACTCCTTATAAATCGGCTGTTTCGACATTCTATGCCTATGTCGAACCGATCATTCCGCTGTTGAAATATCTGGTCCTGTTTCTCATACTCTTCGTTTTCTACAAAAAAGTGATTGTTCCATTCAGCGAACGAATGCTCGAAGTCCCTGTGGAAGAGAGCACTGAAGGTGAACCGGTGCTCCATCTGGACGAAGAGGAGCATGAATCGCTGGCCGAGAAATTTACCGAAATGCGGAAGAAGGTGGAAGAGCAGCTCGGTTTAACCGAAGAGTTCAGTGAAGAAGAGCTCAAATATGATATATTGCTCGAGAAAGTCAAAGAGATGGCAGAGGAGCGCACCGATGAATTTGCTGCACTCATCAATGCATTGATACGGGATGAAAGCGAGTTTGAGCAGAGTGCGGCAACGAAAATCAAGAAGGAGAAAGGGTGAGTATACAGTTGACACCCCAGCAGCAGGCTCAGCTCGAAGAGCTCTCCATGGCCGAAAAGATTGCGATCCTGTTGATTCAGCTGGGTGAGGATGTCACGACGAATGTCTTTTCGCATCTGGATGTCGATGCGATTACCGAAATTTCAAAATTTATCGCGATGGCCAAAACGATCGACCGGCCCGTGGCCATGGCGATTTTGGAAGAGTTTTACGCGATTTTGCAGTCGAATCAGTATCTGAGTACCGGCGGTCTCGACTATGCCAAAGAGATTCTCTACAAAGCGTTGGGAGCGGAAGAGGCGCGCAAGATTATCGACCGTCTCTCCAAATCGATGCAGAGTACACAGAGCTTCAGTTTTCTCTCCAAAATCAAACCGCAGCAGCTGGCAGACTTTATCGTCAATGAGCATCCCCAGACGATCGCCCTTATTCTGGCGCATATGGATCCAGGCGATGCCGCCAACGTACTCAGCTATTTCGAAGACGATCTGCGCGCCGTTATCGCCATGCGTATGGCCAATCTGGGTGACATTTCGCCTCAGATCATCAAACGGGTTTCGACAGTGCTTGAAAGCAAACTGGAATCGTTGGCGAGCTACAAGGTTGAGGTCGGCGGTCCGCGTGCCGTTGCCGACATTTTCAACCGTCTCGGGCAGAAGGCTGCCAAATCGACGCTGGTGCAGATCGAGCAGCTCGATGAGCAGCTTGCCAGTGCGATCAAAGAGATGATGTTCACATTCGAAGACATTGTCAACCTCGACAACAACGCCGTTCGCGAAATACTCAAAGCGGTTGACAAAAAGGATCTGATGCTGGCACTCAAAAGTGTACCGGAAGAGTTGAAAGAGCGCTTCCTTTCCAACATGTCGCAGCGTGCCCGTGAAGCCTTCGAGGAGGAGATGCAGTTCATGGGAGCCGTCAAGGTCAAAGAGGTCGAAGGCGCACAGAGAAAAATCGTCGAAGTGGTGCAGAAGCTGGCAGAGGAAGGTGTCGTGAGCATCGGAGAAGCCGAGGAGATGATCGAGTAGTATGGAAACCGTTATTCCACCCGATAAAATCAGCGGGCACGTCATTCAGAAATACCATTTCAAAGTGCTTTCCCAGAATGTGGATGAGATGGAAAGAGCACCGGAGAAGCCGGTTGCGCAAGCAGTCGAACCGCATACATTCAGGGAACTCGAATCGGAGGCAGAGGAGTATCCCGACATGACTGCCGAGACAAATCTGCCGGACGAGACGGATCGGGATGAGGTGGTGGAACAGATGCTCAAAAAAGCGGATGAACTATCCACCAATCTGGTAAAAATGCAGATGCAGCTTGAAAAACAGCAGGAAGAGTTTGAAAAGCGGCTTGAAACGGAAAAAGAACGTGCATTTGAAGAGGGGACCGAAAACGGCCGGAAACAATGTACCGAGGAGATCAACCGGGAGATCGAAACATTGCGGATGCGTTTGGCATCCTCGATCCAGATGCTTGAAGATAGCCAGAAGCAGTTTCTCGAGAAGGTCGGCACCATTGAAGAAGAGTTGATCGAAACAGCACTTGACCTTGCCAGGCAGGTTGTGGCCAAAGAGATTCAAAACGATTCGAAAGAGGTGGCATTGCGACTTGCGAGGCTCCTTTTGACCGAAGTGAAGGATGCCGCAACGATAACACTGAAAGTCAATCCCGAGGATTTCGAATACATAAAAACGAAATTGGAAAAATCAAAGAATCTGGATATTGTACCGGATCCTGCGGTGAGCGCGGGGGGTGTAATCATCGTGAGTGATATCGGAAGTATCGATGGTGAAATTATGCATCGCTTTGAACGGATCAAGGAAGCGGTTTTCGGAACCGTCAAGTAGGGGAGTGGATGAAACGGGAAGATATCCAGGCGATGAGTGTGCCAGAACTGGAAGCATTGGCACAAGATATTCGGGAGAGAATCCTCGACGTGGTCAGCCGCAATGGCGGGCATTTGAGTAGTACGCTGGGTGCGACCGATCTAATCGTTGCCATGCACTATGTCTTCGATGCGTCGAAAGATCCTTTCATTTTCGATGTGAGTCATCAGGCCTATGCCCACAAGCTGCTGACGGGTCGATGGGAGGCATTTGATACACTGCGGCAGTTCGGTGGCATCAGCGGCTATACGAAACCGAGTGAATCACCCTATGACTACTATGTCGCGGGCCACAGCTCCACATCGGTCTCTCTTGCCGTAGGTGCGGCCAAAGCGATCCGATTGCGCGGTGAAGAGAGTGCACGTATTCCGGTCGTGATGATCGGTGACGGTGCCATGAGTGCAGGGATGGTGTATGAAGCACTGAATGAGCTTGGAGATCTGAAATATCCTGCCGTCATTGTTCTCAACGACAACGAAATGAGTATCGCGAAGCCAATCGGTGCTATCAGCCGCATCCTTTCCCAGGCTATGGCGAGCCCATTCTACCAGCGATTCAAAGAGCGTACGGAACAGATGCTCGAACACTTTCCCGAGTCGGCCCGTTACATGGCGAAACGGATGGAAGAGGGTATGCGTATGATTACGCCGGGTATTCTCTTTGAAGAGATGGGTCTGGAATATATCGGGCCCGTAAATGGCCACAATATCGAACAGCTTATCGAAACGCTCCAGACCGCCAAAGAGCTGAAAAAACCGGTCATCGTACATGCTCAGACCACGAAAGGAAAGGGATACAAAATTGCCGAAGGGTACTACGAACACTGGCATGGTGTCGGCCCTTTTGACAAAACCAGCGGTGAAAGTCTCAAAAAAGGGGGCGCGCCGAGTGCCACAAAAATTTTCAGTGACAAACTGTGTGCATTGGCGGGCGAGGATGAAAAAATAGTCGGAGTGACGGCCGCCATGCCGAGTGGAACGGGCATGAAACAGTTGATGGAAAGGTTTCCCGAGCGTTTTTGGGATGTCGGCATCGCCGAGCAGCATGCCGTGACATCGATGGGTCCTCTTGCAAAAGAGGGATTCAAACCCGTTGTTGCAATCTATTCCACGTTCCTTCAGCGTGGTTATGACCAGGTGATTCACGATATCGCATTGATGAATCTGCCTGTGGCATTCGCGATTGACCGGGCTGGGATAGTGGGAGAGGATGGAGAGACGCATCAGGGGGCTTTCGACATCAGCTATCTGCGTACCATTCCCAATATGACACTCTTTGCGCCGCGTGATGCCGCAACGCTCGAATTGGCCGTCGAGTATGCCGTCCAGTTTCCGACACCGAGTGCATTCCGATATCCCCGTGGTGCGATGATGCTGGAAAACGGTCGATATGCTGCAACTCCTTTTGAACTCGGAAAAGCCGAATATCTGGAAAAGAATGGTGACATCCTTCTGATCGGTTATGGCAATGGAGTAGGTCGGGCGGTTGCCGTTGCCGATTTGCTAAAGGAGAGAGATATCCGGGCGGCAGTTCTGGACCTGCGCTTTGCCAAGCCGATTGACAGAGATACTCTCGAAGAGGCGGTGCAACACTATAAAAAATGGTTCATTTTCAGCGATGGAGCCAAAATGGGGGGCATCGCCTCCGCTATTGCCGAAGCGTTGATGCCCTCATCGTTGGAAAATGTTGACATCGTCTCTTTCGAATACGACGACTCTTTCATCCCCCACGGCAATACGAAACGGGTGGAAGAGTCGATGGGGTTGCTGCCCGAGCAACTGGTGGAAACAGTTGTAAAAAACATTGGGTATTAGAGAAAGAAAAGAGAGAAAGAAAAAGAAGAGAGGAATCGGAAATCCAGACGATTTCCAATTCCCGTTTTTCCAAATATTGCTTAGAGTTCTTCGGCGTGTTTTGCGAGGTATTCTGCAACACCTTTTGGATCGGCTTTCATGCCTTCTTCTCCTTTGTGCCATCCGGCCGGGCACACTTCACCATATTCGTTTGTAAAGAGCATCGCGTCGATCATACGAAGCATTTCGTCGATATTCCGTCCGAGCGGAAGGTCATTGATGACAGCATGTCGAATGGTGCCATCGGTGTCAATCAGGAACGATCCGCGAAGTGCGACGCCTGCATCAAGCAATACATCGTAGTCGGCGGCAATCTGTTTGGTCAAATCGGCGACAAGCGGGTAACGTACCTGTCCGATACCGCCTTCGTCAACCGGAGTATTTTTCCATGCAAGGTGTGTGAAATGGGAGTCGATTGAACAACCGATTACATTGATGCCGCGGCTTGTGAATTCGTCGAGTCTGTGATCGAATGCGATGATTTCAGAGGGACAGACGAATGTAAAGTCGAGCGGGTAGAAGAAGAGGACTGTTCCTTTTTCACCAAAATTTTCATAGAGGTTGAAATTGTCGACAATTTCATTGTTTCCAAGTACTGCGTTGGCAGTAAAATCAGGGGCTTTTTTTGTTACGAGCATTGCATCTCCTTGCTAAAGTTTATTAACAAAAAAATTATAACACACTATAGCGTCAATGCTATATTATAGAAACGGATTAATCTTTTACAAACATTTGGATATAATCCATCGAAATTGTCTATGACACAATCAATGCAATGAAAGGATATATGTGCCAAAAAATTATCTTTTTACGTCGGAGTCGGTAACCGAAGGACATCCGGACAAAATGGCCGATCAGATCAGTGATGCGATTCTCGATTATATCATCGAGCGCGATCCCAATGCACGGGTTGCATGTGAAACACTCCTTTCCAACGGTTTCTGCGTGATCGCCGGTGAACTCAAAACGATAACGTACGCTCCGATGCAGGATATTGCCCGCGAAGTGGTGCGTGAAATCGGATATACCGATGCATTGTATGGATTTGATTACCGTTCCGCCGGCGTGCTCAACGGTATCGGAGAGCAGTCTCCCGATATCAACCAGGGAGTTGATCAGAAAAGTGGTATGATCGGAGCAGGCGATCAGGGATTGATGTTCGGTTATGCCTGTCGCGAGACGCCGACTCTGATGCCGCTGCCCATCTATCTTGCCCATCGCCTGACGGAAGGGCTTGCAAAAACACGCAAAGATGGAACACTGCCCTTTCTGCGTCCCGACGGCAAGGCACAGGTGACAGTGGAGTATGTGGACGGCAAGCCCCACAAGGTAAAAACCATTGTCGTTTCAACCCAGCACGATCCTGACGTCTCACACGAAAAGCTCAAAAATGCCATTATCGAAGAGCTTATCTACAATGTGATTCCGGAGGATTTGATCGATGAAAACATTGTGTACCATATCAACCCGACAGGCCGATTTGTCATTGGGGGACCTCAGGGGGATGCAGGATTGACGGGTCGGAAGATCATCGTCGATACATATGGCGGAAGCTGTCCGCATGGCGGGGGCGCTTTCAGCGGCAAAGATCCCACCAAAGTCGATCGCAGTGGCGCCTATGCAGCCCGATATGTCGCAAAGAACCTTGTGGCCGCAGGTGTATGTGACAAAGTGACAATTCAGATCGCCTATGCGATCGGTGTTGTTGAACCGGTGTCCATTATGGTAGATACACATGGAACCGGCAGAGTGCCGGAGGAGAAGATCGAGGCGACAATCCGTGATCTGTTCGACCTGACTCCGAAAGGAATTATCGATACGTTGGAGCTGTTGCGGCCAATTTATCGAAAAACTGCGGCATATGGGCATTTTGGTCGGGAATTACCGGAGTTCACCTGGGAAAATACCGACAAAGTGGAAGCGATTCGAAAGAGTCTTGGGCTCTGATAGGGTATTTAAATACTTTTTAAAAATGTTGTGTTATAGTACGGATGATTAAATCATAAAAGGAGCTAAATATGGCTGTATTGATTACAGATACTTGTATCAATTGTGGAGCATGTATTGACGAGTGCCCGGTCGAAGCGATCGTAGATGATGAGGATAATCCGACGGGTGAAGAGATCTATTATGTATATCCTGACAAGTGTGTCGAGTGTGTCGGTTATCATGATGAGCCGGCGTGTGCAACAGCCTGCCCGACAGAGGGTTGTATCGTTTGGGATGCCTGCGCAGAGGGTACTACATGCCGTGACGACATTTCCGATGAAGCTCGCAGCGAGCATCAGCCGGTCGTTGAATAATTTGTAACCATCGGAGGAGCGTGCTCCTCCAGCCCCATAAAACTACTTCTTTCTTTTAATTAATCTTAAACATCGTTTCAGTATAATTCCACCCATTTTATTAATTTGGAGAATTCTCATGGAGCGAACCCTTTCTATCATCAAACCGGATGCCGTCAAAAAAAATGTCATCGGCAAAATTGTCGATCGTTTTGAAAGCAATGGGCTGCGTATTGCAGCAATGAAAAAAGTGCAACTCAGCGAGCAGGATGCCGGTGAATTTTATGCCGTTCACAAAGAGCGACCTTTTTTCGGTGAGCTGGTTGAATTTATGACAAGTGGGCCTGTTGTCGTCATGGTTCTTGAAGGAGACAATGCGGTTGCAAAAAATCGTGAGCTGATGGGTGCGACCAACCCGCAGGAGGCAGCTCCTGGTACGATTCGTGCAGATTTTGCCGAAAGCATCGATGCCAATGCTGTACATGGCAGTGACAGTCTGGAAAATGCACAGAAAGAGATTGCATTTTTTTTCGCCCAGAGAGAGATTCACTAAGACAATTATATGCAGATTCAACTGCGCAAGATTCATGAGAACAGGCACTCTTTTTCAGTCAAAAAGGAGGATATAACCTGTTCCGGAGAATTTTGGCGCAGTGGAAAGCATAATGTAACAATAGATGGAACAATTGAAGGGAACATACATCTTCATTGTGACCGATGCGGTGAGGCGTTTGCCAAACATGTTTGTGAACCATTCCATATCGAGGTCGTCGATAGACCGCTTAAGGTAGATGAATCACTCGATGTGATAGAATGTTTGGACGGAATTGTCGATTTCGACACAATTTGTGAAAGTGAAATTGCCTCGATAGAAAGCGAATATCATCTTTGCCCCGATTGTGGGAAAGAGGATAATTTCGAAATCGAACTTTAAATTTTTCAAGGAGATACGATATGGCAGTACCTAAAAGACGTAATAGCAAAACCCGTGCGGCGAAACGACGCACGCATTATAAAATAACATTGGCACGTCCCGTCAAAGATGCCGACGGTACATGGCGGATGCCGCACCGTATGAACAAATTTACAGGTGAATACAAAGCGTAAATGGTCAAAATTGCCATTGACGCAATGGGTGGTGATTTCGGTCACTACCCGATTGTTGAAGGGGCTATATTTGCCCTCAAAAAGAAAAACTTCCTTCCCATCTTCGTCGGTGACGAAAAGAAAATCGCCCCGCTGATCCCCAAAAAGTTCAAAAACAGAGTTGAAATCGTTCACTGCTCCGATGTCATCGCGATGGATGAGCATGCCACGGATGCACTGAAACGTCGGGATTCATCCATCTATATTGCTGTCGATCTGGTCCGACAGGGCAAAGCCGATGCCGTCGTTTCTGCCGGACACAGTGGCGCAACGATGAGTTTGGCAACACTGCGTATCGGGCGAATCAAAGGGGTTTCCCGGCCTGCTATCGCAACGTTCATGCCGACGCAAATTCAGGGGAAACAGACAATTGTTCTCGATGTCGGAGCCAATGTGGATTGCGATGCCAACAATCTTTTCCAATTTGCTGTCATGGGAGATGCCTACGCGAGCAAAGTACTGGGATGTGTCCATGCGAAAGTGGGTTTGCTTTCCAATGGTGAAGAGGCGACCAAAGGGAATGAAACGACCAAAGAGGCCTATCCACTCATCAGTCAGCTTGACAGTTTTGTCGGGAATATCGAAGGTGGTGATATATTCAATGGTTCGGTCGATGTTGTAGTCTGTGACGGTTTTGTGGGCAACGTGCTTCTAAAAACCAGTGAAGGGGTTGCGGAAACGATCAGTCACTATCTGAAATCCGAGATCAAACGCTCGCCCGTTTCGATTGCCGGTGCGCTTTTGATGAAACGTGTTTTTCGAAAATTGAAAAAGCAGATCGACTATGCCGAATATGGCGGAGCGCCTCTGTTGGGTGTAAAAGCCTGTACAATTATCAGTCACGGAAAAAGCAATCCCAAGGCGATCAAAAATGCGATGTTCCAGGCGATTCGGTTTGTAGAATCCGACGTGAACGAAGCAATACGCTTGCGACTACAAGCTCTGAACAGTTAAAAGGTCATAATTATGTATGCTGCTCTGAAATCGATTGGTGCGTATATTCCTGAAAAAGTACTGACAAACAAAGACTTTGAAACAATGGTCGATACAACCGATGAATGGATCGTGAAACGTACAGGGATAAAAGAGCGGCATATTGCGGCCAAAGATGAACTGACAAGTGATATGGGGGTCGAAGCGGCCAAAATCGCCATACAGCGTGCCGGTCTTAAAATCAACGACATCGATATGATTGTCTGTGCGACAATTTCTCCCGATTATCTCTGTATGCCTTCCACCGCCTGTGTGATCGCTTCAAAACTGGGGCGAACCAATGTGACAGCATTCGATATTTCCGCTGCCTGTACCGGGTTTATCTATGCATTGGCTGTTGCCAAAGCATTTATCGAATCGGGAATGAAAAAAAATGTATTGATTGTCGGAGCGGAAAAGCTGAGTGCCATTGTCGATTACGATGATCGGACGACATGTGTATTGTTTGGGGATGGTGCAGGTGCTGCTGTTGTCAGTGCGACAAAAAAAAGATCGGAAGCGATTACGGACATTCATATCTCTGCGGACGGAAATTATGGGGATCTTCTCATGACACCGGGTTGTGGTGTAAAACATCCATGTTCCGAAAATATCGTGGAAGAGAAACTCTGTACGATGAAAATGAAAGGGAATGAAACATTCAAAATCGCAGTCCGCACATTGACCAGTGACGTAGTCAATATTCTCAACGACAACGGTCTCGATGCACAGGAGATCAAACACTTTATTCCCCATCAGGCCAACTACCGTATCATTAAAGCGGTTGGTGATGCGCTGAAAATGTCGTCGGATCAGGTAGTGTTGACAGTCCATAAGTATGGCAATACATCATCTGCATCCATACCGATGGCGATGAATGATATTTGGGAGAATGGCCGTCTGCAGCAGGGTGATACGATGCTTCTTGATGCCTTTGGCGGCGGTTTGACGTGGGGCAGTGCGCTTCTTCCATTTGCCGGAAAACCTGCGAAGTAACCCATATTCCAACAGGTTTCGTTGTGCATCTTCAGCACACATCTCTTATATCTAAATATTTTTCTTCCAATCCATACGAATTTACTTGACAACGGGTTGC